>DEMY01000048.1:7012-26804 GCA_002359425.1 Clostridiales bacterium UBA2658
CTGCGGAAGCGCCAACGCTCATAGCCCTCGCGCATGTCGCCGGTGATATGCATGAACTTGTAGTTTTCAGCTTGCCGCGTGGCGAGATTTTTGGAGCAGGCGCGCCACACGGCGAGCGCAAGCGAAATGCCCGCGAGGAAATAGAAAACGCCTGTGAGCCTGCCGAGCAACAGGAACAGGATGGCGGCTGCGGTCAGCGTGAGACTCAGCGAGTCGAAGCCGTTTGATTTTGAATGGGCGTCGTTTTGTTGCACGGTGCGTTTCCTCCTAAAAAAATCAGGGCGTACCTTTTGATACACCCTGATGATAGCATATTTTTTCCGTTTCGTCTACTGCTTATGCGTAGAAATCGTGTTCACCGATCGTGGCGATGAAGGTGCGGGTTTTGTCGAACCAACCGGCAGCGGCAAGCTGTGGGTTTACAAAGAACATTGCGTTTCCTACGACGTTTGCGCCCTCGAGACAGGCTTTTGCGGCGACGATGGATTCTGCGTTCGGCTCGGCATAAATGCCGCCAGAGCTGGTTACGGAGAATTGGGTTCCGAAGCGATTGTCGAAAACGACGCCGTAGACCGTGTCGGGGCAGCTCGGGTCGGCCACGCGGTTCAAAACGACATTGCCGACGGCAATCTTGCCCTCAATGGGCTGGTTGCCGGATTCGGCGTTGATGAGGTGGCTGAGCCAGTAAAGGTCCTGCTCGTTATAATGCGCCGCGGCGGACTCCAGCGGAGCAGGCTCGTCCGCCGTCAGACTGACGGCATTTGTCGTCTTGTCCCACTCGACGTTATACTGAAGCGTACCTGCAAGGACGCGCAGGGGGGCTGCGATCTTGCCGTTTAAAAGCTGCACGCCGTCCTTCACGTAGAAGCAGCGGTCGTTCGCAGTGACATATTTTTCGCCCACAACTGCCGTGAGCGAGAAATTGGGGGCGGTCACGGCGGCGGTGCCGGTGGCCTCATCCCAGGCGATGTCTGTCTGTATTTCGGCGGCGTTGTAGAAATCGCTGAGGGCGGTATAGGTCGTATCGCCAACGCAGATGCCGTCGAAAAATTTCATTCCGTTTATGTACACGGGAATTGTCTTGTCAGCGGCGGTTCCAGAGACGGACGCTTCGGCGCTCGCGGCCGCCGCGGCGTCCGCGCCAGCGTTTGGCGTGGTGAAACCGCTGACCATACAGACGATTAAACAGACAACGCATAACACGGCTATTCTTTTTTGAGAGAACATTTTCATGTGATGCTCCTGTTTCCAGTCATTTTTTCGGTCGTTTGCAATTCATTTTCTGTCGCCGGGATAAAAGCGGACAGTATTGCATTCTCAAATTGTGAACTAATTATTTCATTTTAGCGTCAAAAAAACAATTGGGATTTTGTACGAAATGACATATCAAAACTAATGAAAACTGTCTGGCACCGCAAGATGGAGGCTGAAAGCCTTGAAAACACAGCCGTTTTTTCAAAATGTTGTGTCGGCGGAATGCCGGGAGAAAGTGAAAAAAGGGGGTGCAGGAGGGGGCTTCTTGCGTAAAAATGAAGGATGGTTGTCAAATAATTTTCATTATGTAAATCGTTTTTACGATTTTTGCGAAGAGCCTTTTACGATTTGTGGGAAATTACGGCGGCGTTTTATAAGTCCCGGGGCATGAAGTGGGGCGTTCCGGCATAATCATTGGACATGCCGGAAAGGGGGCGGAACGCCTTGAATGCGAAAAAAAGTATACTCACGCTGGCGATGCTGGCACTCGGCGCGTGTGCCGCCGCCGCATTGTGCGGGACGCCGCGGGGAGAAGCGTATCTTGGCGCCGCGGCGGAGCGGGGGCGCTCGCTTGCCGAAAGACTCGAGAGCTACCTTGCAAGCGCGCAAGAGAACGCGGCACGGAAGAACGATGAGGATGACGATTCGACGCTTGAAGCCGCACTCTCGCCGGAAGGCTCGATGCCGCCCTTCACGCCGCCTTCGCCAACCCCGGAAACCGGCGCTGGTGTCTCCGAAAAAGATGCGACGCCGAAGATCATTCCGACGACCATCCACGGCGGCATGGTGCTCACGAACGAGACAAGCTATGAGCTGGATCTCGGCGCGCTGGTGAGCGAAGGAACCTCTGTCCGGCTCGGGAAGGACGAGCCGCAGGTGCTCATCATCCATACGCACGGCAGCGAAGCCTATGCGTCGGACCCCACTTACAGCGACTACAAGCCGACGGATACCTTCCGCACAGAGGACGTGCGCTACAGCGTCATTCGTGTCGGGGACGAGCTGGCCGACTGTCTCAAGAAGGACGGTGTCTCTGTCATACATGATAGGGGCATCTACGACTCGCCAAGCTACACCGGCAGCTATGCCAAAAGCGGAGACATGATCGCAAAATATTTGCAAAAATATCCCTCCATTTCCGTTGTATTTGACGTGCACCGGGATGCTATCGGCAGCGGGGATGTTGTTTACAAGACCGTTGCGGAATCCGGCGGCGAGGCGGCCTCACAGGTGATGCTTGTCGCGGGTGCGGCTGAAAATGGCTTGTACCACCCGAACTGGCAGGAAAATCTGAAGTTTGCGCTTTATCTTCAGCAGAAGGCGCTGGAAAAGCACCCGACGCTGATGCGTCCCATTGCGCTTAAAAAAGGCCGCTATAACCAGCAGCTTGCAAAGGGGTCCATCATTCTCGAAGTTGGCAGCAGCGGCAACACGCTTTCGGAGGCGCTGTGCGCGGTGCGCCTTTTCGCGGAGGCGGCGGGACCGGCGCTGAAGGCGCTTTCAAACGGGTAGCACGCATAAATAATAAATCGCAAAATATGCGAAAAATGAAAAAATCGGACAGCCTCCTTTTTTCTTCACGCAGTGCGAATATTCATGCGCCTTTGGGACGATACTGAATACAAATCCTTCAAAGGAGCGTGAACAAAAAATGGAGATCAGCGAGATTATGACAGGGCAGGTCAATTCGATCTGCGATGACGAGCCGGTCATCGCGGCCGCCCGGCTCATGAAGCAGCGCAACATAGGCTCGATTCCTGTACGCGACGACAAGGGAAAGCTCAAGGGTATCCTCACGGACCGCGACATTGTCCTGCGCTGCGTTGCGCCCGGTGCTTCCGCGCAAGAGCTGCGCGTGGGCGAGATCATGTCCCGGAACCTTGAAACCGTTTCCCCGCACGACGACGCAAACCGTGTGGCAGAGCGAATGAGCGAGCGTCAGGTACGCCGCCTGCCGGTAACCGACGATGGCGTTCTCATCGGCATCGTGGCCCTTGCCGACATGGCAAGATGCAGAAGCTGCGATATGGAGGCCGGAGAGGCGCTCAGCGGTATTTCCGAAAACTTTAGAAGGAAATGAAAAAGCGCGTCCCTTCACGGGGCGCGTTTTTCGTTCAGCCGTTGGCGGCGGTGGCAAGAAGCGGGGCCGTGTGCGCATAGATGCTATCCAGATCGCTGATCGGCAGCGGATTTTCGCCCTGGCCCATTTCTACCGTATAGCCGGGACGATTCCATTCCTGTATGAACCAGTCCTTATAGCCGGCGTTGTCGCTCTCGGGCGGGGTGGTGGACAATGTATAGCCGCTCGCGACAGCGAGCTTTTCGCCAAGCTCCCGCGCGCCGGGCGGGTCAAAATCCGCAAAGCGCCAGTAGATGACCTCGCCCTGTGTATGCAGCGAAAGCGTTACGTCCGGGGACCCTGCCTGCGTGAAGGCGGCGAGCGTGCGAGACTCGGGGGCGACGAGCGGCGCCGGTCCGACATAGTCGCGCGGGGCGGGCGAGGTGAAGCCCTGTGCGAATTTGATTTCCTTTGCCTTTTCCCAGTTTGCGGGATATTGCAAATTCAGGTCAATGCCGCGAAGATTTGCTTTCCAGCCGGATGGAAAGGGGATAAACGGATAATTGTTCGCGACTTTCCTTGCATCGGCAACCTCAATTTGATCGAGCTTTCCGAGCACCAGATCGACTCCGTCCGGGTTCACAAGCGGCATGAAGCACAATCGCGCGTTGCGTAAAAGCGTTTTTGCGTCAAAACCGGAAATCTCGCCGCCGGTCTGCGCTTTTTCAAAAAGCTCGTTCATGAATTTCAGGAGCACCATTGTCGTGATCCATTCGTTTGCATGGTGCGAGGCGTTGATCCAGACCCGGCGCGCCCCGGTTCCCGCGCAGATGTACAATAGCGGACGCCCCAGAACGCTTCTGCCGTACTCTGAGAGCGTCACAAAAGGATAGGTTCCGGCGAGGCGGTTCATTTCTAGATATACGGTGTCTGAGGACGGCGGCGCGGGGCTGTCGCCAGGCGAAAACATCGGGAGCTTTTTTCCCGAACAATTACAGCTTTTTTTCATAACTGCCTCCGTTCAAAAAATCAATGAAACAAAATTTGCTTTTTTCCCGTTATGCTCTATTCTATGCGCGAAAGCGGCCGACAGGTAATCGAGAGAAAAATTGCAGCCACCCTTCGGCGCTTAAATTGCCCGGCGGGGAACATACTGAATACGCGGGACACGCAAGAAATAAAGAAATCGGGGGAGCAGGGATGAAAAGGAAAAAGAGGCTTGGCGCGGCGGTCGTTGCTTTTGCGCTGGCGCTGACGGCACTGACGCCGGGGGCTGAAGCAGCAAAAAAAGAGAAAAAGCTTGTGCCGATGGGAAACGCGGTCGGTATACAAATGTTCACAAACGGGGTGTTGGTTGTCGGCCTTTCGGCGGCGGAAAACGGCTCGGCGCCGTCTCCGGCGGCGACGGCGGGGATTTTGCCGGGCGACCTCATTACAAAAATGGGGGGCGACAAAATTTCCTCTGCGGCGGACTTTCGCGAGGCGGTGGCAAAGCTGACGGGAGAGCCTGTTAAAGTGACGATCCAGCGGCAGGAGCAGAAAAAGGAGCTAACACTTACGCCAGATATGAAAAGCGGCGCGCCGGAGCTGGGTATCTGGCTGCGCGACAATGTGGCGGGCATTGGCACTATGACGTATTATGACCCGCAGACAGGGCTTTACGGTGGCCTCGGCCATAGCATCAACGATGCGGAGTCGGGCGTTATCATTCCGCTTGGACGGGGCGACCTTTTCCGCGCGATCATTGTAGACGTCAAAAAGAGCGCGCCCGGCGCACCCGGCGAGCTGTGCGGTGACTTTGCGGCGCAGAGTCCCTGCGGCAGTATTTTGAAGAACACGCGTTGCGGCATTTTCGGAACGCTGAAAACAAATCAGCCGGACGCGAAAAAGGCTATTCCCATTGCGGACGAGGACGAAATAAAGCTCGGCAAGGCGACGGTACGCACAAATATAAGCGGGAGCGATACGGAGGAATTTGAGGTGGAAATCACGCGCGTCTATCATGGCGATACGGATGGACGCAGCCTCATGCTGACAGTCAAGGATCAAAACCTCCTTGACCGCGCGGGCGGCATTGTGCAGGGCATGAGCGGCAGCCCGATCATTCAGGACGGAAAACTCATCGGAGCTGTGACGCACGTTTTGGTGAACGACCCTACAAAGGGCTTTGGCGTCTCTGTTGAGAAGATGCTTGCGGAGTCTGGGGACATTGAGGAAGAGAATGCGGCATAAATCGCGGGGGCAGTCAAATAGATTGCCCCCTAAAAAATGCTTTGACTGCGAACAGGGGCGAGGGCGGGCATTTCCCGCGACGCTTTTTCCGGCGAAACCGGCAGAGAGATACAAGCAAGGGGCGTGGCCCCGCGAAATAGCAGATGGAGGACGCGGAAAAGGCGAATTTCGCTTTCGACATTTTCGGCGCAAAGCGTGTAGAAAGCGGCTACAAAACGGTGGTTTTTGAAAAGAAAAAACACCTGTTTTCAGTCGATATAGCTCGGAAAAAGATTTTTTTACTGCTTTAGTCGAGTAAAGTCGAATTATGTAAACAAAAACTTGCTTTAATTTGAAAAATTTAGTTGCACTTTGTGACTAGATATGGTAAATTATATTCGTTTGGCGGCGTTCGTGCTGAAAAACAGATATATGGCCTGCCGTACGTATATTTTCGGAGGGAATGTTATGGAAACCAAGTCCAGAGTTCTTATCGCAGATTCCGGGGAGGATTTCCGCTTTCTGATGGCGGACACGATTTCATCAGAGGAAGACATGCTCGTCGTAGGTACCGCGGGGGACGGTATCGAGACGCTGGCGCTCATTGAGCAGAAGCATCCGAATGTGATCGTGATGGATCTTGTACTTACGAAGCTGGATGGCCTCGGCGTTCTGCAAAAACTGGCCCAAATGGATATGAAGCCTGCGGTCATCATCGTGTCGGGTTTCTTCAATGACCACGTCGTACAGGAAGCGGCTGAGTTGGGGGCGTATTACTTCATGCCGAAACCTTGCGACGTACCGGCGCTTCTCGCGCGCATCCGGCAGGTAACACAGCAGGCCGCGCACATTTCCAGTCAGAGCCTTGCAAAGCAGGGCGTTGATATGCGGCCTAACGACCAAAACCTCGAGGCAGTTGTAACCGAGGTCATCCATGAAATCGGTGTGCCCGCGCACATCAAGGGGTATCAGTATCTGCGCGAGGCGATTATCCTCACGATCAACGACATGGAGATCATCAACTCCGTAACGAAGGTCCTGTATCCAACCGTTGCAAAAAAGTTTAACACGACGCCATCCCGCGTTGAGCGTGCCATCCGCCATGCAATCGAGGTCGCATGGGACCGCGGAGACATCGAAACGCTCCAGAAGTTCTTTGGCTACACCGTTTCCAACGTCAAGGGAAAGCCCACAAATTCCGAGTTTATCGCGATGATCGCCGACTGCCTGAGCCTCCGCCGCAAGGTTGCGGAGCACTAAAAGCAGTGTGCGTAAGAAAAAAGGGACATGTATTTTTAAACATGTCCCTTTTTTCCGTGCCGCGGCGGCGCTGTACAAAACGCGGGTCTTATGGTAAAATAACCGTATTGAGAGCATCTCATAATAGAAACGGGCAGGTGGACTTTATGCGCGAGCTTTCAGCGGAGACCCCGGCATTCCTCGCTTCTATCGACATGCATCCGGACCAGACGGATAGCGGCGCTTTTATAAAGGCATTTTTGTCCGAAATGGACGCTGGACTTGCGGGCGATCCCTCGTCTTTAAAGATGATACCGGCCTATGTATCCGTGGAGGGTGCACCGCAGGACGGCGTTCCTGTCATCGCGATCGATGCGGGCGGGACCAATCTGCGCGTGGCGCTGGTCGAATTTCAAAACGGCGTGCCGGTCGTTTTGCGCGAGGAGAAAAGCCCCATGCCGGGCAGCCGGGGAACCGTGAGCGCAGAGGCGTTTTTCTCTGAGCTTGCGGATGACGTTCTGCCCTTTACAGAGGCGAGCGACCGCATCGGCTTTTGCTTCTCCTATCCGGCGACCATTTTTCCAGACGGGGACGGGCAGGTCATATGTCTAACGAAGGAAGTTCGTGTTTCCGGCATTGAGGGCCGCATGATCGGTAGAAGCCTTCTGCGGAAGCTGAGAGAAAAGGGTGTCAAAAAGGATCTTTCGCTTACGCTTTTGAACGACACGGCGGCGAGCCTTCTCGGCGGCGCGACGGTGCTCGGCTTGGACCGGACGGGCGGGCTTTCCGGTCTCATTTTAGGCACGGGCTGCAATACCTGCTATGCAGAGCGCGGTGCGCGCATCAAAAAGCTGCACGGCGCGAAGAACATGATCGTGAACTGCGAGTCCGGCAATTTTTCGCGGGCCTTCCGCGGGCGTGCGGACGAAATGGTGGATGCGGCCTCGGAAAACCCGGGGGCTTATCGTTTTGAAAAAATGCTCTCCGGCGTCTATCTCGGGCGGGTCGTCACCAGCGAGGCGCAGCTTGCTGCGGGTGCGGGGCTTTTGTCCGCCGCGTTCCGGAAGCCCGAGCCGCTTACGGCTCCTGAGCTGGACGATTTTTTGCGCGGCAGAGAAAACCGCGTCTCGGCACTCTGCACGGAGGCAGACAGAATTGTGCTGCAAACGCTCGTTGACGCCGCATTCGAGCGCGCTGCAAAGCTCGTTTGCGCAAATGTTCTCGCCCTGTGCCTGCACTGCGACGGGGGCAAAACGGCGGCGCGGCCGTTTTCGGTCGTTGCGGAAGGCTCGACCTTCTATAACTCGCTTTTGTTGCGCGACAAGCTCGACGCCTGTCTGAAAACCGTTGCGGAGGGGCAGTACGGGCGGCACATCGTTTTCTGCCGCGCTGAAGACGCGACCCTCGCCGGCAGCGCCTTTGCCGCGCTGACGCGGTAAAAAAGTACACTGTTTACATTTAAATGGCCGCGTGATACAATATCTTGTCTGTCAGGGTACATTTTAATGGGGAAGAAGCGTTTATGCTCGAAAAACTCAAAGAAATTGAAGAAAAATACATTGAAATAGAAAAGAAGATGGCCGACCCATCGGTGTACGGGGATGTTTCGCAGTATGCCAAGCTTGCCAAGGAGCAAAAGGAGCTTGAGCCGGTCGTTGCGGCCTACCGCCGCTATCGCAAAGCGGAGGATACGGCAAACGAAGCGAAAACGCTTTTGGATGCAGGCTCGGACGACCCGGCGTTTAAGGAGCTTCTGCGCGAGGAGCTGGACGAAGCCAAGGCTGATATGGAGAAAATCGGCGAAGAGCTGAAGCTGCTTTTACTGCCAAAGGACCCGAACGACGAGCGGAATGTCATCGTTGAAATTCGAGGCGGCGCGGGCGGAGACGAGGCGGCGCTTTTTGCATCCGACCTCTACNNAGGCGAAGCGCTGGAAGACCGAGATCGCCAATATCAACGAAACGGAGATTGGCGGCATCAAGGAGGTCAGCTTCGTCATTGAGGGCGCAGGCGCCTATTCCCGGCTCAAGTTTGAAAGCGGCGTCCACCGCGTTCAGCGCGTGCCGGACACCGAAGGCTCCGGCCGCATCCATACGAGCACCGTCACCGTCGCTGTTTTGCCGGAGATGGACGAAGTCGATTTTGAAATAAACCCCACCGATCTCCAGATAGACACCTACCGCTCCAGCGGCGCGGGCGGGCAGCACGTCAACAAAACCGAAAGCGCCATCCGCATCACGCACCTGCCGACCGGCACGGTGGTCGAATGCCAAGACGAGCGCAGCCAGTACAAAAACAAGGATCGCGCGATGAAGATTCTGGCCTCGCGCCTGTATGAGGCGGAGCGCGAAAAGCAGGCCGCAGTGGTCGCCGCCGAGCGCAAAAGTCAAGTCGGCACCGGCGACCGCTCTGAGCGCATCCGCACCTATAATTTTCCGCAGGGCCGGGTCACGGATCACCGCATCAATCTCACGCTTTACAAAATTGAGCAGATTCTGAACGGCGACCTTGACGAGCTTATCGACGCGCTCGTAACAGCCGATCAGGCCGAAAAGCTCAAGGCGGCGGTGGAGTAATCCTTTTTCTTGCAGAAATAAGGACAAAAAGAACTTTAGTTTGCACGAAAACCTCTAAAAACCGGGAGGATTGCCCGGTAACGCTTTTGCGTTCGTAAGGGATGATAGGGCATGATCACGAAAGATTTTACAAACGATATCCCCGCCGCCGCCGAAACGCTCAAAAACGGCGGACTGGTCGCGGTGCCGACCGAAACGGTCTATGGTCTTGCCGCCTGCGGCTTCGACGAGAAGGCAGTGGCGGAGGTCTATGAGGTCAAAGGCAGACCCGAAAAAAAGCCGCTGAGCCTCATGGTTTCCAGCAAGGACGCGATGGACATGCTGTGCGAGAACGTGCCGCCTGCCGCCAAAAAGCTAGCGGATATCTACTGGCCGGGACCGCTCACCATTGTTTTAAAGGCCAAGGATTGCATTCCCGATATTGTCCGCGCGGGCGGCTCTACCGTAGGGCTGAGGTGCCCCGATCATCCGCTTTTACGGGTGGTTTTGGACGAGACCAATTTCCCGCTCGCCGCACCGTCCGCCAATCCGTCGGGGGAGAAAAGCCCTGTAACGGCGGAGGAAGTCTGGCGCTATTTTGACGGCAAGATAGACGGGATCATCGACGGCGGCAAATGCACGCTCGGCAAGGAGTCAACGCTCATCGACCTCTCGAAAACGCCGTACGCCGTTTTGCGCGAGGGCGCTGTGTCGATAACGGAGCTGAACATGATGCTCGTTGCGAACATGACCATTATCGGCATCACGGGCGGTACGGGCTGCGGCAAAACGACCGCGCTCCAGGTCATTGAAGAGCTGGGCGGCCTTGTGATAGACTGTGACGAGGTATATCACCGCCTGCTGCGCGAACCGGGCGCGATGCGGGACGCCATAAACGAACGCTTTCCCGGTGCGCTGAAGCCCGGTTCGGACGACACAAAGGCGCTGGGCGAGATCGTTTTTTCCGACCCTACCGCGCTTGCGGCGCTGAATAAGATTACGCATCAGTGCGTCGGCGACGAGATGAACGCGATGCTCTTGCGTTGGGCCAGAAACGGCGGCACGCTCGCCGCTATTGACGCCATTGCCCTGATAGAGAGCGGCGTCGGCGCGATGTGTACGGCGACGGCGGGCATCACAGCCCCGCGCAAGGCGCGGGTCCAACGCCTGATGAAGCGCGAAGACATAGCGCGCGAATATGCCGAGCTTCGCATTGACGCGCAAAAGCCGAATTTGTTTTTTGAGGAAAACTGCGACGTCTGCATCTTAAACGACGGCACACAGGCCGAATTTCACGAAAAATGCAGAACGATTTTTGAAGATATATTGAGGAGGAATTCATAATGGCAAAAGAAAAATGCGAAAAGAAAGAAAAGCTGTTCTATCAGCAGAAAAACGGCTATGAGCTCATAGACGAAAAGGAAAAGATAGCTGTGGAGTCCTACTGCAAGGACTACATGGAATTTCTTAACGACGCGCGCACAGAGCGGGAAGCGGTCACGGCGGGCATTGCGCTTGCGGAGAAAAAGGGCTTCAAGGCTTATGAGCCGGGCGAAAGACTTGAGTCCGGCGACAAGGTCTATTTCTCGAACCGCGGCAAGTCCCTGATGCTTGCCATCATCGGCAAGCAGTCGCTGGAACAGGGCGCGACCATTGCCGCCGCGCACATCGACAGCCCGCGTCTCGACTTAAAGCAGGTGCCGATGTATGAGGACGGCGAGATCTGCTATTTCAAAACGCACTACTACGGCGGCATCAAAAAATACCAATGGCTCACGATTCCGCTTGAGCTGCACGGCGTGGTCGTTCTCAAAAACGGCGAAAGAAAGACCATCTGCATCGGCCGCGACAAGGGCGACCCAATTTTCCAGATTTCGGACCTTCTTCCGCATCTTGGACGTGATCAGCTCAAGAAAAATGCGAACGAATTTATCAAAGCCGAGGACATGGCCATCATGATCGGCACCATCCCCGACAAGGAGGACACCTCCGACCGCGTGAAGCTTGCCATTATGGACCTTTTGCATGAGAAATACGGCATCATTGAGGAGGATTTTCTCTCCGCCGAACTTTCTGCCGTTCNNGACCGCAGTCTCATTGCGGGCTACGGCCACGACGACCGCGTCTGCGCCTACGCCGAGCTTGCCGCTATTCTGGACACGGAGAACCCCGAAAAGACCGCTGTATGCATTCTGGCGGACAAGGAGGAGATCGGCTCCGAGGGTGTTTCCGGCATGAAGTCCCGCGCGTTCGAGCGCTTTATGGGAGACCTCTGCGACAGTCAGGGCGTAAAGCTCGCGCACTGCTTTGCAAACAGCTTCTGTGTTTCGGCAGATGTGACGGCTGCGTTTGACCCCATCTATGCGGACGTTTATGAAAAGCGCAACGCTTCCCTTGTGAACTACGGCATGGGCATCTGCAAGTTCACAGGCCACGGCGGCAAGTTCGAGTCGAACGACGCCTCCGCCGAGGTCGTCTCGAAGCTGCGCACGATCTTTGCCAACAACAATGTTGTCTGGCAGCTCGCGGAGCTTGGCAAGGTCGATCAGGGCGGCGGCGGAACGGTCGCCATGTATATGGCCGAGCGCGACATCGACACCATCGACGCGGGCGTTCCCGTTCTCTCCATGCACGCACCGTATGAGACGGTCGCAAAGTTTGACTGCTATATGACCTTCAAGGGTATTAAAGCCGTTTATGCCGATAACAAATAAAAAAAACAAAAAATGTCTGCTGAATAAACCGCTGTGCGATTTATTTGTGCGGCTTTGCCGCGCTGTTCCTTGAAAAGCAAAGTGTTTCTAGGAACGTAGCCATTGTTTTAACGTTTGCAGCTTTGTTCGGCGCATATTAAAATAAAATCCCCCGTTTCCGCACAGACTATTGTGGAAACGGGGGATTTTTTATGAAAGATGAATTTGATATGCGCGAGGACGACGAGGAAAGCGAAAACAGCGGCTCGGACGTTGACAAATACGGAAGCTGTGTTCTGGGAACGGGCGAGAGCGTGATTCATTGTCTCACCATCATTGGCCAGATAGAGGGACATCAGATTTTACACGACGGGTCCAAAACGACGAAATACGTACACCTGATGCCCATTATCGCCGCCGTGGAGGAAAGCCCGGAAATAAAGGGCCTGCTGATCCTTTTGAACACGGCGGGCGGCGACGTTGAAGCGGGCCTTGCCATCGCGGAGCTAATCGCGGGCATGAATAAGCCGACGGCCTCGGTCGTTCTGGGCGGCGGACACTCCATCGGCGTGCCGCTTGCAGTGGCGGCGAAAAAGAGCTTTATCGCGCCGTCAGCGGCAATGACCCTGCACCCGGTGCGCATGAACGGGGTCGTTATCGCGGTGCCGCAGAGCTTCAACTACTTTGAACGCACGCAGGAGAGGGTCGTGAAGTTCATCGTCCGCAACTCCCACATTGAGCGTGCGAAGCTCATGGACTATATGCTGCGCACGAGTGAGCTTGCAAACGACGTCGGCAGCGTCATTGACGCGGAGGAAGCCGTTTCGAGCGGGCTGATCGACAGCGTTGGAACGCTCGCGGACGCGCTTGCCTATTTGCACGCGCAGGGCGCATGAAAAAAGCTGCTGCAAAGCCGAATGGCTTGCAGCAGCTTTTTTATCTTTCATTTGCAAGGAAGAACAGGCAAATGATGCCCGGTCCTCCGTGGGAGCCGACGACAGGGCCGACGGGACCGGTATAGACGGTCTTGACGCCGAGCTTTTCGCGGACGAGCGTTTCAATGTAGGCGGCGTCCTCCGGCGTGTCACCGTGACTGATGAAAACAGTCTGACCGGCGGGGTCAATTGCCGACGTTTCCATGTGCGTAACGAGTTCCTCGAGGCTCTTTCTGCGGCCACGAACCTTGTCCACCGGCGTAAGCTTTCCTTCGTCATCGACGTGAAGAATGGGCTTCACGCTGAGCATGGAGCCGACGAGTGCCGCCGCACCCGAAACGCGGCCACCGCGCTTTAAGAACTTGAGGTCGTCCACCGTGAACCAGTGGGCGAGGTGGAGGCGATTGTCCTCTACCCATTTTGTGAGCGTTTCGAGGTCCATTCCCTCCTCCATGCGCTTGACGGCGTGGTAAACGAGAAGACCCTCGCCGCCAGTAGCGCTCAGAGAGTCAACGACAACGACCTTGCGGTCCAGAAATTCCTCCTGCAAGTCCTCCACTGCGATGCGCGCGGAGTTAAAGGTGCTCGAAAGGCCGGAGGAGAAGCAGATATAGAGGATATCGAGGCCCTGCTTTAGAAACGGACGAACCTCGTCCTTAAAGGTTTCCCCATTGACCTGTGTTGTTGTCGATACCGCGCCTTTGCGGAGCATATCATAAAAATCATGCGAAGAGAGATTACGGTTGTCCGCTGTGATAAGGTAGTCCGTGCCGTCGATGACACAGTGCATCGGAATGACGTGAACGTCCAGCGTTCCCACCAGTTCTAAAGGCAGATCAGATGTCGCGTCCGTTACGATTTGATAAGTTTTCATGGAGTTTCCCTTTCTGCTTTTTTGTACTTGCCGGAAAACCGGCGTGCGTTTGACCGGCGGCTGTGGAAGAAACTCAGCTTTCGGTTTTGCCGCCGAGCTTGAACACGTCCGAAGCCTTGCCAAGAANNAAAAGACGTAGTCCGCGCCGGGAGCTGGCTGAAGCGTGTTGTCGTGTTTGACAGCGATTAGGTTGACCCTGTATTTGCTGCGGACGTTTATCTCCGAAACGGATTTGTTCATCCAGGTTTCGCTACAGGGAATTTCATAGATCGAGTAGTCGCTGGTGAGCTGGATGAAATCGAAAATATTGTCTGAATTGTAGCGCACGGCGCACTTTTCGGCGGCGTCACGCTCAGGATNNGCGATCTTGGTTAAAAGCTTTGCCTGCCGCTCCGTGCGGGCCTTTGAAACGACGTGCGCCGCGCCAAGCTCCTTGAGCATGGAGGTGATTTCGAGGGAGGCCTGAAAATCTTCTCCGATCGTGACAAAGCAGGTGTCAAAATTGTTGATGCCAAGGGAGGCGAGAACCGTCTCATTTGTGCAATCGGCGATGTGCGCGTCTGTGAATTCGTAGGCGATCTCATCGATGAGGCCAGCATCCCGGTCAACAACCATGACATCGTTGCCAAGCTCCTGCATGCGCTGTGCAAATTGGAGGCCAAAGCGCCCCATGCCAATGACCAAAATGGATTTCATGTCAGTAGTTACTCCTTTGATAAGTACATAAAAATCAGCCGATCAGGATCTGCGCCGAGGGGCGGGTGATGGGGACGGCCTTACGCCTTTCAGCGAGAACGAGCATAAACGCGTGTCCGCCGACGCGGCCCGCGAACATCAGAAGAATAAGAATGCATTTTGAGACGCCGCAAAGCGACGGCGTGATGCCGAGCGTTAGTCCGACGGTGCCGATGGCGGAGGCCGCCTCAAACAGGATCTCTGTGAGCGAATGCGGTTCGATGGCGGCGATGATGAGAACGCCTGTCAGCAGGAGCACGCCGTAGGTTGTGAAAATGGCGCTGGCCTGAATGAGCGTGTCGTTGTCAAACTTGCGCTTGAAGACGGTGACGTGTGGTTCGCGTTTGGCGGAGGCGATGGTCGTGAGAATGAGCACAGCAAAGGTCGTCGTTTTAATGCCGCCGGCGGTGGAGCCGGGGCTGCCGCCGATGAACATGAGCATAGTGGACAAAAGGCGACCCGGCTCGGAAAGCTTTGTGAGGTCACAGGTATTGAAACCCGCCGTGCGCGGTGTGACGGACTGAAACATGGAAGCCATGATCTTTTGACCGACGGTAAAGCCCTCAAAGGCGTGGTGGTTTTCAAAGATGTAGAACAGAACGGTTCCGCCGACAAGCAAAATGGCGGTCGTTGTAAGCGCAATTTTGGAGTGCAGCTCGTATTGACGGAAGTGCATCCCATGCCGCGAGATGTCCCGCCAGACGATGAAGCCGATACCGCCGACGACNNGACGACGATGAGACCCATGATCGTAAAGTTGAGGATGGGATCAAAACGAAAAGCAGGTTGGCTGAGTGAGACGAACTGCGCGCCGGGCCGTCCCAGAAGATCGAAACCCGCGTTGCAGAACGCGGAGATCGAATGGAAGATTGCGTACCACAATCCGCGCCAGAGGCCAAAGCGGGGGATGAAGACGAAGCACAGTGCGACGGCGCCAATGCTCTCGATGAAGACCGTGCCGCGGATAATGCGCTTGAGAAGCCTGGCCATGCCGCTGATTTGGAGAGAGCCGGCTGCCTGCATGAGCAGACGGCGCTGGCCGAGCGAGAATTTTCGCTTGAAAAACAGCGAAAACAACGCAATACAGGTCATGACGCCGAGTCCGCCGATTTGGATGAGCACAATAATGATGAGCTGGCCGCTAAAGGACCAGTGCGTGTGCGTGTCCACGACCACAAGGCCCGTCACGCAGCTCGCGCTCGTCGCAGTGAAGAGAGAGTCAATGAAAGGCGTCCACTCGTGTGCGCGTGAGGAGAAGGGAAAGCACAGGAGGATCGCTCCCACAAAAATGAGACAGAAAAAGCTCAGAACGATGGTCTGCGTATAGGTTAGACGAATGGTTTTGCGGGTCATTGCTCCATTACCTTTCAATTATAAATCATAAAAGGGTATCAGAAAAGCACTTTAAGCTTTTTCGGGCAAAAAATTATAGCCAAGGCCGTACACGCCTTGACACAACATGATATAAAAGCACAAATAAGGCACTTTGTCAAGATGCAGAAACTCTGTCAGCCGCGACAGACAAACAAGAGATTTTGATTTTTCCCGGCGCTTTGCATCCGAATGTTCAAATTAATTCATTTTGCAGCCTATTGGAGGAGGGAACAATTTCAGGAGGTAGAAAAATGAATTCACAAATCGTCTATGTTGCGGCAATCACTGTCATTTCATGGCTGGGCGCCTGTTTGGTGAAGGCGACAAAAATTGATAACAAATGGTTGCCGGTCACANNATGACGCGCTGAACGCGGTCGCGGTCGGTATCGTATCCGGTCTTGCCGCGACTGGCTCACACGAGCTTGTAAAACAGATCACGGGAGGTGCGATCGATGACGGTAACTGAAAAAAAGTATGACTGGGCCTATCCGCTGACGCCGCGCAACGTTACGACACAGCTCATTGTGCACCATGCAGCGGCGTCCAGCGCCACCGCAGAGGGCATCCACGCCTATCATAAATCGAAGGGCTGGGCGGGCATCGCCTACCACTACTTCGTTGCAAAGGACGGCACGGTTTATCGCGGTCGTCCGGAAAACATGCTCGGCGCGCACACGATAAACTGGAACTACTGCTCGATCGGCGTTTGCTTTGAAGGCAATTTTGAAACGGAGAAAATGCCAGACGCGCAAGTAAAAGCAGGCCGCGAGCTGGTTGCGGATATCGTTTCGCGCTATCCGGCCATCGTTGTCGGAAAGCATTCGGATTTTGGCCAGACATCCTGTCCGGGCAGAAATTTTCCGTTCGCCGCAATGGTCAGCAACGCGGAGCCTGCTTCTGACGTGGAGCAGGAGAAAAAGCCTGCTGACTGGGCAAGGGAAGCCTGTGGCGCGGCGGTCGCAAAGGGCATTTTTAAGGGGGACGGCGGTGATTTCCGCTGGCACGACCCTGTTACAAGAGAAGAACTTGCCGTCATTTTGGAGCGTGTTTCAAAACAGTAAATAGACCCGGCGCGGCGAAATGAGTTCCCTCTTCGCCGCGCCTTTTCTTTCGGGAACAGCGGATGAAGCGGGCGCATAACATGGAACGAAAGGCAGACAGACACGAATTCTTCACCCGCCGGCCGCACGGCGGGGCGTCAGAGACGAGATGCGTGCGGAGAAAGGAAGAAAAAAGTATGTGTGGAAACATGAACGGTTGCCTGTGGGTCGTTGTCATTATCGTCGTTCTGATGAGCTGCTGCTGCGGCGCCACAAACTGCTCGGACTGCTGAGTAAAAAGACGGCTGTGTACGGGGGTGTTTCGCCATACATAGCCTGAAGACGCGGCTTCTCGAAGGAGAGGCCGCGTTTTTTTGCTTTGAACCGTTTAAAAACGGAACGCAGGATTGGGCTAGACGAAGCGTGAATAGAAGAAGCGATAAGTGGCTGCTGACGGTTTATTTGGGCTTTCGCAGGAGAGACAGGGGGGCACAGGGACGGGGAAGGCGCATGTGAAAAACCATCATGGGGTGAAGGACCTCCGCAATTGAAACCCCGTCCGCATCGGTCATGGGGCCGACGGCGAAGGGGACAGGCTCGGCGTCGTTTGATAAAAGCTCTACCTCGTCGCCAATGCCGAAGCGGTTTCGCATGGTGAGAATGGCGTTTCCCTCGTTGTCGCAGGCTTCGACAAGCGCGCATACGTCGGATGCCGCGAAATAGAGCGTGTCGTTGCTTGCATAATACTGACCCGGCTCACCGAAATAAAAGCCTGTGCAGTATTTGCGATGGCTTATTTTGTCCATCTCGTCCGCCCAAATACGCGGCAGCGGCTCGCCGGAGACGGCGGCATCGATGGCATGGCGGTAGGCGTTTGTGACGGCTGCGGCATAGTAGGCCGATTTCATGCGGCCCTCAATTTTGAAGCTTTCGATCCCGGCGTCCATAAGCTCCGGCAGATGCTCGATCATGCACAGATCGTTGCTGTTCAGGATGTAAGTACCTTGATCCTCGCTGATCTCCAGATACTCGCCGGGGCGTTTTTCCTCGACGAGGTGATACTTCCAGCGGCAGGGCTGAGCGCATTCGCCGCGGTTCGCGTCGCGCTGCGCAAGGTAGTTGCTTAAAAGGCAGCGGCCTGAAAAGGACACACACATCGCACCATGGATGAAGGCCTCAAGCGTGAGACCCTGGGGCGTGTTTTTGCGAATTTCCTTAATTTCCGCAAGACTCAGCTCTCTTGCAAGGACTGCGCGAGAAGCGCCCATGTCGTAGAGCAGCTTGCAGGTTTCGCTGTTCACGACGCCGAGCTGGGTAGAAACATGCTTTTCCGGCTTCGGCGCGTATTTATTTGCCAGAGCGAAAACGCCGAGATCCGCGATAATGAGCGCGTCAACGCCGACGCTGTTTAGAAATTCCAGATATGCAGGCAAAGCGGAAAGCTCGTCCTCGCGCGGAAGGGCGTTTACGGCGACGTGGACTTTGACGTTCTTTTCATGGCAGAGAGCGACGGCTTTTTTCAGCTCGCCCTCGTCGAAATTTCCGGCGGAAGCGCGCAGACCAAACTGCTTCCCGGCGAGGTAGAAACCGCCCGCCCCGTAGTGCAGGACCATTTTCAGCCGCTCCATATCGCCGGCGGGGGAGAGAAGTTCTGGTTTCAAAGCAGCCTCCTTGTTCGGAAAATCGGGGGACGGTGCAGCATCGTCCCCCGGCACAGTTTGTGCGGTATTAATAATTCTGTGTTGCGACGAATGCATTGAAAGCGCTGGAATTCGTGAAGAACTTATGCTTGCCGGTGGCTTCGTCGAGCGCATAGTAGTAGTAATTTGTGACTGCCGGTTTCAAGGCTGCGGTGATGGAAGGGGAGCCGGGATTTGCGATCGGCGTCGGCGGCAGGCCCTTGTTTTTGCGTGTGTTGTAGGGGCTGTTCAGATTGAGATCCTCTTCTGAAAGGGTTTCCTTGTGCTCGGGCAGCGCGTATTGGATCGTTGCGTCGATGCCAAGCGTCATGCCGGCCTTGATACGGTTGTAGATAACGCTTGCAATGATCGGGCGCTCGTCGTTGTTTGCGGCTTCCTTTTCGATCATGGAGGCGATATTCATGACGTCGCGCATGGAAAGATTTTTGTTCTGCGCGAGCTGCCACATCTCGGCGGTGAGCTTCAAGTGGAAGTTTTTGAGGAAGATGTCGATTGCGGCCTCCGGCGTCATGCCCTGATAGAACTCGTAGGTGTCCGGGAAGAGGAAGCCCTCAAGCCGCTTGGCGTCGCCCATCGGAATATCTTCGAGGAATTTATAGCTGAATTCTGTGTTCGCGGCACAGTCCATGAGCGCGTCATAGGTGCAGATTTTGTTCTCCTCAAGCTTTTTGAAAATTTCCGCTTCGGTGTAGCCCTCTGGGAACATGACCTTTATTTTGACTTGCGAGTCGCTACCAAACTGCATCTTTTTAATAATGGCGCGGTAGTCGTAGAGTGTTGAGAGATTGTAGGAGCCGGGGTCGATCTTTTCGCCCGCGTTGGAAAAGGAGGCATAGAGCTTAAAAAGGCCCTTGTACTGAATGATGCCGGCGTCCTTCAAAATCTGGGAAACCTTGCCCATGTTTGCGATTTTGACGGTCTTTTGAGGCTTTGAGCCGTCGCTTGCCGTGACGGTGATGTTCTTCGCGGTAAAGTCCTCGTCTGGAACGGTGATCTGGGCGGTCATTTCCTCCTTGTTGAGAGCGAAAACGTCGCTCGCGGCCATCCAGCCTAGACAGGCGAGAATGATGCTGACGCTCAGGATAAAGACAAAGTACATGAGTCCGCCGAGGCAGCCGGAG
>DEMY01000006.1:0-410 GCA_002359425.1 Clostridiales bacterium UBA2658
CGTAATCTGCTGGAGGAAGCCTATGAGGTTTGCGAGGCTATTGATGAGAACGACCCCGAGCATTTAAAGGAAGAACTCGGAGACCTTTTGATGCAGGTTTTGTTCCACGCGCGTATTGAGGAGGAAAAAGGCGGCTTCAATTTAGACGATGTGGCGGATGCCTCCGTCAAAAAGCTTATTTACCGCCATCCTCACGTTTTCGGAGAGGTGACGGTAGAGGGAAGCGGCGACGTCATAAAGAACTGGGATGAGCTAAAGAAAAAAGAGAAGTCCCAGACCACCGTAACCAAAACGATGGCCGACGTGGCCGAAACGCTTCCGTCCCTTTGGCGCGCCGAAAAAATCCAAAAGAAAGCCGCGAAAGCCGGCTTTGACTGGCCGGACGCCGACGGTGCTTTGGATAAGCTCCA
>DEMY01000006.1:441-2762 GCA_002359425.1 Clostridiales bacterium UBA2658
AAGAACTGGGCGATCTCCTTTTCACCGTTGTGAATATTGCGCGCTTTACCAAAACGGACCCCGAAACGGCACTGCACAAAAGTTGCGAAAAATTTATCCGCCGCTTCAACTATGTTGAGCAGGAGGCCGAAAGGTCGGGTGGAAGGCTTTCGGACATGTCCCTCGAAGAGATGGACAAGCTTTGGGAACAGAGTAAAAAATCCGAACAAAACGAATAAAAAAGAGTTTTTTACGAACTCTATTTTAAATACTATTTATGACAAGACAGTCAATTACATTAGGAGGAGAAGTATGAATAAAGCAGAGCTTATTGCCGCTGTAGCGGAAAAAACAGGACTTTCTAAGAANNTTTGGCGTTTTTGATGTCAAGACCCGTGAGGCCCGTGTGGGCCGCAACCCCAAGACCAAGGAAGAAATCCAGATTCCCGCGTCCAGAGTCCCTGTTTTCAAGGCCGGTAAGGCTTTCAAGGACGCTGTCGATAAGTAATTTTTGCTCAGTCGCCGCCAACGGCGAAGCGATAAAAGGCTAATGGGGCGCGGGTGACCGCGCTCCTTGCTGTTTTTGGAGGAATACAATGCGTTTGGATAAATACTTAAAGGTGACGCGTCTCATAAAGCGCCGTACGGTCGCGAACGAGGCCTGTGACGGCGAGCGTGTCACAGTAAACGGCCGCGTCGCCAAGGCGTCCTACGACGTCAAGGTCGGCGACGTAATCGAAATCCGTTATGGCCAGCGGTCGCTCAAGCTAGAGGTTATGGCCGTTGCCGAGGCCGTCAATAAGGCCGACGCACCCGCGATGTACCGGGAAATATCGTAATCGTTCATCAAGATAACGGAGGTCGAAGAGGTTCGGCCTCCGTTTTTTACATGCTTCAATGAACAAAACTTTTGATTTTGTCAAGATTTAATTTTTGCCCCGCGGAAGCTGGGTGCTGGGGAAATAGGAGCGTTATGTAAACGGATACTGAATATTATTTTCCGCTATCGACGGATGGGGGTGTTCAAAACTCTGTTGAAAGTGTTCAAAACCTCTGAAAACAGGGGGCCGCCGCCTGGACGGTGGAAACGCTATGTTTTGAATATGCATAATAAAGGTAAACCGGCGACCTCAGACCGTTGCAAAAAACGCAATCACGGGAAAAATACTTGACACGGTGGACAAAGGCATAACGTGTCCCGCGCCTTCATAGAGTGTTTGTAGCAAACTGGTATCAGGAGGCGGAAAATGAAAAGAGTTCTTGCTTTTATCCTTGCGGCGGTACTGCTTGCGCCCTGTGCGANNGGAGGGGGAAAGCGCCGTGACGGTCTCGGTCCCCTCTGCGCTTGTGATGGAGAAAACGAGCGGAAAAGTGTTGTTTGAAAAAAATGCGCACGAGCGCATGCCGCCCGCGAGCGTCACGAAGATCATGACCTTGCTTTTGACGATCGAGGAGATCGAGGCGGNNGTCAGGTCTGGCTCAAAGAGGGAGAGAGTCTTTCGGTGCACGATATGCTCAAGGCCGTTTCCGTTGTTTCGGCCAACGACTGCGCGGTTGCCCTCGCGGAGCATATAGCAGGCTCGGAGGAGGCATTCGTCGCGAGGATGAATAAGCGCGCGGCCGAGCTTGGTATGAAGGACACGCACTTCGTCGATTGCACCGGACTTACGGACGATCCGAATCACTACACCTCGGCGTACGACATCGCGCTCATGTCCCGCAAGCTCATCTCCTACGATCGTATCAAAAAATACTCGACAATCTGGATGGACAGCCTGCGCGACGGGAAAAATCAGCTTGTGAACACAAATAAACTCGTTCGCTTCTACAAAGGGGCGACGGGACTCAAAACGGGCTTTACCTCGCAGGCGATGTACTGCCTTTCGGCGACCGCCGAGCGCGACGGAGTCGAGTACATCGCGGTNNAGACGCTTTTGAACTGGGCGTTCGCGAATTACACAGTCTGTCCGCTCAGAAGCCCGGACGCCGTGCCGCCGGTGCGTGTGGACCTTGGTGAAACGGACAGTGTCCAGCCGGTCTACGGCGGCGATGCGGGAATGCTCATTGAAAAAAACAAGCTCGGCGATGTGCAGTATGAATTTTCTCTGCCACAGAACGTTTCGGCGCCGGTCGAAAAGGATCAGAAGCTCGGTGAGCTGATCGTGCGCTCGGATGGGGAAGAGATGGCCCGCGTGCCGCTGCTCGCGCAGAGCGCCGTTGCAAAACTAACGGTGCCGAGAATGTACGGTCGGGCGCTTTCGCGGCTTTTTGCGGGATAACACTTCCACATCGGTGGTAATTTTAGGGTCAAAACGGCCCGGCTATCCCACAAAGATGTATAT
>DEMY01000006.1:2776-8691 GCA_002359425.1 Clostridiales bacterium UBA2658
CGCTTTTATGGTCAAAGTCGATCTATCGGGCGCAAAGGTCTTCTTCGGTCCCGTCGGGCCGGACATCTCCAGAATTTCGGACGCACACAGAACGCTCTTTGAGCGCTCTGGAGAGGGAGCCGAATTCACGGGCTGGCTCGATTTGCCCACACGCGTTTTAAAGGGCGAGCTTAAACAGCTCCAGAGCTGCGCCACGAAAATTTGCTCGAACTCGCAGGCGCTCGTCGTCATCGGCGTCGGCGGCTCCTATCTCGGTGCGCGCGCGGCCATCGAGCTTTTGCGTTCGCCCAATTATAACCTCCTCCAAAAGGATACGCCGGACGTCTACTTCATGGGCAACGGCCTCTCCGCCGCCGCTATTAACGAGACCATCGCCCTCATCGGCGACCGGGACTTTACGATGAACGTCGTCTCCAAATCCGGCGGCACGCTGGAGCCTGCGCTCGCTTTCCGTGTGTTCAAGGGCCTGCTCGAAAAGAAATACGGCAAGGACACAAAAAAGCGCATCGTCGCGACGACGGACGCAAACCACGGCATTTTGCACGACATGGCCGTTGCCGAGGGCTGGGAGCGCTTTGTCGTGCCGGACGACGTCGGCGGCCGTTTCTCCGTTTTGTCACCGGTCGGCCTTTTGCCGATGGCGGTGGCGGGCATTGACATCGAGCGCGTCTTGAAGTGCGCGGAGCAGGAGTTGCACGATCTCGACCTGCGCACGATCGAAAACCCCGCGTGGCAATATGCCGGTGCGCGCCAGCACCTCTACCAGAACGGGCGGACGGTCGAGCTTCTCGCCGCCTACGAGCCGTCATTCCGCTTTATGGCAGAGTGGTGGAAGCAGCTTTTCGGCGAGAGCGAGGGTAAAAACGGCGTCGGCATTTTCCCGGCCTATGTCGAGTACAACGCGGATCTGCATTCGATGGGACAGTACGTTCAGGACGGCCCGAGGAGACTCATGGAGACCGTCGTCCGGTTCGACGAGGCGGACGACCAGCTTAAAATTCCCTTCGAGCTTGGCGACCGCGATAAGCTCAACTATCTTGCAGGCCGCGANNCTCTCAGGCGGTCGCCGCGGCCCACATCAAGGGCGATGTTCCGAACCTCTCGGTGACGGTCCGAAAGCGGGACGAGGAGGGCTTTGCGTCCCTCGTGTGCTTCTTTGAGATGAGCTGTGCGCTCTCCGCATACGTCTCCGGCGTTAACCCCTTCAACCAGCCCGGCGTGGAGGCGTATAAAAGCAATATGTTCCGGCTCCTTGGAAAAAACAAGTAAACAAAAAAGGACACGTTTTTTTGGAGCGCGTCCTTTTTGCATCGTCTCGGGAACTTGGGCTTATCCTTTGCCGTCTAAGGAACCAGGNNGCATGGTGCGAAAGATGGGCGGCAGGGGAGATTCTTCGCTGCGCGCAGAGAGGAAAAGGGGGATAGGGCGAAGCGCGGAAAAGAACCTTCATGCGTTTTTTACCTCCCGAAATTCACTGCCAGTTTTCGTCGGAAAGTTACCATTGCAGTTCCGTTAAATTTATGTTAGTATTAAGGCACAACAAGTACGCAGAAGAAAACAACATCATCGTACATTATGACGCTTCAATATATTTAAGGAGAGTGGTTACCATGGTTAAGCTGATCGTCGGCCTCAAGGGAACCGGCAAAACCAAGGCTCTGGTCGAACAAGTTAAAAAAGCGGTCGAAGAGGAAAGCGGCAACGTAATCTGCCTGGAGAAGGAAAGAAACCTCACTTATGACATTCCGTATACCGTCCGCCTTATCCATATCACGGACTATGAATTCGGTTCGCCCGAATTTTTCCGCGGCTTTATCAGCGGTCTGCACGCGGCGAATTACGACATCTCACATATTTTTATCGACGGCCTTATGAAGATGTTCAAGGAGCCCGATCTTGACAAGATCGCCCAGCTTCTGGACGAACTTGACGCTTTCGGAGAAAAGGAGAACATCCAGTTTACGATCACAGCGACCCTTGATCCCGACCAGATCGGCGATAACATCAAGAAATACTGCTAAACAAAATACAAAACGGCTGCCGCAGAGATACGGCAGCCGTTTTTTGTTGACGCGATATGCACTTTTGCGTTACTATAATTGAGCGCGGTTCGCAAGGGCGCACGGCATATTCTCAGCGCAACACTTTACAGAGCGTTTCACGCGCATCTCGGATGCTGTCGCACAGGGCATTTACCTCGTCCTCGGCTGTGAAGCGTGAAAAGCTAACGCGGATCGCCCCGTCCAGAACGTCGGACGGGTAGCCGAGTTCCTCTAAAACATAGCTTCTGCCACCCTTTTTGCAGGCGGAGCTTTTNNAAAAGTTCATCAGTACCTCGCTTTTGTAACCCGGCAGGGAAATGCTCAGAATGCCCGGGACGGCGTTTTCTCCAGAGAGAATGCGCAGGCCCTTGTTTTCGCAGGTGAGGCGCTGAACGGCAAGCGCTTTTAATTCCGTTTCGTGCGCATAGGCCGCCTTTAGTTCCGTGCTTCCGATCTCGCAGGCTGCGCCGAAAGCGGCGATGTTTGGCAGCGCTTCGGTACCCGCGCGTTTGCCGCTCTCTTGCAGACCGCCGGCTATGAGCGGGGAGAGGTTCAGCCCCTTTGCGCCCCCTTTGACCCAGAGTGCCGCGACGCCCTTTGGCGCGTGAACTTTGTGTCCGCTTACGGTGATCATGTCCGCGCCGAGCGTTTTGGCCGAAAACGGAATTTTTAAAAAGCCCTGTACCGCGTCCGTGTGCAGAAGCGCCTGACTGCCGCTGGCTTTCAGAAGCTTTGAGATGTCCTGAATATCGGTGATTCCGCCCGTCTCGTTATTAACGAGCATGAGCGAGACGAGGATCGTGTCCTCGCGCAGCGCTGCCCTTATGGCGCCAGCCGAAATGCTGCCGTCCGGCTCAGGCTTCAGCCGCGTGACTTCAAAGCCCTGCTTTTCCAAAATGTCCAGCGAGCGCAAAACGGCGCTGTGCTCGACCGAGGAGCTGATAATATGCCGCCCCTTTCGGCGCATTAGCTCCGCGCCGGAGCGGATGGCCCAGTTGTCGCTTTCCGATCCGCAGGAGGTAAAGAAAATTTCCTCCGCCTTTCCGCCGAGCGCCTTCGCGACCGATGCGCGGGAAGCATCCAAAACGGCCTTGGCTTCGCGCCCCGGCGTGTGGGTGGAGCTTGGATTGCCATAGACCTCCGTCATCATTTTCATCGCGGCCGCCGCCGACTCAGGGCAGACCTGCGTCGTCGCTGCGTTGTCCAAATACGCTGTCATGATTACCTCACAAATGAAACCGGCTGTGCCGGTGTTTTCTCATAAATAAACATTATATCTCCGAAAGAAACGAATTACAAGGTGAACGCATGAAATACAAAATTCAGACGCTTGGCTGCAAGGTCAATCAATTTGAAACGCAGGCGCTCGAAACGATGCTGCAAACGCGCGGCCTGACCCCGGCGGGGGAGGGCGAAACGGTAGACGTCGTCGTCGTCAATACCTGCGCCGTCACCGCCGAGAGCGGGCGCAAGTCGCGACAGGCCGTCCGGCATTTGGAAAACGAAAACCCCGGCGCGCTCGTCGCCGTGTGCGGCTGCTATGCGCAGATTGCGGCTGATGACGTTGCGACGCTCGGCGTCTCGGTCGTCCACGGCAGCGGCGATAAGGAGCGCTTTGCGGACGATATTCTCGCGGCGCTCCGGGAGAAAAAGACCATCGAATTTACGGATGATCCCTTTGACCGCCGCGTTATGGAGGAGCTTCCCGGCGGCGCTGTAGACGGGCGCACGCGCGCGATGCTCAAAATAGAGGACGGCTGCGTCAATTTCTGCTCCTACTGCGTCATTCCCTACGCGCGAGGCCGCGTTCGCAGTCTGCCGCCCGTGCGCTGCGCGGCACAGACGGAAAAGCTCGCGGGGAAGGGCTTCCGAGAGCTGGTTGTGACCGGTATCGAGATTGCGTCCTACGGCAGAGACCTCGAGCCAACATGCACGCTTGCAGATGCCGTCGAGGCCATCGCCCGCGCATCCGGCGATATGCGCGTGCGCCTCGGCTCGCTCGAACCGACGGTCGTGACGGAGGATTTTTGCGAACGGCTCAAGGCGACCGGCAAGGTTTGCGACCACTTCCATCTCTCGCTCCAGAGCGGCTGTGACGAAACGCTCAAGGCTATGAACCGCAAATACGACACCGCGCGCTTTTACGAGTCGGTTTGCCTTTTGCGCGAGCATTTTCCGGACTGCGGCATCACGGCGGACGTAATCGCGGGCTTTCCGGGCGAAACGGAGGAAAACCATAGCGCGACGCTCGCGTTCCTTAAAAAGTGCGGTTTTTCCGCCATTCATGTTTTTCCGTACTCGAAGCGCCCCGGCACGAAAGCAGCCGAGATGCCGGATCATTTGCCGAATGCCGTCAAGGTCCGCCGCGCCGCCGAGGTGCAGGCCGTGGCGGATGAAACGGAAGAAGCTTATTTACAGTCCTGCGTTGGAAAGACCCTGTCAGTTTTGTTTGAGCGGGAGGATGGAGAGATGTCCATCGGTCACGCAGACAACTATACGACTGTGTGCGTGCACAAAGGACACCTGCGTAAACTTGTGGAAAACGTCAAAATCACTGGCATAATAAACAAAATGCTTGTGGGTAAAATCGTTTGACTAGAACGTGCTAAATGTCTTATAATCTTACTATAATCATTGACATAATTCTAACGAATATGGATCAGTGAAAACAGCATGGAGGTATATCGATGAAAAGAGAAGAAGTATTCAATTTTTCAGCAGGTCCTTCCGTATTGCCCACCGAAGTTCTTGAGATCGCCGGCAGAGACATCCTTAACTATGGCGGCAGCGGNNTGTCATGGAAATGAGTCACCGAAGTAAAGTATACCTTGGAATCTTCGAAAGTACCAAAGAGAAGATCAAAGCTGCGCTTTCTGTTCCAGATACGCACGAGGTTTTGTTTTTACAGGGCGGCGCGTCGTTACAGTTTTCCATGATTCCGATGAACCTCATCCCGGAATTGGGGAAGGGCAAGGCGGATTACGCTGTTACCGGCAACTTCTCCACCATCGCGATGAAGGAAGCCAAAAAATACTGCGATGTGCATATCGCCGCGACTTCTGAAGATAAAAACCACAGCTATATCCCGAAGCAGTCCGATTTGCAGCTTTCGCCGGATGCAAGCTATTTCTATTACTGCGCGAACAACACGGTCTACGGCACGGAGTGGCAGTATGTCCCTGAGACAGGTACGGTTCCGATCTGCTGCGACATGTCCTCCGACATCCTTTCAAAGCCTGTTGACGTTTCCAAATACGGCATTATCTTTGCCGGCGCGCAGAAGAACATGGCTCCCGCCGGACTCACGGTTGTCATCATCCGCAAGGATCTCGCGGGCCATGAGATGCCCTGCACTCCGCTCATGATGAACTACCAGACCATGATCGAAAAGGATTCAATGTACAACACGCCCCCGTGCTGGAACATCTACATGCTCGGTCTCGTCCTTGACTGGCTCGAAAAGCAGGGCGGCGTAAAGGGCATGGAGCAGATCAAGTCGAAAAAAGCGGCCATCCTTTATGACTACCTTGATGAGAGCAAGCTTTTCAAAGCCTGCGCCGAAAAGGGCAGCCGCAGCGACATGAACGTCACCTTCTGCACCGGCGACGAGGAAAAAGACGCGGCCTTCTGCAAGGGCGCAACAGAGCACGGCTTCCTCAACGTCAAGGGCCACCGCAAGGTCGGCGGTATGCGCGCCTCCATCTACAACGCCATGCCGGCCGAGGGCGTCGAAAAGCTCGTCGCCTACATGAAGGAATTTGAGGTGAATAACCGTGTATAAGCTCAAAACTTTAAATAAGATTGCTCAGGCAGGTCTTGATATCGTCACAGACGAAGATATCTGCATCGACAACGACACCGAAACGCCGGACG
>DEMY01000006.1:8763-9199 GCA_002359425.1 Clostridiales bacterium UBA2658
GATTTGCGCGCTGCTAATGGCTTCACGCGATGTCGTCGGCGGCATCGAGTGGGTCCACAGCATCAAGGAAAACGGCGGCGAAATTCCCAAAATGGTCGAAAAGGGCAAGTCCAGCTTCATCGGCCCGGAGATCGCCGGAAAGACCCTCGGTGTCGTTGGCCTCGGCGCAATCGGCGCAAAGATCGCGAACACCGCTTTGGAGCTTGGCATGAAGGTCTACGGCTACGACCCCTACCTTTCGGTTGACGCCGCATGGAGACTTTCCAGTCAGGTAAAGCATGCGACCGACATCGACACGATCTACCAAAACTGCGACTATATCACGCTGCACGTCCCCTACATGAAGGAGACGCACCACATGATCAATAAGGAAGCCTTCGAGAGAATGAAGGACGGCGTGCGCATCATAAACCTTGCGCGCGGCGAGCTTGTAGAC
>DEMY01000069.1:0-1987 GCA_002359425.1 Clostridiales bacterium UBA2658
CTCAGCGGAGTGGATGAACTTACGGGTCAGGGGCGGTTTCGGGGACAGACGGAGGGGGACGGTATCGAGGTAAACCGGGATGCAGTCGAAAGCGACGATGATGTCCACGGGGACAGGGCCACCGAAGAAGACGAGCTTCTTGCCATTCTTGTGCGCATCGCGGTACTGATGCCACATTTTATCCTGAATTTCGAGGGTCCAGAGCAGCTCCGGATGCTTCTCCTGCATACGGACCATCTGTGCCTCAACTTTTTCGCAGCAGAAATCGAAAATCGACATTTCGCCGGCCATTACGGCGTCTTCAAGTCTTGTATCTTTTGCCATTTTTGATATCCTCCTTTTTNNNNCTCGCCGCCCCAGCACTCGCAGTACTGCATCTTCTCATAGACAACGCCCTCGACGTTCCATGCTTTGCAGGTATCGACGATCCACTTCTGGAGTGCAACGCGGTTGTCGAGCATACGCGGGCAGGCCAGACGGGTGAGGTAATAGGTGGCGACAGAGCCAAGCAGATCCTTCTCGTCAACTTCCATGAGATTGTTGAACGGACGGGAACCGTAGCAGAGTGCATCGTGAACGATCAAGCCGCCCTTATCCTCGATTACCTTGATGTAATCGGGGTTGTCAAGCGCGGAGCCGATGAGCATCAGACGGACACGGCCGCCTTCGATGGGCTTGCGGTTCTTGGCGTCGGCCAGGAAAGCCTTGAGCAGCTCTATGTACTCGTCAACCTGGGTGTTGCTGGCGGCCATTGTGAGCTTGAGCATATCTTCGCCGCTGACAACGGGCTTATCGGCCTTTTGAAGCTCATAGACCTGCTGAATCAGGGAGCGAACTTCATTTTCCTTGTCGATCGCTGCCTTGAGCTTTTCGTCCGTAAGCTTGTTGCCGCTGAAGTCTTCGAGAACCTTGACGAGATCCTGAAGCTCGTTGATGTAGTATTCCATCTCAATCTTGCCGCTGAGACGGGGGGCGCCAAATTGGAAGAACAGCTTGCTGCCGCCGTTTTCCTTATCCTGATACTTGGCATTATCGAACATACGGGTCGGCATCATACAGCCATCGGTTGCGATAATGCCGTCGAGATCGGCATAAGTACCGGTCATCCAGTTCTGAAGTATGCCTCTGGCATAGCTGCAGCTGAACTGNNCGGACATCCATGCGTCGCCATCCGGGCTCTCGTCTACGCCAGTCGCGCGCAGACGAACGGGCATGATGTCGAGAGCGTAGAAGATCTCAACCGGAACATGGCAGCAGAGAACGCCGAGAGCCTTTTTCCCCTGGGCCTTCCATGCTTTTACTGAGTCACTCGTGATGTCTTTCTGGAACAATTTCTGGTAATCCATGTGTCTCCTCCTTTTATTTTTCGGGCATAACCTCTGGTACGTTCACAAAAAACGCAAACGGACAGAAATCGAAACGCCTCCCCGCCCGGGCAAAGCTTTGTGATGAAGTTGCCGTTTACCCATTAGCAGTCAATCATACATGTCACATTCTAATCTCGACATGCCAAAAAGTCAATTAACGTTTAAAAAATGATTGACCCGCCGTTCAGAATTGTGCAAATGACCAAGTGCTGTAACGCATTATTGTGCAATTGGTCCACATTTCAGCGTGAAAAAGAACCGTTTCCGCACACCTCTACTACAAAGGCAGAAGGCACGAAAACGGTTCACATGTGCCCGGTTCAGCGCTGGTTGAACCAGTTTACTTCATAACCACAGTCTCGAAATACTCGGCGATCTGGGCTTTGATCTCATCGTTGGACTTGTAACGTCCGTCGATCGCGTCGAGGTCGAGGTAGAGGGTCGGCAGACCGTACTTGTCCTGAACGAGGTCCGAAACCATTTTTGCGGACGCCCAAGTGTGCTTGCAGCCAACGTGACCAAGGAACATAGAGACGTTCGGATCATATTCCTGGAATATCTTGTCAACCAGATCGAGGTGATACTCGCTCGGGCCGGACGCGCCGTGGATCATCGGGTTG
>DEMY01000069.1:2004-5223 GCA_002359425.1 Clostridiales bacterium UBA2658
ATCGGGCCACCCTGGAAACCAAAAGCGTCCATGACAGGGCAGGCATCGTACTCGTTCTGCATCCAGTCCATGATGGAGGCAGCGCCCCAAATCATATTCTGCAGCATCGCGACACGGTATTTCTCGCCGTTCATGCAGGCGCCCATGCCCAGGTCGATCATCATCTGGCCGGCTTCAAGCTCGCTCTGGAGCAGGTCGCCCATTTCGGGGTAGCAAGCGACGGCGTTCGTCGTGCCGTTGAGAACAAGCAGGCGGCCGGGCAGCGGGCAGGGCTTAATTTTACGCATCTCCGCACACTGACGCTGCAAGTCAAAGTTGCGATTGGCGTTTTCCATGTAGAATTTCATCTTGTCCCAGTCGAGCTTATGTCCGGTGGCTTCTTCCATGAAGGAGACGAACTCCTCGATCTGGTTAGCCATATACTCGTAGGAGCGCTCGTCGCGGCGGAAGGGCGTGTCGAAAACGAAGGTCGGCACGTTCATCATCTTCGCCATGGCGGGGTANNTCGGACGGAGTTGTAGACAAAGATGTCGGGCTTGATGCCGTAAGCACCGGAAAGCCATGCACCGAGCTCGGTCTTGTCGAGGCCGCACATGGTCGGAGCGACATACTTTTCCGCTTCGTCAATATACTTTGCGGTCAGAACCGGGTTCGTGGAAAGGCGGAAGGGGATGCAGTCCATATAGAAGCCGAAGCAGTCAAACGCGGCTATTAGCTCGGTCGGGACAGGTCCGCCGTAGAAAACGAGCTTTTTGCCGTTCTTCTGCGCGTCGCGGTAGCCGTCCCACATGAACTTCTGAATCTCCATTGTCCACAGCATTTCGGGGTGTTTTTCCTTCATACGTTCGATGGAGGAGTCAATTCTTTCGCAGGCAAAATCGGTGATACTCATTTTTCCGTCCAGGACTTCCTGCTCCAGCCGTTTCATTTCTTCAGATGGCATTTTTGAATCCTCCTTATTTAGATTCGATCATTTCGACGAAAGCTTCGACACGGATGCCGAGCTGGCCTTCGTTGGACATTTGCTCTTCGCGCTCGACCGTCAGAATCGGGATGCCGGCTTCCTTCAGGCGCTCCTGGAAGTAAGCTGCCTCGCCGCCCCAGATCTCGCAATATTGCATGCGCTGATAAACGATGCCGTCTACATGCCAGTCCTTGCAGGCGTTGATGATATAGTCATCCATCTCGAAGTGTTTGTCCATCATGCGCGGGCAAACGAGGTGCTCAAGGTAATACTTGGAGATAGAACCCAAAACGTCCGTATCGTCGATCTCGATGGGAACGTTGAAGCCGCGGTTGCCGAAGCAAAGCGCGTCATTCACGATGAGGCCGCCCTTGCTCTCGATGAGTTCGACATACTTCGGATCGTCAAGAGCGGAGCCTATGATCATAAGGCGGGCACGGTGCTCGGCGACAGGCTTGCGGTTTCCGGCATCGGCCAAAAATGCCTTCAGCAGTTCGACATACTCGTCGATGGGCATATTGGTGACCGCGAGCGTCAGGCGCAGACAGTCTGCGCCGCTGATGACCGGGTCCTCTGCCTTGCGAAGCTCATAGATCTCGGCAATAAGGCGGCGCGCTTCGTTGGATTTTTCGACAGCGGCCTTGAGGCGCTCGTCGGTCACTTTGACGCCGGAGAGCTCTTCGAGTTCATGAATGAGATCCGCAAGCTCGTCCTTGTAGAACGGATAAGCATGTTTGGATACCTTCCGCGGCGCGTCGATCTGGCGGACGAACTTGCCGGTGTTGTTGCGGATGTTGATGTAACGGGCGTTATCGTGCACACGGGAAGCCTGCATGCAACCGTCCGAAGTGACAAGACCGTCCAGCTCTTTGTACGGTCCTTCGAGCCAGTACTGAAGAATGCCTCTTGCGAAGGAGCAGCTAAAGCTCGACATCCAGGTCTGGGCCTCGGCATTGTCCACGCAGTTCGTGGCACGCATACGGACGGGCAGAACGTCCGCCGCATAGAAGATTTCTTCAGGCACATGACAANNTTCCATGCCTTGACGGCATCCATGGAGATGTCTGACTCGAATAATTTCTGGTAATCCATGTCTTTCCTCCTCACTAATTTGTGACAGCATTCGCGTGTTTTTTCACGAATGCCGATCGTTCCGTTCCGCTCCTTCCGACAGAGCTACGGGCAAGAAGCCCCCGGTGCGGCCAAAAACAGCAGAGCGCCGCGCCCACCGGCGGTCCCCTTTTATTAAAAGGGCAGGATAGTGCCGCCGCCTACGCGCGTGAACGGTTCAATCACAATTCTATACAGGGAGTATATCACATTTAAAATAAGAAATAAAGGCGTTCTTTGGCCCTTCGGCGGCATATTGTCTACAAAAAGTTGCTTTTGCTTTTGTAATAAATGTTCCCATCAAATGTTCAAAAATGTCGTAAAATATCTATATAAGATATAATTTTAAGCTTTTATTTCTCATTCGGATATAATAATTTCCAATTCCACGACGCAGGCGCTGCGGAGCAAGGTGCTTTGTCGCCTCCATGCCTTGCCAGTCATATATCCGTCATATTAAAAAAATTTGCTTTTCCCATTCCATTTCTGAGCAAAAGGCGCTATAATGTTTAATTATCTGAATGGCACACTTGTGAAAAAATTAACAGCAGCATTTTCGCGGTTTGGGTGCTTGCAACGGCTCGACCAAGCAAGCGTAGAACATAAATATGGCGGAGTCCGTCTATGCACACAGCACCCATCCCCGAAGGAGCGATAAACGATTTAGGATGCTGACGCATTAATAAAATCCGGTATGACCTTCGCGGCCAGCGGCTTTGCCGTCGGTTACCTAAGGCTATTGTCGCGCACAGTACGGATAAAGGCCCTGCGCTGGCACAGTTTTTTGAAGATCGGCACTAAAAGAGAAAACAAGTTGAAGGATGGATCAAAATGGAAAAAAGGATTGTCAAACACTTTGAAAACGGGAAACACTGCTTTGTTTGTGGCACAGAAAACGATGCCGGTATCCACGCGGACTATTACCTCACAGAAGACGGCATGGTCATCGGCCTCGCAACGCCCCGTCCTCTGCACCAGAGCTATCCCTATACCGTTCACGGCGGCGTTAGCGCCTCCCTTCTGGACGATGGTATGGGACGTACAATCAAGGGTGTCGAGCCTGATTGCTGGGGCGTAACAGTTGAGGTTACGACCGTTTATAAACGGCCAGTACCATATGATGTGCCCTTGGTCGTAACCGCTGT
>DEMY01000069.1:5232-53111 GCA_002359425.1 Clostridiales bacterium UBA2658
ACTGGAAAATTCTTTAAAATGCCTATAGAGCGTCATAACGCAGCCGGCGCAGATGAAACTTCGCTTGACTCACTTTCTGAAGCTTTCCCTGAGGTCATTGAAATTCCAGATAAGCAATAAACACATATAGTTAGATAATAAATAGAATAAAAAAAGCCTGCCGTTTTAACGGCAGGCTTTTTTCGTTTGTGCTTTAACCACATGAACCGCAGGATTGGGTCAGCGGGTTTCTGATCTGGACGCGCTGGATATCAGCCTTTGTGATCTGCTCCTTGCCACGCATATAGCGGCGAAGCACCTGTGGGACCTCGACGGAACCGTCCGGATTCTGGTATTGTTCGACAATCGCAGGAATAATGCGGCTGGTTGCAAGGCCGGAACCATTGAGTGTGTGGCAATATTCGATCTTACCGCCATCCTCGCGGCGGAAACGGATGTTGCCGCGGCGAGCCTGATAATCGCGCGCATTGCTGACGGAGGAGACCTCCTTGTAGCCGCCCATGGAGGGAATGTAGACCTCAATGTCATAGGTGCGAGCCATGGAAGCAGAGCAATCTCCGGCGGCAAGCTTCACGGTGCGGAACTTGAGTCCAAGATCCTTGACGAGGAATTCAGCTTTATCGACAAGCTCGTTGAACGCGGCGTCGGAATCCTCGGGGCGAGTAACCTGAAACATTTCGACCTTGTTGAACTGGTGACCGCGGATNNTCATGCCACGCTCCTCTGAGCGGTAGGACCCAGCCTCGCGGCGGAAGCAGGGCGTAAGGGAAATATACTTGCGGGACAATTCGTTTTCATTCAGAATCTCGTCGCGATGGAGGCTGGCAAGGGCCGTTTCAGCGGTCGGCAGCATAAAGTGGCGCTGCTCGGTGTCGTCGCCCTGCTCAAGCCAGTAGACCTCGTCCTTGAACTTCGGGAACTGACCGGCTGTGACGCCGCACTCGTAGCCGAGCATATTCGGAACCATGACGAATTCATAGCCATCCAACTCATGGGTCTCAACGAAGAAATTGAGAAGCGCCCACTCCAGCCGCGCGCCCATGCCCCGATAGATCCAAAATCCGTTGCCGGAAAGCTTTGCACCGCGCGGATAGTCGATCATGCCAAGCTCCGTGCAGAGGTCAACATGGTTTTTGAGCTCAAAATCCGGCGTTTTCAGTCCGGTCATATAGCGCAGAGGCGTATTGTTCTCTTTGCCGCCCAACTTAAGATCGGGGTCCGGGAGGTTCGGCAGACTCAGCATAAGCTGCATGTATTCGTCCTCAACGGTTTTGAGCTGCGCATCGAAGCCCTTGATGTCCTCCTTGAGGGCATTCATGCGGGTAATGACCTCGGTCGTGTCCTGTCCCTCTTTTTTTAGCTTCGGGATTTCCTTGGAGACCTTATTTTGCTCGCTTTTCGCGCTTTCCGTCTTGTAGATCAGCTCGCGGCGCTGGCTGTCGAGTTCCAAAATGCGGTCAATGGCCTTGTCGCAATCGACCTGTTTGCCCTTAAGGCGCGTTTTTACGTCCTCGGGATTGTCACGAATAATCTTGATGTCCAGCATAATTCGTTTGCTCCTTTATATAAAGTATCGTTCTACATTTATAGCCGCACAAACGCGGCATCCGTCTCGGTCACAGCACAGGCTGAGGGGCTTGTGGGAATATTCAGTTCCTGCTTGTTGCGAAGCTGCATCAGATAAGACAGCACAACCAGCGCGACGACCATCACGAAAAGGCCAATGAGATAGGGCAGAAGCGGATAGGGCTTTTTTGTGCCTTCAGATGGCTGTTTCTTTGCTTTCACTGCTCACGCCTCCCCCCTGCCTGACCGAAACGCAGGAGCGCCGCGATGAGCGCTTCTCTGTCCTCAGAACCATAGTATTCAAGCTCAATCTTTCCCTTTTTGCCACCGTCGCGAATTTGTGTGCGCCGGCCAAGAGAGGATGTAAGTTGTTTTTCCGTGTCGGCCAGATAATCGACCTCCAGCGGGTTACGCTTTTGCGGCTGCGCCTCTTTTTCGCGCTGTTCGACGGCCTTTGCAACCAGATTTTCCGTCTGGCGGACGGAAAGGCTCTCCTCAACAACCTTCGTTGCAACGCGAAGCTGGTCCGCCTCATCCTTGATGGAAAGAAGCGCCCGCGCATGACCGGCGGAAATGTCGCCGTCCTCAAGCATTGCCATGACCGGCGGCGTCAAATTCAGCAGACGCAAGGCATTTGCAATGGCAGGGCGCGACTTTCCGACGCTCTGCGAAGCCTCATCCTGCGTCAACCCGTATTCTTCAATGAGGGTTTTATAGCCTTTCGCCTCTTCAATGGGGTTCAGGTCCTCTCGTTGCAGATTTTCGACGAGCGCTAGCTCCATAGCGCGGCGGTCGTCCGCCTCAATGATGCGGACGGGAACTTCCTTGAGCCCCGCGATTCGGGCCGCGCGCCAGCGGCGTTCTCCCGCGATGATCTGATAGTAGCCGGATGGCAACTTGCGCACCGTAATCGGCTGGATCAGTCCGTATTGACGGATGGACTCGGCAAGTTCCGCAAGCGACTCCTGATCGAAAACGGAACGGGGTTGGTCTGATCGCGGCTCCACCTTTTCGATTGGCAGAGATGAAACGCTGTTAAGGTCCTCCGCCAGGTTATCTTCCCCAAACAGCGCGCCGAGGCCTGCGCCCAGGCCCCGTTTCTGTGTTTTTTCGGCCATATTGACCTCCTGAATATGTGATTGCAGAGAAAAGTTCTTTTATTACNNTATTTCGCTTCGTTTTCAAGAAACTCGCTTGCGAGCTGCAGGTAAGCGCGGCTTCCCTTTGAAAGACGGTCGTAGGCAATGACCGGTTTCCCGTGGCTCGGTGCTTCGCTGAGCCGCACATTGCGCGGGATACGCGTCTTATAGACCTTCGCCCCAAAGTATTTTTTGATCTCACCTTCAACCTCTACAGAGAGCTTCGTGCGCGGATCGTACATTGTGAGCAGAATGCCCTCGAGTTTCAAATCCGGGTTCAGCCGCTTATTGATCGTCTTCACGGTTCCAAGAAGGTCCGTCAACCCTTCGAGCGCAAAATACTCGCACTGCACCGGAACGATGACAGCATCCGCCGCACAAAGGGCATTCAGCGTTAGCAGTTCGAGGGATGGCGGGCAGTCAATGAATATGTAATCATACTGGTCTTTGATCTGCTCAAGAGCCTTTTTTAGAACAAATTCGCGTTCCTCGCGGTTGACCAGCTCCACCATTGCACCCGAAAGCTCCCGATTAGAGGGGATGAGATCGCAATATTTCGTTTTTACAACTGCCGAAGCCGCATCCACGCCGTTCATAAGGATGTCATAGGTATTCGGGCTTGTGCTCTTGTCCTCGCCGAGACCTGACGTGCTGTTCCCCTGCGGGTCACAGTCGCAGAGCAAAATGTTCCGCTTGCGAAGCGCAAGCGCATAACAGAGGTTCACACAGCTCGTCGTCTTACCGACGCCGCCTTTTTGATTGACGATTGCAATGATCTTACCCATTTCATTCTCCTTACCGGTGGCTGAGGTTCTTTCTATTATAGCATTTGTGCGTCTACTTTTCAATGCTCTTTTGCAAAACCTTGTGCAATTCCATACTCCGGCAAGTGCATGCAACTGTTTCACGTGAAACATCGGGTTTTGCTACCGCTTGATGTTTCACGTGAAACAGAATAATGATTGTAAGGCTTAGACTCGGCGTTCCTGTTTCACGTGAAACATTCAGCCAACGAGCATATCAATATCCTCCAGCGTCAGCCCATCATGCAGCGCGCAGTTGACAGCGTAGGCAACCACGCGCGCAGCGCAAACAACCTCGCTGTCAATGTTTCTTGGCGTAACAATCATTTCTTTTGACGTCGGCGTCACGGAGTTGTTCCCGCCGAGGTCCGCCAGCAGACTGCGAATATCGACCACCGTCGGTACGCCAATCGCGACCACCGGTACACCCAACGTTTTGCTGTTGACCGCACTGCGGCTGTTGCCTACGCCGGAGCCTGGCGTAACGCCCGTGTCTGTGACCTGAACAGTTCGGCACAGACGGTCAAGGCTTCTAGCCGCAAGTGCATCAATCACAACCACACGCCCAGGCTTCAAATTATCACAGACCCATTTGATATAGTCCGCGCTCTCAATACCAGAGGTCCCCATAACCCCCGGCGTAATCACCGCAACCGGACTGAGCATTTTAAAATCCTCTGGCGCTTCATTTTTAAGATGACGCGTCACCAAAACGCTCTCCGCGGTCAGCGGGCCAATGTTATCAGGCGTAATGTCACGNNCAAGCCCTCACCGTCCGGCAGCAGTTCTTTTAAAACAGAGGCCAGCGCTGAAACCGCCCCCCCAAAGCTCTCGCTCTCCCGCCGAAGCACAGAATCGACGTTCAGTGTGAAATACTTACCCTCAGGCTTTCCAATGGCCCGGCTACCTTCCTCGCTCATAACCGTGACCTTCTGGCACAAAACGCCGTCTCGTATGCTGTCCTCAAAGCTGACACCGGGCACCTCACCCCGTTCCGCTGCAAGCTCGCGCGCCTCAAGCGCAAGGTCGGTGCGTTGCTGAAATTGCTCCATAAGCCTCGCCTCCAAACAATATTTTGTGGTTATTTTCCCCGCTTGCAGATCGGATATACAAAAGCCGGGAGGAAAGAAAAAAAGTGAAAATTTTGCTTGCAAAACAGCGCTTTCCGTGGTACAATGTAAATCCGCGGAACGTTTATATTACAAGCGCTACGCAACTATTATAGGAGGAGGTGGCAACTACAAATGCCCAATATCAAATCTGCGGCTAAGAGGGATGCCCTCGGCAAAGAACGCAATGCAAAGAACAGAGCAGCAAAGTCCGCTCTCAGAACCAACCTCAAAAAGTTTGACGCGGCAGTCTCCGGGGGCGATCGCGAAACAGCCGTCAGTGCCTATAAGGTCGCTGTCAAGTCGCTTGATCACGCTGCGTCCAAAAACCTGATCCACAAGAACTGCGCATCCAACAAGAAGTCCAAGTTGGCTGTTAAGCTCAACGCAATGCAGTAAAAAGACTCTCTGCGTGTGAACTAAAAGATGATCCAGGAAGGCTTATCCTTCCTGGATTTTTTATATTTTTTGATAATATGCCTTTTTTAAACGCTCGGAATGTAACCGCTATTACGATCAATATCAGTTGAAATTTCATTTATATTGCGATATAATCTTTAATTATGTATATACAAAGTGGGCGGGTTCTGCTTCTAGCAACGAACTGGCAAACTGCCCAACCCAGTTAAACAGCGCGGGGCGCGAGCGGCAGGCAAGGGAGCAGATCCAATGAAAAAAGAAAAATACAAAATAGGGGACATCCTTGTCAATCAGGGCTTCCTGATGTGACAGCAGCTTGAAGCCGCGCTTGAGGGCCAGCGCAAAACAAAGCAGCGTCTCGGCGAATACCTCGTGGACGCCGGTATCATCTCCGACAAGGACATTCAGCAGGCGCTCCATCTCCAGCTCGGTTACGGAACAGTCGATCTTCACGGTATCTATTTGCCGGANNCGAAAGCATTCCGTCCTTCCGATTGACTACCTTGACCCGGCGCATACGACTTTGATCCTGGCAATGGCGGACCCGCTGGACATGGTCGCCATGGACGATATCTCGATCATCACCGGCTGCATGGTTGAGCCACGCATCTCCACTGCAAGAGAGATCAACGCGGTGTTGGACCGCTATTTCGGCACCGGCGAAGCCATGTCGGCAGCGGAAAAATACGTCAGGGAAAAAAGTAAGGAACAACAGGAGGCGGCTGCCGCTGCGGAAGCGCNNCGTTCCATGATTGAGCAGGCTGTTCGCTCCCGCGCGTCGGATATCCATATCGAAGCCCTTGACAAGCAGGTCCGTGTGCGTTACCGCATCGATGGCGTGCTCATCAACCGCATGACCTACGACATTAACCTTCTTCCGGCCATTGCCGCCCGCATCAAAATTCTCGGCGGCATGGATATTTCCGAACGGCGCAAGCCGCAGGACGGCCGCATCACCATGGATGTGGACCGCGTGGAATACGACATCCGCGTTTCGTCCCTCCCGTCATACTACGGCGAAAAGATCGTCATGCGATTGGCGGACAAAATGGCGCTCACAAAATCCAAAGCCGAACTCGGCATGCGCCCCGAAGAACTCAAACACTTCGACCACATCATCTCGAACCCAAACGGCATTTTCCTCGTCACCGGGCCAACCGGCTCCGGCAAATCCACAACGCTTTATACGGCGCTTTCGGAACTGAACTCCGAAGCCGTCAACATCATAACCGTCGAGGACCCCGTCGAAGCAAGCATCGCGGGGATCAATCAGGTGCAGGTAAATCCCAAAGCGGATCTCACCTTTGCCACAGCACTGCGCTCCATACTCCGCCAGGACCCGGACATCATTATGATCGGCGAAATACGCGACACAGAGACCGCCGAGATCGCCGTTCAGGCCTCCATCACGGGCCACCTCGTCGTTTCAACGCTCCATACGAACAGCGCCGCCGCTTCGGTCACGCGTCTGACCGATATGGGCATCGAAAGCTATCTGCTGGCAGATTCTCTTGTCGGCATCATCGCACAGCGTCTCGTTCGCAAGCTCTGTCCCAAGTGCAAAAAAGCGCACGAGGCAACGGAGGCGGAAAAGCGGCTGCTCGGCGCAGACTCTGCCTCATCGCTCGAAATATTCGAGCCTGTCGGCTGCCCCTACTGCGGCGATACAGGCTACTATGGCCGCACCGGCGTTTACGAAATCATTGAGATCACGCCAAAGCTCAAGCGTCTCATCTCCAAGCAGGCTTCCACCGCCGAAATTCAGGCCGCTGCTATTGCCGAGGGCACAAACACCATCCACATGGCCGCCGCGCGCTACGTTTTGGAGGGCACGACCTCCATTGCGGAAATGCTCCGCATTACCTTTGATTATGATGAATGAAGGAACTGATTGAATTTGCAGCCTTTTCAAGACCTGATCGCCTATGCGCTCGATAAGGGCGCCTCGGACCTCCACCTCAGCGCCGGCTCGCCGCCCTGCATCCGTGTGAGGGGTGACATTCTCCGTCTCGGCGAGGAGAAGAATCAGCCAGAGGATATCCAGTCCATAGTAAATGACATATTGGACGACGCACATGCCGAAACGCTGCTGCGCGAGGGCGAAGTAGACTTCGCCTATTCGCTTCCGTCGCTGGGCCGTTTCCGTGTGAACGTTTTCCGCCAGCGCGGCAGTCTTTCGATCGCGTTGCGCATTTTAAACCTGCGCATCCCGGCGCCGAAGGAGCTGGGGCTCCCGCAGGCCGTCATCGACATGACGGATAAGCGCCGCGGCCTCGTCCTTGTCACCGGCGCAACCGGCTCCGGTAAATCGACCACGCTCGCATCTCTGATAGACGTTATCAACCACAAGCACGCCTACCACATCATCACGCTTGAGGACCCGATTGAATATCTTCACCGCCACGGGACTTCCATTGTCGATCAGCGTGAGATCGGCTCCGACACGAGAAGCTATGCCACAGCCCTGCGCGCTGCGCTTCGTCAGGACCCGGACGTCATTCTCGTCGGCGAAATGCGCGATTTGGAAACAATATCCATAGCCGTTACAGCGGCGGAAACGGGCCATCTGGTGTTTTCCACGCTGCATACCGTCGGCTCGTCAAACACGGTGGACCGAATTATAGATGTATTCCCGCCCTATCAGCAGCAGCAGATACGCACCCAGCTGGCGGACGTTTTGCAGTGCGTCGTCTCCCAGCAGCTCCTGCCGAAAAAAAACGGGCAGGGCCGCATTGCAGCAATGGAGGTCATGATCTCCAATCCCGCCATCCGCAACCACATCCGCGAAGGCAAGACCTTTCAAATCCCAACCGTCATGCAGACAAACGCCAAAATGGGTATGCGCACCATGGACGATGCGCTCTATGATCTTTACCAGCGCGGCGAGATCGACATGGAAAACGCCCTGTTCTACGCGCAGNNCAGCGCCCTTGCAAGGCGGCTGGGCTACGCTGGAGCATAACGCTCCATTCTCGCGAATGATTGCGTATGATTATTAATAATATTGTTACATATAGCCTTTTGAACTTAACGGATCGCATCTTTAATAATATTAAAAAATGAAACGAAACGGTCGAATGTTCCCATCGGAACGCAATTTCGCCGCAGGAGAGTGATACCCGATGCCCAGTTTCGCATATACCGTCGTTGACAAACAGGGAAAACAGAATAAGGGTTCTCTGGATGCCGACACACGCGACGCCGCGATGACGGAGCTAAAAAAGGCCGGTAGTCTCGTCGTCGAGTGCAAGGAAGTCGGCGCGATGGGCCGGGACATTCATTTAAAGGCCTTTGACAAAAAACCGGCGCCGCGCGACCTCGCTGTTTTCTGCCGCCAGTTTGTCGCCATTCTGGACGCTGGCGTTCCCGCCGTGCAGGCACTCGAAATGCTCGCCGAGCAAACGGAGAACAAAATGCTTGCAAGCGCCCTTTCGGACTGCAAAACCACCATAGAGCAAGGCGAAACGCTGTCCCACGCCATGGCCGAGTATCCGAAGGTCTTTCCCTCCATGCTCGTGACGCTGGTGGAGGCCGGCGAAGCTTCCGGCTCTCTGACGACCTCGTTCACCCGCATGGCCACCCAGTTTGAGCGCACCGCCCAGTTGCAGGACACCGTCAAAAAGGCCACCATCTACCCGACAATCCTCGTCATTATGATGGTCTGCGCAATTGTAGTCCTCCTCACCTTCGTCGTCCCGACGTTTGAGGACGTGTTTTCCCAGCTCAACACCAAAATGCCCGCCTTGACGAAGGTCACGCTTGCCATTGCCCTGTTTTTAAAATCGAAGTGGTATGTCGTTCTTCTTATCATCCTCGCTGTCGTTTTTGGCGTCAGGTATGTGAAGAAGACCTCGGGCGGTAATCGTTTTTTTGGCAATATGGCAATGCATTCCAAAATACGCGGCCGGCTCGTCGTCAAAACCGCCTCGGCCCGCATGGCCCGCACCCTCGGAACGCTCCTTAGCTCCGGCCTTTCGCTGGTGGACGCGCTCTCTATCACGGCAGACACCATGGACAACGTCTTTTTTGAAGACGCGCTTAGAAGCGCCCAGTCCGCCGTAACGCTCGGCGCACCGCTTTCGGGCGAGCTGAAAAAAAGCGGCGTTTTTCCCCCGCTGGTCTACCATATGGTCGGCATTGGCGAGGAAACAGGCGACATCGAGGGCATGCTTGAAAAGCTCGCTGAATACTACGAGGAGGAGGTCCGGGCCGAAACGGAGCGCACGCTCGCGGTCATGGAGCCTGTCATCATCGTCGTGATGGCTGTCGTCATCGGCACCATCATCCTCTCCATCATCCTGCCGATGGCTTCGATGTACAACTCCCTCGGCAACCTTTAATTTCCGGCTTAAACGCCCCATGGGCGTTGGGTAAATAGAAACACGACTTTGAGAAAGGACAAAATCCATCATGAAGAACCTGAAAAAGGACAACAAAGGCTTTACGCTAGTAGAGCTGATCGTTGTCATCGCAATCCTCGGCATCCTCGCAGCAGTCCTCGTTCCGCAGTACGTTCAATACATTGAGCGTTCCAGAGAAGGAACTGACATTTCAACGCTTGGTGAAGTTCTCCACAATGCGCAAATAGAAGCCGCTGCTCAGGAAGGTACTCCCGCCGCAGTTCACATCAAATTTACTTCCGGTGTAATTTCTGTTACCCCGGCAACCAAAGATAATCCGACCATTACCGAAAATGCAATCGGCGAAACATTCAAGGGAGCACAGCTCCAGTCTCATGATGGTCAAGCACTAACTGACGCTTATATTGTTTTTGATGCCAACGGAAATGCAGGTTGGACGGGAGACGCAACTAAGCCGGGTGCGACCACAAATGCTTTTTTCACTACGTTAACAGATGGTAAGAAAACCGTTGCATAAGACAGCGGCATAAACATTTGAAAGGACCACCTAATGCCCACCCTCCTCTACATATTCATCCTCGTCCTCGGTCTCTGCATCGGCAGTTTTCTGAACGTGGTGATCCTGCGCGTACCGGCGGGGGAGAGCATCGTTACGGGGCCTTCGCATTGCCCCCGCTGCGGCAGGAAGCTGAAATGGTACGAATTATTTCCCCTTTTCAGCTTTCTCGCCCTGCGCGGGCGCTGTAGCGGCTGTGGGGAGCGCATCTCTCCGCAGTACCCGCTTGTGGAGGCTGGAAACGGCCTTCTCTGGCTTTTTCTTTTCTGGCAGCTGGGCGTAGGGGTTTACGCCCTTTTGGCAAGTCTTCTCGCCTCCGCGCTGCTGGCCCTTTCGGTCATCGACGCGCGGACAGGGGAAATCCCCCCCGGCCTGAACGCCGCCGTTCTGGTTCTCGCCGTTCTCGCAGCGGTGCTGGACCGGAACAACTGGCTTTCGCATGTGGCNNGTTTCCGTCCCGCTCTGGCTCGTGTGGCTTCTCACAAAGGGCCGCGGCATCGGCGGTGGCGACATCAAGCTCATGGCGGCAGCCGGACTTTTTATCGGCTGGCGAAACATCGTTCTCTCGCTGTTTCTGGCCTGTGTGCTCGCCGCTGTGATACACTTAATATTGATGGCCGCGAAAAAGGCCGGCCGAAGCCTTGCCTTCGGCCCCTATTTAAGCGCCGCCATCCTCCTCGCCCTGCTGTGGGGCGACAGGCTCGTAAACTGGTATCTCACGCTTTTATAGAAGCATTTACACCGCGCTTAACTTTGTAAATTCCCGCCTTACGGCGTTTTTTTGATACTGGCATTTTGAGAAAGGGGAACTCTATGGCGGCGAAAACGGTCCATATAGAGATCAGCGACCAGATCGCAAAGGTGTGCCGCGTCACGAAAAAGGGAAAGACCTTCCGCGTGGAGGATGCGTTCCTGTTCGAGACCCCGGCGGACAGCGTCACAGACGGTGTCATCGAAAACGCTGCGGTTCTCGGCGCAGAGCTGAAAAATCAGCTCGCGGCCCACGCCCTCGGCGACGCGAAGGACATCGTATTTACGCTCGCGTCCAATAAGATTGCCGTCCGCGAGGTCCGGCTCCCAATCATGAAGGAAAAGCTCGTTGGCCGCGCCATCCGCACCAATGCCGCAGAGTATTTTCCGGTCGATCTTGAAAACTACCACATCAGCTACACCGTCCTCGAAACCGTCAAGGGAACGGACGGCTTCATCCGCGTCATGGTCTACGCCGCTCCAGCCACGCTGCTCGACGGCTACGATCGGCTCGCCGGGGAGGCCGGCCTGCGCATCAAAGCTGTCGATTGTGCCGTGAACGGCCAGTATCAGGCACTGCGCGGTCTCGGTCTCAAGGAGGGCGTCACGATTTTCGTCGATGCCGGCGCGGGCAGCAGCAGCATGAGCTTCCTCTATGGCGGCAAGCTGCTCATGCAGCGCACCTTCGGCTTCAGCGCGGACGAGCTTGTCGGCCATTACATCGCAGCGAGCGGCGGCGACTATATCGGCGCACTCCGCGCGACGGATATTACAGACAGCCGCTTTTCCGGCGACATTCTCTCGCCCGGCGAGGTGCAGGAGGATTTGAGCCGTTTCGTCGGCGGCATTGTCCGCACGCTGGATTTCTTCAACTCCAGCCGCTGGGACAGCGCCGCGACCCACGTTGTTCTGATGGGCCCGCTGCGCCACATTGTCGGCCTGCGCGAGCAGGTCGCGGACGCAACCGGTCTGCCGACCGATTTTCTGGACGATATCGCACCCTTCACCGTCTTCACTGGCGCTTCGCCGGACGCCGCAGCCTATGTCGCCTGCATCGGCGCCGCCGTCGCTCCGCTCAATATTGTCTCCTACTACGCCGCGCTAAAGACCGGCAAAAGCCCGGATGACGTTTCCCTGAAACCCGGCCTCGCCATCTGCACCGCATTCGTCGTTCTCGCCGCCGTTATGGCCTTTCTCTCTATCCACGGCTACAATGCTACCCAGCAGCAATTGAGCGACGCCAAAAAGCAGATTGAGGAACTTGCCCCCGCCGAAAAGACCTATGAGACCTACGTCTCCTACGAAAAGGGCCGAAAGGACCTCCAAACCATTATCGACAGCACCAAAACTCCGAACGAACAGCTTGCCGCCTTCTTCGGCGATCTGGAGCAGAAAATGCCCTCGAGCATCCTTCTTCTCTCCGCCGACTGCACGGAGGAAGGCGTCTCCATGAACATCACAGTCGCAAATTNNAGACGTTGTCGCGGAGCTTCGCGAGTTTGACAGTCTTTCAAACATCAAGGTCAGCGAGGCTACACAGGAAACAGACGATGCGGGCGTTTCGCGCGTGTCCTTCTCCGTGACCTGCACCTACGGCAAGAACCCCTGGCTCAATAACGAAAATCCGTATCGGGACGCCATCGCCTCGCCTGCGCCCTCCGGCGGCGCGGCGCAAGCCGCAGCTTCGCCCGAAGCGTCCGAAACGACAGGAGGCTGACAAGCATGGATATGACTTTGACGAACCGCGACAAAATGCTTCTGCTCGTCCTTGCGGGCGCGCTCATCTTCTTCGCCGTATATATGACGGTCTGCAAGGATTACAACGCCCGCCGCGACGCCGCCGCGTCTCAGCTCTCCGCACTTACGCCCGAGCTTCGTCAGCTTCAGGATTACGCGGCCAATCAAAAGACCTATGAGGCGAAAACGCAGAAAGCGCGCGACGAAATTGCGACCGACATGGAGCGCTTTCCGACCGACCTGCGCAGCGAGCATATCATCCTCAACGCAAAGGAGCTGCAGGACGTGCTCGGCATCTCTGTTAAGAGCGTCGGCTATCAGCAGCCCACTCTTATAAAGGCGCTCAGTCTGCCCGTTCGGGACGGGGATAAGTACAAGATGACGGATATGTTCGCCTTCACAACCGGCGAGGACATCCAGTGCACCATGGACTACAACCAGTTCAAATCCCTTCTGGATTTTCTCTACGCCCAAAAGGAGCGCACCGCCCTCAAGAGCATCAGCATCACCTACGATTCGGAGACGGGCGGTCTTTCCGGTACCGCCTCCATCACAAAATATTTCATCACACCCGACCAGTATGTCTACAAAAAGGCCGATGTCGGCGAGGTCCAGCAGGGCGTTTCGGACCCCTTTGGCACCTCCAAAGCGGCCTCAAAGTCGAGCGCGGCGAAGGCCCCCGGCCCGACAAAAAGCGCTGCAAGCGGTAACAGCACCCAAAAAGGCGGCGTTACCGAAATTCACGAAAACGCCAACGGCTGAATACGGAAACCATTCTCCCGCCCCATGCGACCGGCGTCGATCTGCGGGGCGGGACTCGTGCCTTTTGAACAAAAATCCGGGAGGGAGGAACCTGCATGAAAAAATCCGGCCCAGGCGACGCCCCTGCCGCTTTGCGGCAGGACGACCGCGGCTTCACGCTCGTGGAGCTGATCGTCGCCATCGTCATTCTTGCCATCGTCTTCGTCCCCCTCCTCCACTCCTTCGTAACCAGCGCGCAAACAGAGCTGAAGTCGCGCCAGAAAAACGACGCCGCCATGTTCGCGCAGACAGTCATAGAGAATATTCAGGCCACAGACGCGGCCAATCTGCTCGCCGGCTATAACGCGGAAAAGAATGAACAGGGCAAGGAAACCGGCGTCTATACAAAGGACGACACAAGCGGCCCCTCCGGCTATACCGCAAAGATCACACTCACGCCCGTCACAGCGGTAAACGCCAAAAAGGTAGCCGTCAGCAACACCATGGACGCCGTTATCGATATGTCCGGTGCGGACGCCGACGCGCTCAACGAATTTTATTCCGAGTGCAACGGGAAGGTGGACATGGCGGCACTGCAAAACGCCCTCACCCGCAACGTCAAAATCAGCTCCGTGCTGCAAACGAACGGAACCTATCAGGTGTCGATCGTCTTCCAATATGGCGGCACCGTTTCTTACAACACCACGGTGCAGGTGGACGGAAAGGACGTCGTCACCTCCAACACCGTGACGCTGGATTATAAATCCTCCGACAAAGCCGTCTTGAACGCCCCCACGGACGCAGCAGTGCAAACGCTGAAAGAAAAAGGCGGTGCGGCCTATTCGCTCTATCTCTATTTCGCTCCGATCCTTCACGAAGATGCAAAGACCTATTATAAGGATACCTTCACGATTACAAACGCCGCGACCGGCGTATCGCCCAACGGTCTTGACTTCAACGTCTTTCTGATCGACACAAGCACGCATGAGAACAACGTCAACTACGTTCCCGATATCACCTATGCCGGTCAGAACGACCTGACGCGGGCGCGCGTTTTTTCAAATGTCCGCATGACAAACGCAACGGCGTTTCTGCGCAGCTACACAGCCTATAAAAACGTCAATCAAACAAGCAGCCCCGAGAACATTTCCATTGACGGCACGCTCGTCGAAAAACAGGCGCAGAACCGCATGTACAGCGTTGACGTCGAGGTCTCGCGCGCGGGCAAAACGCTCGCCGCCATGAGCGCAGTCAAGCTCGGCTGAACGGGAGGAGTGCGCTATGAAAAAGCTCAGAAACCTAAAAACGGATAACAGCGGCGCGGCGATGATTACCGTCGTCATCGCCATCCTCTTCATCGTGGCGCTCGGCGTGGCGCTTTTGAGCGTCTCCTATCTCGGTTACGCCGTCACGCTGTCGCAAGAGACGAGTAAGGGCAATTTTTACGATGCCGGTAAAGCCATGGACGAAATTCGCGCTGGAGTGCACGCCGCCGCATCTGACGCTCTCGCCAGCGCCTATACGGAAACGCTGACAGGCTATGCCGCCAACGTAAAAAAGGAAGGCTATGATCCCCAAAAGGATTTCAGTGAAAAGTACATTGCCACGCTAAAAGCGACGCCGCTCATGCAGAAAAATGTTGAGAGCAAATACAGCGCGAAGGCGCTTCGCAACATGGTTTCCATTCCGCAGGACTGCACGGTCACGGTTCTTGGCTATGGCGGCGACAGCGAAAGCGACCAATCCGGCACAGTCAGCATACAGACCGGAACGGACAAAAACGGAAACGCGGTCGGCACTGCGCTGACCCTGAAAGATGTCTCCGTCAAATACAAAAACGACCAAAACTATGAAACGACCGTTACAAGTGACATCACAATCAAGGTTCCGGACTTCAATGTCACGGCTTCCGTCCCGCACAGCCTCAAGGAATTTTCCGTCGTGGCGGACAAGTCGCTTGACAAAACCACTTCCAGCGGCGTCTCAAACATAGCCGGCAACGTCTACGCGGGCGCTGTAAACGTCAGTGCCGGCGGTAACGAGCTGCGCTTTACAAGCGGCGACCTTCTCACGGGCGGCGACATTACCGTCTCCAATTCCGCAAAACTCTTCTTCGGAAGCGGCGACGGCAAGGACAGCGCCTTGGATACCCGTGAGCTTTGGGCAAAGGGCATCAAGCTGAATGGTTCCTCCAGCGCCTTCGCAACCTGTGGCGGGAAAACCTATGTCTCAAACGATCTGTCTGTGATGGGTGCGGGCTGCTCCGTCACGCTCGCCGGCGAATACACCGGCTTCGGCGGCGACACCGCCGGAACCAAGAGCGCAAATAAGGACAGCAGCAGTTCAATTCTGATCGGCGGGAAAAGCACTTCCCTGCACATGGAAAATTTGAACAAGCTCACGCTCGCGGGCGTCAGCTTCATTGACGTAACAGGGCAAAATGATAGTGATGCCGTTGCGATGGGGCAATCCATCGCCGTCAAAAGCGATCAGCTTGCCTACCTCGCCCCCGTGGGCTGTCTCGGCAGCGGCTACCCCACAAATCCCTATGCCTATACGGGCGATACGGCCCCCGCGCTGACCGTCTACACAGACACGCCGCTCTGGCCGAACACGAAAATGACGAACGCAAAGGGCGAAGCGCTCAACACCAAGACGATTGTCGATTATCTCGGCAATCCAACCGTCAAGGGCGGCGTGACGTTCGCAAAGGGTGCGATATCCGTCCGATACAGTCAGTCCCACATTGCCTATGTGTTTCTCGACTTTAAAGATCAGTCCGCCGCAAACGCCTATTTCAAGGACTACTGCGCGGCAAACCCGCAGAACGTCAGTCAGTATTTCAGATATTACCTGAGCGGAGACCTCAAGCCCGAAGGTAAGGTCGTCTCCGCTGGCAATACATATGGCTATTCTGATAACACACTCAAGCAGAATGACGCCTCCGTCGGCGTTTCCGCCCAGGGACCTGCAGATCTGTACCAAAACAAGTCCGCCTCCCCTTATAGCAGCTTTGTTCCAAATGAGGCGGCAATTAAAGATACCTACTCGTTCAAATCCGGCAATGAAATCGTTGCAGTCGTAACGAACGCCCCCAACTATACCTATGATTCCAGCAGCCCTAATAAGCTGCAAGTCATCGTCTCCACCGGAAACGTAACAATTGGNNATATCGCAAAGGGCACCGTAACCGTCAATAAAAACATCGGCACACAAGAGCGCGGCGCGTGGGTTCCTGCCACCATTGACTGGCAGACGCTGCTCAATGCCGCGGACGGCAGTAAAAAGCTTTCCGATTTTCTCGGCAACGGCAGTGCTTCTACCGGCAGCGGCGCAAACAAATGGGACATTGGCGACCTCGTCGTCTATGAAAACTGGCGAAAGAGCTGACAAGCCCGAAAGGAAGCGTGAAAATGAAATACGATAATCATGGCTTCACACTGATCGAACTCGTGGTCGTCATTGCAATCATGGGCATTCTGGCTGGCGTCGCCGCCATCTCTACCTCGATCATTCCCGCTTCCCGCGCCAAAAGCTGTGCAAGCCGTATCAATGCAAGTCTGGACCGCTGCCGCACCGGCTGTCTTACGCATGGCGAAAACACCTATATGACGCTTTCGGTCAACAGCGACGGCAAAATCGAAGTTGCCTACTATGAAAGCGCCGACGCCTCGAATCCGGATCCCGCCGATAAGGCCGTTTTGAGCAGCGGCGGCGTCACAGTGACTGGCGGCGGTACGGCGCTGACTGCGTCGTCTGCGCCCATCAAAATAGCGTTTGACCGCTCGTCCGGCGCGCTCAAGGAACCAGTCAAAAAAACAGATTACACCCTCACCGTCGCTGGCGGCGGCCGCCCCTATACGATCCATATCGTCGGTGCGACCGGCAGCCACGAGATCAGTCAGGAGGCCTGCGATGAAAACGGACAATAAGGGTTTCACGCTGGTTGAACTGATCGTGAGCGTCGCCATACTGGCCATCGTCATGCTTGCAGCCTTCGGCTTCATGCTCGCAGGCACAAAATCGTACACAAGCATCGACGCCCGCATTACCCGCCAATTCAAGGCACAGCTCGCCGTCAATCAGGTCAGCGACTCCCTCATGAACTGCAATACCGGCCTCAGCACCGCCGACAGCGGGCAAACGGTCTATATCCTCGAAAAAAGGGGTAGCGCCTATACCGTTCGCGCCTTCAGGCAAAGCGGCAGCGAGCTTCAGTATGGCGAAGCTACGGCAGCAGAGAAGATCGAGACAATTATAAAAGATGGCGCTGAAATAAAAACGACCATCTATACCGCTTCAATTTCCAGCTGGTCCAAGGCTGCCGGCAGTGTTGACAGCTTTTCGGTCACGCTCACGCCGGGCATAGGGGCCGTCAAATCAGCCGCCATTCAACTCAAGTTTAAAAATTCGGACAAAACCTACACGCAGACCGTCGCGCTGCGCAATGCGCCGCCTGTCGTTATGATCGCTGCATCATAAAAGCCAGGTTTTCTATGTTTCCGAAAGGAGCGATTTCCATGCTCAATAGACACCCCGCTCAAAAGAGAGCGCTCTCGTTTCTTCTCAGCTTCGCGCTCGTCCTCCCGGCCAGCGTCGCTCTCATCGGGGACAGCGGTACTGCGGAGGCTAAGGCGTCGCTGCCGTATATCGAGGAGCTGAAAAATCAGCAGGGCGGCGCATTCAATATCCTTGAAATCGCCCCGTCTGCGGACGAGGGGAGCTTCGGCTATTATCTCAAGGGCTATGAGCCTTGCGCCGTCTTTCCCGCAAAGGCCGCCGCGGATGCGGATAATATCGAAAAAGACGCGGATAAGAAGGTCGTCCCTTCCGATATGCGCGCAAAACGAATGAGCTATGTGCAGAACCTCTACGCAGGTCTTGAAAAAGCCGACATTCTCGGCAGTGACGGCAATTATCCGCTCACCAAAAGCAACACTTATACCGAAAAATATCCTTGGGAGCTTCTTACCGGAGACGCCTCGGCGTGCAGTAACGAGCTTCCGCTGAAGGACGCGTCCGGAAACGCCTATTACGACAAGGGAAGTGTCGAAAAAATCACATTTGAGCGGCGTCCCGACAGTACGGCCAGTACGGCTGGCACCACAGACGTCAGCGCTTTCGCCTATGTTTCAGCCACGACCTATAAGCCGGACAGCGCCGGCAGCTATGTGCAGGATACGGCATATTACACTGCAAACGGCGAAGAGATCAATCGTCTTGTAAATAACCTGAACGAAACGCTCTACTATTACAGTCTCAAATTCACCAAAATCACCGTTGCCGTAAACGAAGAGAGCGGCGCAGTCACAGCATACAGCAACGCGGCCAAAACCGAAGCGCTGAAAGACGGCGAAGCAATCTATGCCAGCGCCGTGGACTACGAGCAGCCCAACTCGACAGCCGTCCCCGATCCAGACAGCTTTGCCTATACCAATATCCAATATGTAACGGACGGAAGCACAAAGCTGGACAAAAGCCACAGCTACTACATCGTCTCCGGCGTATCCGAGCCAAAAGCGGCGGCTGGCGCACAGAAGCAGGGGGCAGGCTACAGCACTTACAAATATGCCGCTGTCACCAAGAACGACGGCTTCCGGCGCACAACGGCCGACGAGAGCGGTTCCTTTTCGCCTGTTGGCGGCACCGCCACCTACCGCTATGTCGGTCCCGGCAATGGCACTTATAAAATCACATCGACTGCCAAAGGCGAAAAAGCCAGTATTCTCACGCCCGTCGTCTATTACAACACCTGCTATAAAAACAACGAGTGGTTTAAAAAATACGTTTTCGATTGTGATTTTGATACAAACGGCAACGTAACAGAGACACTCAAAGTCAATTTTAATCTTGAAACCGTCTCCCCGGACAAAGTTACCGCCGATCAGATCAAGAGTGCCAGCCTGATCGTTCTCTCCGGTGGTCTGAAGTTGGATAAGGACGGGAAAAACAGCTCCGCCTATGTCAGCGACCTATTGAAACGTAACTGCGATCTCATAATAGACCTCGCCACCCGCGATTCCACCGAAGCGGTCACGCCGCTCATCATCGACAGCAGCNNCAAACCTCAACAGCACAAATATGCCTTGTCTGCAAGCGCTTGTTTCCAGTGCGGGAAGCACTTTTGGCGTGAGCGCTACAAAAAGGGTCAAGGAAAATGTCTATCTTTACATCCCGGATGCAACCGCTCCGCAGCTTGCGACCCGTTCCTTTACGAACGCATTTTCTAACACAAATGCTTACAGCGAGGTCAGTGAACGCATCAACTATGTCAATACGCAGCGCGGCGGTCAGGGCGCGGGAAGCGACCGTCTCGTTGACACAGATGTCAGTATGGCCACCGTCGTCCGGCACATCATCAACGCCTCTCAGCCAACCGCGGCAAAAGGCTCCGTCCGCATTCTGGACATTGAGCCCGGCAACCCCTACGAGGGTAGTTCCAGCAACCTTTCCAAGGAAACCGTGCGGAACAAATGGCTGTCTGGAACCCCCATGAAAGAATATAGCCCAGACATCACGACATGGTCCACCTCCGAGTTCATCGGCAAGATCGACGAGATCGGCGAAGAATTCGACATCGTCTATGTCGGCACCAACATCAGCCGCTATACGCAGACAACGCAGGCAGAAAACCTCAACCAGAAAATTATCGACTGCACGGACAACAATATGGACGGCCTTGTCTATACGAATATCGGCGACACCATCCGTTCCGGCGGCTGCAACGGCTACAGTCTCAGCGGACTGCTGGACAGGGACTTTACTACCTATCAGGTTTATGATTATGACACTGACCGGTTGGGGATAAAACAAGAAAAAAGCTCTTTTAAAACCTATTCCGCAATCAATGCGACCTCTGCCTCCTATGCCGACCAGTTCCGCTTTTCCGGCAACGATCTCACCAAGAACGCGATGCAGATGTTGAAGGACTATGCCGAAGCCGGACACCCCGTGATCGTTGCGGATGACCTGCTTAATAATTTGCAGCAGACTGCTGCTTCCGTTCAAGGACACGCATATATTAGTTTAGGAACGTGGTTCGGACAAGAACTCAAAGCATTTGATCACACCTTTACATATGTTTTTACCGCTAAACAGGAAAAACTATCCATTTGCGTCGGGGCGGACAATTTTATTGACAGCATGATTGAATATTTCAGCGGCAGCGACAAGCTTAGCACAGTAAAATCGCAGCTTCAAAACCCTATATATACTTGGGAAAAATCGGAAAACGGAAGCACTTGGGAAACTGTTGTATCTGGACAGGGTATTTCTTCAATTAACACCGCAGGCTTTCCCGACGGTACCTATTTCAGATGCACTATAACGATTACTATCCCCATATTAGGAAGTTTATGGACAATAAACCCTGCCGCAAAAACGCAGGTCGCGCACCTCACGGGCAAGAACACCGTCAACGCCGCTCGTGTTGACAACAGCTCCTATATGTACGAATTCCTGGACGCGATCCGCAACCGCTCCAACACCTTCAGCGAGGGCGTCTTTTCTCCCACCTATGACGGCGCTCCCGACGCGGCGGCCGCCGAAAACCGCACAAAGCTGTATGCGCTCGTGAATATCTCCAACCCGACGATCAACCTCACAAAACAGCCGACTGAATATGCCATGAGCAGTTCTTCGATGACGACGCTGGAAAAACAGCCGGACGGCAAATATTATCTCGACTATACCTTCACAGTTACAAATCCAACAGACCCGACGCCGAAGACGACCACCTATTCCTGCAATCTCTATGTGGACTCGAACGGTGACGGTCGTTTCTCAAACGCGGAAAAGCTTCCATCTGTTGAAGTGTATTGCGATACCCGTCCCGTCAAAGCGATTCGCGCAAGCGAGGCAGGCGACGCGGCCTATACCTATACCATCCATCGTCCCCTTCCCGACGATCTGGCCGGCATCATTCCGTGGAAGCTAGAGATCGTTAAAGTTGGCAGCAGCGGCATCCACACCTCTCAGACCGGCTTCACGCACATCACTGGCAGCGGCATCGCAACCAACGATCACGCGCAGAAATCGCTCAATATTCTGCAAATAACGTCCAGCAATGGTACAAACACCGTTGATTTGAACGATACGAATTACAAAAACCTTTTCAAGCAGGTGGAAAGAGACTATAAGGTCAGCATTACGCAACGAGCAGTAAACAACCAAACCGATTGGAGCAGCATCAATGACTTTGATATGCTCATTCTCGGTTTTGGCGACTGTTATGGNGAGATGACCGCAGATACCGCGAGCGCGATCTCACAGTTTATCCAAACCGGCAAAGCGGTTCTGTTTTCCCACGACTGTGCCTCGTTCTATTTCTTAAATGACAGGGATGCGAAACAATACGAGGGGACAACTTTAATTAAGAATGGTCTTTTGGATGGTTGGACAACAGATCATCACGAAGTTACCACGAACAAACTTTATACCGATTACTATTACGGTTACAATTTCAACGCAATACTCCGCGACCCGCTCGGTCTTGACCGCTACGGCGTTTCCAGCACCAAGTCGCTAGGCGGCAGCAAGTTTGGCGTATCCAGTCAGGACGGAAATACAAATGGCGGCTTTGTGACAAACAACAACAAAGGAAGCGGTTTCTCATCCGCCCAGAGCGGCGCACTCCAGACCGCCGGATATAGTATCGCATACAAGCCTAATTCCAACCGGAAAATAACCCTGCCCGAGACGCAGGGCTTGACGAACAACATTTTGATGCGCTACTATAAGAGCGGTACTCTGCCTTACGGGTATGCAAATAATGACGGCACGCCGTTTACAAATGATTTTAAAAATTTCTTTACGCAGAACGCCACTGAGATGAACAAGCTGCAAACTTCAAGCTATGTTACACAGGTTAACAAAGGACAAATCACAACGTACCCATTTAATATCAATCTCTNNAACAAAGCGCTCGGCATTGCAGAAACGCACATGCAGTATCAGCAACTCAATATGAATTCAGCCGACATTGTCGTCTGGTATTGCCTTTCCGGCGGCGGATCGAACAGTTTGATTAGCAATCTCAGCCTTGGTTCGACCTACGACTACATGACAAACGACGTTGTAAACCAGTATTACATTTATACGCGCGGCAATGTTACCTACACCGGCTCCGGCCACTCGGCCCCACGAACGGATGACGAACGAAAACTGATCGTCAATACCATCATCGCCGCCGCCCGTCAGGGACAGTCCGCACCGGGCGCCGTGTTCACGGATCCGGCAGGTGGAAAGACAGGCGTCAATACCTTCCTCGTTCCGACAGATGAAACCGGGATCCTCGAATCGTCCGGTACGGTTACCGATGAAAACCGCCGTATCTATTTCAAACTACAGGATACCTCTCTTGGCTCCGACAGCAGCCAGAAAACATATAAGGCCACCGTCACTTGTGTAAGCGGTGCCACAAGCGTGTCTCTGCCTGTCTATTACACAGCCGACAACGGAGCAGAAACTTCTCTGACCTGCGCCCCCACGCCGGGACAGGTCTACTATGTAAAGCTCGATGATGTTCTCAACTCAGCGCTTAAAGACGCCCTTCAAAACGGCACCTCTGCGGTCATAGTGAAGGTATCGCCCTCTGTGACCATCACACAGGCAGGAAAAGAGGCAACCAAAATCAGCGGCGCAGACGTATCGATCCAGCTTGCTAAAATGAAACTCTTCGATCTTGGCTAAAATTCACACGACACAGAAGGCCCGCCTTTGCGGCGGGGCTTTTTCTTNNGGAATGCTATGCCCCTCAATGAAAACGAAACCCTCTTCCAGCGCCTTTCGGATTATGCCGCGTCCGACGCCGCGCCCCTGCACATGCCGGGCCACAAGCGCAACCCGGACGGGATTCCCTTTCTGGAAACCCTCGGCGCGCGCTACGATATCACGGAGATCGACGGCTTTGACGACCTGCATGACGCGCACGGCGTTTTGCGCGATGCGATGGATCGCGCCGCGTGTCTCTGGGGAAGCGACGCCGCTTTCTTTCTGGTCAACGGCTCGACCTGCGGTATCCTCGCCGCCATCACTGCCGCCACAAAAAGCAGCGGCTCAAAAAAGCTCATTTTGGCCCGCAACTGCCACAAATCGGTCTACAACGCCGCCGAACTGAACGATCTGGACTCCATCTATCTGATGCCACAGCCCGTCTCCGGCTTCGGCTTCTGCGGCGGCATCTCCCCAAAGGACGTGGAAAAAGCGGTCGCGGCGAACCCCGGCATCCCTGTCGTCATCACCAGTCCGACCTACGAGGGCGTCATTTCCAATGTCGCGGAAATTGCGGTCGTCTGCCATCTCTGGGGATCGCCGCTCATCGTTGACGAAGCGCATGGCGCGCACCTCGGCTTTACCCCGGATTTTTCCGGCGGCGCTATCGCCGCGGGCGCGGACCTTGTTGTGCAGTCTTTACATAAAACGCTCACCGGGCTTACGCAGACAGGACTTTTGCACCTGAGCGGCGGATTGGTTCCGGCAGCGGATATCCGACGGGAATTATCCGNNCCGAGACTTCCAGCCCATCCTATATCCTTATGAGCGCCATCGACGGCACGCGCGACCTTTTGGAAACGCGCGGAGCCGAACTTTTTCGCGCGTGGTCCGAGCGTCTAGACCGCTTTGACCGGGGCGTCGCCACGCTGCAAAATCTTAAAATCCCGGGCCACAGCGACCCCTTTGACTGTCAGCCGCCCGCCCCCGGTGCGGGCTGGCGCAAGCGCGGTTTGAGCTGCCCGACCGTCTGGCGCTACGACCGAAGTAAGCTTGTCGTCTCCTGCGAAGGCACCGACGCCACCGGCACGTTTCTCCAGACCGCCCTGCGCGAACGCTACCATATCGAGTGCGAAATGGCCGCCTGCCGCTACGTCGTCGCGATGACGGGCCTTCTGGACCGCGACGAGACGCTAGAGCACTTCGCCAAAGCCCTCTTGGAGCTGGACGCGGAGGTACGCGGAACGGCCCCACGTCTCCCGTTTTCCGCCGCTCCCATCCCGTCGCGCCGCATGTCCGCGCGCGAGGCAGCCGTCTGCGAGACAAAGACAGTCAAACTCAAGGATGCACGCGAAAAAATTGCCGCGGAATACATTTGGGCCTACCCGCCCGGCATCCCCCTCGCCGTGCCCGGCGAGGTGCTGACGGACGAGCTTGTAAAGCACATCTCCATCCAGCGCGAAAACGGCGTCGCTCTACGCAGCACCACGGGTGGTATGCCGCTTTCAATATGTGTCGTCAAATAACCATTTAAAGCCGTTTTTTAAGCAGCCGTCTATCCGCAGAATGCGCCCGCACCCTTGACAATACGGCCGATTTATTTTATAGTATGAAAAGTATCGATTTTGATTGATGCAGAAATGCAAAGGGGATATTTACCATGAAAAGAATTAAAACGCTCGAGACCCGCGACCTCCAGAAGACCCTGAAAAACGGCGGATGCGGCGAGTGCCAGACCTCCTGCCAGTCCGCCTGCAAGACCTCTTGCGGCGTCGCCAATCAGGAATGCGAGAAGTGCAAATAAGTCGCGGTCGATCGACAAAGGTGCTGTCCGGTAAACTGGGCAGCACTTTCTCTTGAAAGGACAATATGATACATCGATATAAACTAAACGGATATAACATAGTGCTGGATGTGTTCAGCGGCTCCGTACATGCGGTGGACGAGCTGGCCTACGACGTAATCGCGCTGTTTGAGGGCCACACACCGGACCAGATCGTCGAAGCAATGCTTGAAAAATACGCGTCGGCCCCGGAGATCGACCGTGCGGAGATCGAAGAATGCATATCGGACGTTCAGGAACTCAAGGATGCCGGAAAACTCTTTACCGAAGACTGCTATGAGGATCACGCCTGCGACCTCAAGAACCGCAGCCGCGCCATTAAGGCCCTGTGCCTGCACGTCGCGCACACCTGCAACCTCAATTGCGAATACTGCTTCGCCGCCCAGGGCAAGTACCACGGCGAGCGCGCGCTTATGTCCTTCGACGTCGGCAAGTGCGCCCTCGATTTTCTTATTGAAAATTCGGGGAACCAGAAAAATCTGGAGGTCGATTTCTTCGGCGGCGAGCCGCTGATGAACTGGGACGTCTGCAAGCAGCTCGTCGCCTATGGCCGCTCCCGCGAGGCCGAAACAGGCAAGCGCTTCCGCTTCACGCTCACGACAAACGGCCTTCTCATCGACGACGATGTCATCGACTTTACAAACCGCGAAATGAACAACGTCGTCCTCTCACTCGACGGGCGCAAAGAGGTGCACGACGCCCTGCGCAAAACCGTCGGCGGCAAGGGCAGCTATGATACGATTGTCCCAAAATTCCAAAACTTTGTGAAAAATCGCGGGGACAGAGAGTACTACATACGCGGCACCTTTACCCATGCGAATACGGACTTTACAAACGACCTGTTCCACATGGCCGATCTCGGCTTTGACCGTCTGTCGATGGAGCCGGTCGTCTGCACCCCGACGGAGCCGTATGCGCTCACGGCGGAGGATCTGCCGGTTTTAATGGAGCAATACGAGCTTCTCGCAACTGAAATGCTCAAGCGTGAACGGGAGGGCCGCGGCCTCGTCTTTTACCACTACATGATCGACCTCACGGGCGGCCCCTGCATCTACAAGCGCATCTCCGGCTGCGGCAGCGGTACGGAATACCTCGCCGTGACCCCAACTGGCGATTTGTACCCCTGCCACCAGTTTGTCGGAGAACCGGAGTACCTTATGGGCAACGTCTGGGATGGCGTCACAAACGAGGCCATGCGCGAAAAGTTTAAAAGCTGCAACGCCTATGCTCGCCCGGACTGCAAGGATTGCTGGGCAAAGCTCTATTGCTCCGGCGGCTGCGCGGCAAACGCCCTGCACGCGACAGGGGATATCACCGGAACCTATGCGTATGGCTGCGAATTGTTCAGAAAGCGCATGGAATGCGCCATTATGATGAAAGTCGCGGAATCTGAAACGTAAAAAATCGGTATCGTCCGTTTTGAATGGATGATACCGATTTTTTATTTTGTGCCATTACGCCATCGTCGCATGGCCCTTGCCGCAGGCCTTGGATTCGTAGAGGGCAGCGTCGGCGGACTTGTAAAGATCCTCAAAGCTGTCACCGCGGCTCGCAATGCAGCAGCCGACGGAGCAGGTGATAGGCGGAAGCTCCGCGTCGTCGCTGCGGTGCATTTCGAGACTGTCCATAAGCTCCTTCATCCGGCGCTTAATGATCTCTTTGTCCGAAGTAAGCGTCATATAAACAATAAACTCGTCGCCGCCGAGACGACCGATCACGTCCCCAAAGCGGAAGGTCGCGCGCAGTTTTTCCGCAAAAAACAGCAGCGCCCGATCGCCGCATTCGTGGCCATACTCGTCGTTAATATTTTTAAAATTGTCAAGATCAATGATTGCAAAAGCCGAATGATCATCAGGCCCAAGACCCGCAAGGCGCTTGCGGACGATTTCCTCCGTCTCGGCTCGGTTGCACAGCCCCGTAAGACAGTCCTTCGTCGCCTTTTCCGCAAGGATAAGGCGTTCCTTTTCGCGCTCGTCGATGTCCTCCAGGGTACCAATCGTAAGCGCTTTGCCCTCGCCCTTGTCGGTCAGGCGGGTGGCGGTGATGTGGTACCAGCGGTAAGCATCCTCCTCCGCAAAATGGATCGCGCGGAGCGTGGTGGAGGTCGTGCCGTCGCGCCGAAGCTCAATGACAGCCTGCCCATAGAGCGGACGATCCGCCGGGTGAACGCAAGCGGCAAGCTCCGAAAGGTTAAGCGAGGGCTTTGGCAGATGGATGTGCTCGCATTCGCTGATAAGGCACAGGCTGTCGCGCTTTTTGTCGTATTCAAACGCGGCGCGGGCAGACTGGAGCGTCGCAATGCGGAACTTCTGCTTAAAAAGCTTCAAGCGATAGTAGCGTATGCGGTTTTTGTAGAGTCCTGCGCCAAATATCAAAACACCAAACAGCAGGCAGGCGGTTCCGAACAGATGAATGCGGTTGCTGCCGGCCTGTGTCTGTGCGTCCAGGACGGTTTTTGGCATTACATAGAGCACATACCAGTCGTTCACGCCGATGGATTTGGCATAGGCAACATATTGTTTCTGGTCGGATAGAGCGGTCACCGTCGTAAGCCGGTCGGTCGTTTCAGAGTCAAGCACAAACTGGCCCGGAGTTACCCATGGCTCCTTCATCGTCTGCGTGGCAACAAAGTTTCCGTAAGAATCCATGATGCAAAGGCGCGTTGTGTCGCTCGAAGGGACACTGTCCATCAGCTCGTTTAAAACGGACTGCGGATAAATGAGGGTGAGAACTGCCTTTCTGCCGTCCTTCAGCGTCAGCGGAATGGCCGTGCAGAAGTGTCCGCCGTCGTCCCCGCAGTCCTGAAGGTCGGAGATGACACAGTCCCCGGTCGCGGTGGCCTGCCGGGCCGTAGCGGCAAAGGCAGCGGAATAGGGTATTTCCTCCTGAATCAAGGCGCTGTACTCGTCCGTTGTATGGTGGGACAGGTGAAAGGAGCCTGCGCCGTCGTAAACGCTTGTCCCGTCCTCCGTCGTGATAATCGCGGCTCTGGCTCCGGCGTTCGGAAGCTGCTGTGTAAAATAGTCGGACAGCGTCGTCCTGTCTGCGCGGAGAAAGGTGAGCATAGACGCCGTGTTTTTCGCACTGTCCCTTAAACGATCAACATTAATTAAAACAAGAGCCTTGCCGCTCGTAGCCATTTCGGTGAAGTGCTGGACCGTGATATCTTCCTCGTTCGTGATATAGGTCTCGTAGGAGGCGTAGTATACGAAGATGAACGCAAGCAGAAGCAGAACGGAGACGATGATCGTCAGCGCGACCGCCCGCTTCCGGCGTTTTTTTCCTGTGTCCAAAGATTTTTCCTCCAGTAAGTCAGTGTGGAGCCGCATTATTATGTATAAAACTGCTTCTTTTTTGTATTATGCCGATATGTATACATTGTGTATAATACCATTATCATATAAATATTGCAAGCCCCGTGCTACAGAACGGCGACCGTGTCTGGTGCATGCGCTCACGTTTTTTCCCGTTTCTGCTTGACGGGACGAAAAAGAAATTGTATCCTGTATAATTATGAAGATATATCTTTTCGGACACGACTGCCGCTATGCGGCAGAACAAATGCTGCTCACGCTGTTTCCCGGCGAGCGCCCCGAATACCCAGACGGGACGCCGGAGGGGGACAGGGCGGAGCTTTCCTATTTCGAGGGAACGGCGCGCGCCACCGCCGTCTGCCGCTTCGTTCGCGGGGGTGACGTCTTTGTGGGCCGCGCCGCCGCTGACCGTGCAAAAATGACGGACGATCTCTCACGCGCCCGGCTTTTGCAGCGCATCGTCGCCCTTTCATTTTACCGTGCGGCGCTCAACGCTGGGATCAAAAAGCCCGTCTGGGGCGCGCTGACCGGCATCCGGCCCGGAAAGCTCATGTCCCGGCTTTTGCAGGAGGGCCTTTCTGACCGCGCCGCACTTTCAAAATTCGTCCGTGATTACGATGCGGACCCATCCCGTGCAAAGCTCTGCCTCTATACGGCGCATGCGGGACTCGACTGCGAAAAAAGCCTCGCGCCAAAAGACATCTGCCTTTATATCGGCATCCCGTTTTGCCCGACGCGCTGCGCCTATTGCAGCTTCGTAAGCATAAGCGTTGAAAAGAGTATGAAGCGCATCCCCGAATATCTTGCCGCGCTTGACCGTGAGATTGAAGAAACAGCGGCGGTCATAAAGGAACTGAAGCTGCGCCCTGTCGCAGTCTATATGGGCGGCGGCACGCCGACGACACTCTCCGCCCCGCAACTCGACGCGCTTTGTACAAAGCTTGAGGAAACTTTCGATTTTTCCGCTGTGCGCGAATATACAGTCGAAGCCGGCCGGCCGGACACCATCACGCGAGAAAAGCTTGCCGCGCTCAAAAGCCACGGCGTTACGCGCGTTTCGGTCAATCCCCAGACGATGGACGACCGCGTCTTGGCGGCCATTGGCCGCAAGCACACGGCGGCAGACGTGCTGGAAGCGCTGGACGCAGTACGTCAGGCGGACGGCTTTCTCATCAACATGGACCTCATCGCGGGTCTGCCTGCCGACACGCCGGAGGGCTTTCAAAAAACGCTCGAGACCGTTTTGTCCCTTGCGCCGGAAAACGTCACAGTGCACACGCTGGCGCTAAAAAAAGGCTCCGGCATCATGCGCGAGGATACGCCGCTGCCCCCGCCCGAGGCGGTCGGCGAGATGATAACGGCTGCGGACGAGGCGCTTTTTTCCGCCGGTTTTTTGCCATACTATCTCTATCGGCAAAAATATATGTCCGGCGGCTTTGAAAACGTCGGCTGGCAAAAGGGCGGCACAGAAAGTCTCTATAACATCTGCATCATGGAGGAGCTTTGCAGCATCGTCGCGCTCGGCGGCGGCGGATCGACAAAGCTCTGTATGGGCGCCGGCCGCATTGAGCGCCTTTTTGACCCCAAATATCCCGCCGAGTACATCGAAAGCATCGAAAAGGTGCTCGCAGATAAACACAAAATTACACAACTGCTGGCGCGGCCGCAAGGTCCTGCCGGCCTACAGGAGGATCGTTACCATGCCCTATGATCTGAGTGAAATCAATGAGCGCGCCCGAAAGGATCCCGCCGCCTTCATCCGTGAATGCGACGCAGACTACGATGCGAAGATTCGCCATGCGGCGGACATGATTATGGAAAACCGCGCAAACAGTCCGGTCGTCCTCATCTCCGGCCCGTCCGGCAGCGGCAAGACAACAACCTCGAAGAAGATTGAGGAGGAACTCAACAGCCGCGGCATCACGACCCACGCGCTGGCGATGGATAGCTATTTCCGCACGGTGGACGAAAAATCCCCCCGCACAGCGGACGGAAAAATCGACCTCGAATCCCCGTTCTGCCTTGACATGGACCTTTTGAGCGAGCACTTTGACCGCCTTGAGCACGGGCAGAGCATCGAAGTGCCGAAGTATCTTTTCGCCGAGCAGCGCCGCTCGGACGAAGTCTCGGAAACCATCCGTCTCGGTAAAAACGATATCGTCGTGGCCGAAGGCATCCACGCGCTCAACGACATGCTCACCGACCGGCATCCGAACGCCTTAAAGCTCTATATCAGCGCCCGCTCAAACGTTGAAGCGGACAGCGAGCTTGTCTTTAAGGCAACCTGGATGCGGCTCGTGCGCCGTGTCGTGCGCGACTACAAGTTCCGCGGAGCCTCGCCGGAGTACACCTTCAGTCTCTGGGCGAACGTCCGCCGGGGCGAAAAGAAAAATATCAGCCCCTTCAAGGACAAAGCCGACTGGAAATTCGACTCGTCCTTCCCCTACGAGGTCAGCGTCATGAAATCCGTTGCGGAGTCGATGTTCTGCCCGGTGCCGACCGGAACGCCCCGCTGCGAGGAGCTGCGTCATATCTGCCCGGCCTTTGAGCTTTTTGACGCCATCGACACAAAATATCTGCTTGAAGACTCGCTGCTCACCGAATTCGTCGGCGGCGGCAAATATAAATACGACTAAAATAGAAGGTGCGTTCCATGTCCACAAAGATCGAATACTATTTCCGAAAGCTTGACCGTTTCCCCATCCCCGGCTTTTTTGACGGACTGTCGGAAACCTATGAAATTCTCCAGCGCGCGAAAGAGTACCTAAACGAAACGCTCGTCAAAAACGATGTTCACGAAAATCGTGCCGAGCTGCGCGGAGACATCCCAAACCTCCACGGCAACTACTTTATCGGCGAGGGCACCGTTATCTACAACGACGTCACAATCATCGGCCCGGTCTGGATCGGCAAAAACTGCGAGCTGATGCCGGGTGCGATCATAAGGCCGTACACCATCGTTTCGGACGGCTGTAGTGTCGGCCACGGAAGCGAAGTGAAGCACACGGTCATGATGCCCGGCTCGAAGGTCGCATCTCTCGCTTTCGCGGGGGACAGCATTTTGGGCGTCTCTGCCCGCATCGGCAGCGGTGTTATTACGGCAAACCGCAAGTTCAACCAATCCGAGGTCAGCTTGAAGGTCGCGAAGGACGAAAAGGTTTCGCTCGGCGACAGCTTCTTCGGCTGCGTTCTGGGCGACGCGAGCCGTCTCGGCGCAAATGCCGTCACCCAGCCGGGCACACACATCGGCCCGCACAGCTGGATCTTCCCGCTGACCAACGTGCGCGGCTTTATACCGGAGGGCAAGCGCGTCTATAACGAGGCAAAGCTTGTCATGGAAGAAAATGAAATTGTGGAGCTGATTCCATGATGACTGCCATTCAGAATTTCGACGCAAGCGTTTTACTCTATATTCAGGACTATCTGCGCACGCCGTTCTGGAACATCTTTTTCGTCATCTTTTCGCGCCTCGGCGACTCCGCCATCCTCTGGATTGCGCTGGGGCTGGCGCTGCTGTTTCCGGAAAAGACCCGGCGGCGCGGATTTGACGTTTTGCTGTGTCTCGCTTTTGCGTTTTTCGCTTCGGAGCTCATCATAAAGCCCCTCGTCGCGCGGCCCCGGCCCTATCTGACGATCGACGGACTGCAAATCCTTGTGGCGCCGCTGACCTCCTACTCCTTCCCCTCGGGCCATACAAACGCGAGCTTCGCCGCCGCCCTGGCGCTGACGCTTGCCTTCGGCAAAAAAGGCGCGTGGGCCTATATTTTTGCGGTCCTCATTGCCGTTTCCCGCCTTTGGGTCGGCGTGCACTACCCGACGGATGTCATTTGCGGCGCATTGGGCGGCACGCTCTGGGCCTGGATCGCATGGACGCTCTCACATAAATACCTCAGCGCCGCCTTCCTCGCCCCGCACGAGGAAAAATAGAAACTCGAAAAGCTCCGTTTTTTGTCCTGCGGGTCAGCTTGCATTCGCACGGCCCGCGGACCCGGAAAAAGCGGGCGAACACAGTTCGCCCCAACATTTTCATAGAAGCCGGCAAACGGGCCGGTCAAGACCGTTCCCTGTAGAAATGCTGCCAGCGGAACACTATCCCCTTTTTGTTTCCTCTCTGAGCATACACGCTCCTGAAAACGCGTACTTGTCATCTTGCGAAAAGGTCGTACATATGGTATAATTTTTTGAATGCTACCACATGAAAATCGGCCAATATGTTCAAAGAGGGGGACGCGAATGGACAATTCCTTTGGCGCACAGCAGCTTCAGGAACAGGCGCAAATTCTGTCGCCGCGACAGATTCAGTCGCTTCGCGTCCTGCAAATGCCCTCTGCCGAGCTATATGATTATCTCATGAAGGAGTTGGAGGAAAACCCGGTCATCACCTTCGACAGCATCGACTACGCCGAAAAGTGCCGCCGCAACTCCCACTACACGCTTTCGGACACGGACGACGCAGAGCTTGCGGATATTATCGCGGACGACAACAGCTCGCCCATCGTCTCCCTGCGCATTCAGTTTTCGATGCTTCGCCCCACTCCGAAAATCGAAAAGATCGGCTATGCGCTCATCTATCTTCTGGACGAAAACGGCTACCTCTGCTATGACGATGTCGAAAAGCTTGCACAAGCGTCGAATATTTCGCTGGACGACCTCAAAACGGCCATTGACCTTTTGCAGACGCTGGAACCGGCGGGCGTGGGCGCGTTCAACCCGCGCGAGTGCATTCTTTTACAGCTTGAGCGTAAGGGCCGCCGGGACAGCGACGCGTGGGTCGTCGCACAGGACTATTTGGAGATGCTCTCTAAAAACCAGCTCCCGCAGATTGCAAAAAAAAGCGGCATTCCGCTGCACCGCGTCGTAAACGCCCAGCAGCTCATCCGCACGCTGAACCCCAGGCCCCTAATGCTTGAAACGACGCATCGCAACAACGAATTCATCGCGCCGGATATCCGCATTTTAAAAAAGGACGGGCATTTTTCCGTTGAACTCAATCAGCTTTCGGCGGAGAGCATCAATATTGACGACACCTATTCAAAAATTTATCAGGACACGGACAACGAAACGGTCCGCACCTTTCTGGGCGAGAACATGAAAAAAGCCCAGTGGCTGCGCGAGAGTATCCGCCAGCGCTGCGACACGCTTATGGCTTGCGCGACTGAGCTTTTAAAGTGTCAGCGTTCCTTTTTTGAGACGGGGCCGGATTGGCTGCGCCCCTACAGCCGCCGTGAAATGGCGGAGGCGCTCGGCCGGAGCGAATCGACCATCAGCCGCGCCTTGAAAGGGAAATACGTCGAATGCGAGTGGGGCATGTTCCCCACGGACTATTTCTTCCCGAAACCCTCCATCGACGCACACCCGCTTATGACGAAAAACACGATTGAAAGCAGCATTCAAATGATCATCGGAAACGAGGATCGCGCCACTCCAATGAGCGACGAGGCCATCGTAGAAAAGCTGGGCAACATGGGCATCGAGGTCTCCCGCCGGACGGTAGCCAAATACCGGTTTGAACTCGGCATCCCTGCGTCGTTCAGGCGAAAAACCTTCGATTAAGCACACAGGGCCGCGGCAGTTGAAATATGCCGCGGCCCTGTATACAGTTACGCTCTTTTGTCCCTTTCCATTTTAGAAAAACCCGTTATAATGAAAGAAATCATAGTGAGGAGGTGCGCGCATGAAGACAGGTGCGATTCGCAGGCATATGCTGCAAGCCACGCTCAGTTCCGCGTTTCAGGATGAGGGTCCCAAACGCGCGATCCGCAATCTGGTCGAGCTCGGTGAAAAATTTTCCGTCGGGCGACGTCAGCGCGCGTTTTTTGCCGATGTGCGCGAAATGCTCCGCAAGGACAGCAGCGCCTATTACCTCCTTTGGGAGCGCGTCGTGCGGGACACGGACCACGACTGTCTCCAGACCTTCGGCATCAACGTCGGCTACAACGGCTGCACCGCCGGCGTGCGGACGCTCCGCACACTCGAACTTATTCACCACTGCGGCATCCCCTCCATTCTCGGCGCGGACTACAACGGCGCGGAGATGGACAGCCGAATGCTCGATAGTCTCGTGCGGCAAGGCGAAAAGCTTGGCATCTACACCTATGTCATTGATTACCGCGACGGGGATGTCGGCGCGCTTGCGGGCGTTCTCGCCGCGCACAAGGACTCCGGCTTCATCATTCTCGCCGGACTCTGTGCACTAACGACTCAGAATGTCACAATGCTGACGGTTCGCAAAAATGTCATGCTCGCCGTTTCCGCGGACAGTCCCGATTTTCCACAGATTTGTCAGGCGCTCCGCGAGACGCACACGCTCTACTGCGTCTACGCGGCCTATGACGAGGCGCGTGCGGTGGACATCCTCTCGGGTAATTTCGTCGAGCGCATCGGCGAAAACTCCGGCACTTTCGTTTTTCTCCTACCGGACGACGCCGTAAGCGCCCAAACGGTGGAAAAGGTCGGCTCACTCGCCAGCGAGAGCCGCCGCGAGCAGCGCTGGCCGTTTATCCTCATGGATCTGCGAGAGGACCTCATCGAAATCAACAAGGCCATCGCAAAAAGCGGCTGCTTTGTCCGCTTCGATACGGACGGCCAACTCGTCACCGAAAACGGCCGCACCATTGAGCCTTCCCTCAACATTCGGAGACTCGCACTATTGGATATCTTCAAGAGCAGTCTTGTCTTAGAAGGATAACAATTTTGCGAATAGCTTGGACGCCCCCTGTACAGGGGACGTCCATTTTCGTTCTCCGGTATATCCTCGTCTTTCATCCTTCGCAAGGCTGCTCTCATGAGAGACGCACCCTTTTATCTGCACTCAAATGCGCTTAATATTCGGGACGAAGCCAAGCGTCCGCTGTGCTTCCTCCTCCTGCTCCTTTTCCATGGCCTTGACCATGGAACAATCGCAGCCGCCAGCAGCGTCCTTTTGGATGCGGTGCTCCATCAAAACGGTGTTCTGCCAAACGCCGAACCGGTCCTTCGCAATGCGTTCGCGGTAGCCGACCTCCCGGAAACCGCATTTTTTGTGCAGCCTGAGGCTGGCCTCATTTTTCTGGATGATGTGCGCCTGCACGGTCCAGAAATCCTGCACCTCAGACTCCTGCAAAAGCGTAAGCAAAAGCGTTTCTCCAATGCCCTGACCGCCGTAGCCTTCGCTGACATAGACGCTGTCCTCCGCGACACCCTTGTAGCACTCGCGGGTTGAAAACGGTGTCAGCGCCGCCCAGCCGATGATTTCTCCGTCGGCCTCCGCGACAAAGCGGCAGCTTTTCACGTGCGCCGCGTCCCACTCGGCGTAAGACGGGCAGGCGATGTTGAAGGTCGATCGGTCAGTCTGAATGCCTTGCACATAAATTTCAAGGACCTCGCTCCAGTCCTCAATTTCCATTTTACGGATGGTAATGTCCATATGGTTCCTCCTGTGGCCCTTTGGCCGCGATGTATGCCGGCTGCTGTACGTTTCCATCCGCGTTTCCGGCAGAGCATAGTATACAGCGTCCAGGGCCGTTCGTAAACACTTTTCTTTTACCGGAAGAACTTCATTTTCACTCGGGAAAACAGGCCGCTTTGATATCAATATCCGGTTTTGCGCGGCGTTTTCTTTCGCCTTCAAGGTATAATGGAACCAATATCGACATAATTTCCGTCATGAACACAACAGCGGCATCACCCCGTCCTCCGCCGATGGTTGGCCGATGGCGCTCTACCATACGCGCCGCCCCTACGGCCTCGCCGCGCCCAGAAGCAGGCGGAGTGTCGTCGTTTTCCTCGCACCGTTTTCGCCGGCAAGCCCCATGATGCAGCCCGCCGGAAGTTCGAGGTCAAACGGCCCCAAGTGAAAATCGCCTTAGCTTTTTTGCAGGCCCCTTATTTCAATTGCATTCATTTCGTGTCCTTCTTTACGAACCGGTACAGTTCGATAACCTCGTTTTCATGAAGCCCGCAGAGCGCGCAAGCTCCCGGACCTTTCGCAGATGCACCTCCATCTCCTGCAAATGCTGTTCGCGCAAAAGCTCCGTGTCCAGTGCCGCGACGAAGCAGCCCTTGCCTGCAACCGTGTCGATGAAGCCGGCGGCCTCCAGCTCGTCGTAGGCACGCTTTGTCGTAATGACGCTAATTCGCAAATCCTTCGCAAGCGCCCGGATGGAGGGCAGCGCCTCCCCCTCGCTGAGGTCGCCGGAAACGATCCGATTTTTGAGCTGGGTGAAAATCTGCTCATAAATCGGCTGGCCGCTCGAATTGCGGATAATGATGTCCATGCCGCCGCCCCCTGTCACTCTATTCATATTCTATATAAACGGTATACACACGCGCATGTTTGCTGTCAAGCGGATGGGAAAAAATAGTTTGGGCCCGCCTTTTAGGCGGGCCCGGTGAAGTGAAGGAGTTGGGAAGCTATGAGTATGAAAGGATGAGGATTATTGATTTAGGCGCAAGGCTCGGAGACCTTGATACCGCCGTTTGCGGCCACTACGTCGAAGCCGGAAACGGGAAGCTCGGTCGCTGCGGCGCGGCCGCTTGCAGGGAACATATCGGGATCAAGCAGCGCAATGCGCTTTGTGACGCCGCTAAAGCCGAAAACTGTGGGCGCAACGAAAGACTCGCCCGCGCCGACCCGGCACACGCCGCTCTCGTCCGGCGGGCACAGCGGAACGACGACGGTGTTGACGCCATATTTTTCGCAGATGATGCTGATCATCTTGGCGGCGGGGGATGCGGCAAACTTGCAGCGGTCGCCCTCGGTAAAGGTCTGCATGAGCGCATCGCTGAAGAAGGAGAGCACGCGGAAGCCGTATTCGTGTTTAAGCGTCTCGAGCGCGGCGCTGCCGCCACGGCTGGTGATGGCGATGACGGTCACGTCCTTGAGCTCGCCCGCGCGGGCGACAAGCGCTTCGAGAAAATCACCGGCTGCGCCGGTCGTGCCGCCGAGCCAGAGGGTGTCGCCGGAGTGAATATCGCTCGCCGCTGCGTTAATGGTAACTGTATCGATGTTCTTCATAATAATACCTCCGTATTCAGTCTATCTTCACGGATCTCCGTTTCGACGGAGCTTATTTCTCTTTCTGGTCATACCATACCGCAGACGCTAGGGAAAAGATAATATTTTGTTTGACATTCCGACATTCCGGGCAGAGTGACATCATGATAACTCGCAAAAAAATGTTTGCATATCCAGTTGATTATGTACACTTTGCATATTAAACGACTTTTTTATTTAATCCAATTGTCTTTTTGTACAGCCCGGACGGCTTTATCCAGAAACGGAACGCTTCATCCCAGACGAGCATTGTACGTAACGCACAAAAAACCGCCCTCAGATTTGGCATGTATTTTCCGTGTAAGAAAGCGCCGGCAAACGCCAGCGCTTTTTCGTGGTCTGTTCAGTTACCTTATGCAGCAAGTGCGAGCCGCCACAAAAGTGTCGCAGTCTGCGCGCGGGTCAGCACGCCCTGCGGGAGAAGCCTGTTGTCGCTGCCCTGCAAAATGCCGGCGCTTACGGCCCAACTCATGCCCTCCAGCGCATAGGTAGAAATGCTGTCGTAGTCGGCATACTCGCTGAGGTGCTTACCGCTCTGATCCGTACTGTGCTTTTTATAAAGCTCGAAGTGGTAGAGAAGCGTCGCAGCTTGCTCTCGCGTGACTATCTCGTCCGGCGCGAAGCGCTCGGTCGAAACGCCGCTGGTGATATTGTTCTGCCGCGCCCAATAGGCGGCATCCGCATACCAAGCGCTACTCGCAACGTCGGCATAGGGGATTCCCGCAGCCTTGGCGTCCAGCTTCGGGCTGCCGTCCAGCCGGTAAAGGATCGAGACGAGCATAGCGCGCGTCATCAAATTGTCCGGGCCGAATTTTGTCCCGTCGCCCTTCATAAGGCCCTTGGAACCGACGTACTGCACGGCGTCCGCATACCATGCGCCGACGGGAACGTCTGTGAAGGAGGCGACGCTGTCTACGATGGGCGCGGTCTCCTTCGTGTAGTCGTCGGTGTAAAAGAAGACAATGTCGTCTCCCAGAGAAAGCTTATAGTCGCGAATACCGACGGTGGGCGAACCGCCGTTTATAAGGTACATCCAGCCGGAATTTTTGCCGTTGCTTTCGGAAGAGAGCGTCAGCGCGTCGCGCGTGAGCGAATAGATGTAGCTCGGACTCTTTTCCTTAAAAGTGATGCTGCTGGCGGCCAGCGCCTTTTCAAAGGCGTCGAACGCGCTGGCCCCGGCAGAAACGTTGACGTTTTCCTTCTCGATCCACATGCGGCCGCTGCCCTTGTCGTTTGAATAGACATGGCAAGCACCGCCCTCGCCGTGCGCTGTGTCGCCGACGAGTGTGAACGTGACTGTGAACGTATTGCCGCGTTCCGCCGCAGATGCACGCGCGGGCAAAATGCATAGCAAAAGCGCAAGGCAGAGCAGAACGGCGGTCCAATTTCTCTTTTTCATGGGCACACACTCCTTTGGTAATGTGTCAATCATAGCACAGCTTTCCGTGCCCCGCAAGAGCGAAGGGCGGCGCAAAGGCGCGATTTACGTTACGGTTTTGTTACAAAGCGCCCGCGCCCGAAAAAAGCCGCACTTGCGGCATGGAAGGAGAGGCATTATAATGTATGTACTTTGTTGAGCGGACGGCTTCGCCGTTACTTCAATCGCTGTCTCAATAAGCGTAAAATTTCCTATAAAATTTTTAAAATTTCATTATGCAGACAGCTTGTTATCATGCGGAAAGCGAAATGCAGGGAGGCGACCTTATGGCTTCGATCTTTATCGTCGAGGACGACATACAGCTCCGAACAGAGCTTATAAAGCTCTTGGAGAAATACGGCTATGTATGCGAAAGCTCGGACGATTTCGCGCACATGCCGGACAGCATCCTGAAAGCGGCCCCACAGCTTGTGCTGCTGGACCTCAATTTGCCTGTTTACGACGGCTTTTACATCTGCCGCGAGCTTAGAAAAAAAAGTGCCGTGCCGGTGATCGTCGTAACGAGCCGGGACGGGGACATGGACGAGCTTATGAGCATGAACCTCGGCGCGGACGATTTTATCGCAAAGCCCTACAACCCGCAGATATTGCTTGCGCGCATCGCCGCCGTTTTAAAGCGCGCCTATCCCGAGGAAGCCCCGAGCATCGTTTCCTACAAAGGTCTGGAGCTTGACCTTGCGAAAAGCATGGCGCGCGGGCCACTGGGCGAAACAGAGCTTACCAAAAACGAGCTGCGCATTTTGACAACGCTGCTGGCAAGCCGGGGCCAGGTCGTCGCGCGGGACGAAATTATGAACGCACTCTGGCAGTCCGACGAGTTCGTGGACGACAACACGCTCACGGTAAACATTAACCGCCTGCGCCGCAAGCTCGACGCGGTGGGCGCTGCGGACTACCTTGCAACAAAGCGGGGACAGGGGTATCTGATATGAGCTTTAGCGCCTTTCTGCGCGACCGTCTGCCGACGGTCGTTTTGACGGCGCTCGCCGCCGCCTTCGCCTTTGCAATGCTGACAGCGCTCGGCGATGGAACTTACGCCGGCGGCTATCTCGCCGGCGCCATCGTTTTGGCGCAAACGCTCGCCCTCGCTATCGAATACGGGCAGCGCCGCCACTTTTACGGCGAGATCAAGCGGAGCATGGAAAAGCTCGATAAAAAGTATCTCATTTCCGAGGTCATGCCCGCGCCGGGCTTTGCCGAGGGCCGCATACTGGCTGAAATCACGCGCGAGGCAGACAAATCCATGTGTGACGAGGTCGCCTTTCACAAGCGGGCCTCGCGGGAGTACCGCGAATATATAGAGACTTGGGTACACGAAATAAAAACGCCCATCTCCTCCTCGCGCCTGACGCTCGAAAACGACGGCGGCGAGAGCGCAAAGGCCCTTTCCTGGGAACTGACCCGCATTGAAAACTACGTCGAACAGGCGCTCTACTACTCGCGCAGCGGCAGCGTTGAACGGGACTACCGCATCCGCGAAACGACGCTGAGGGAGCTTGTTTCCTCCGCGCTCAAAAAAAACGCGGAGCTGCTCATTGAGGCCGGAGCCGTCATCCGCACGGACGGCTTAGACAAAACGGTCTACACGGATGCAAAGTGGACAGACTTCATGCTCGGACAGGTCCTCATGAACGCCGTTAAATACCGCTCCGGTCCGCTCGAAATTTCGATCAGGGGCGAAAACGCTGAAAACGCCGCAACGCTCACGATTTCCGACAACGGCCCCGGCGTTCCGGCCGCGGACGTCCCGCGCGTCTTTGACAAGGGCTTCACCGGCGAACAGGGACGGCGCGGGGCGAAGTCCACAGGTCTTGTCCTGTACCTCTGCAAAAAGCTCTGCGACAAAATGGGACTGGGGCTTAAATTCGCATCTGAACCGGGTCAGGGTGCGCGCGTCACCTTCGTTTTTCCCGCAAGCGAGGCGCTGCGCGCGGATTGAATGTGTTGCTGTACTAGTTCAAATAATACAATGTTACAAAATCGTAAGGGAAACGTAAGGCAAATCCATGGCAGAAACGGACGTTGTGCGGTAGACTGGAACCATCAGAGCGAAAGGAGCATTTTACATGCAGCAGAACATTCTGTCCGTGGAACACGTTGAAAAATATTACGGCAACAAGGGGAACGTCACCAAAGCGGTTGACGACATCAGCTTCGAGGTAGAAAAGGGCGAGTTCGTCGCCATTATGGGCGCGTCCGGCTCCGGCAAGACAACGCTTTTAAACTGCATCTCCACCATCGACACCGTCACTGCCGGAACCATAACAATCGGCGGCCGGGACATCACAACGCTCAAGCAAAGGGAGCTTTCATGCTTTCGCCGCGAGGAGCTTGGCTTCATCTTTCAGGACTTCAACCTTCTCGACACACTGACAGCGTTTGAAAACATTGCGCTCGCGCTCACGATCAGCGGCGTTCCAGCAAGCGAGGTCGGCCCGCGCGTGCATCTGGTCGCGCGGCAGCTTCTCATCGAGGACATTTTGAATAAGTATCCGTATCAGCTCTCCGGCGGGCAAAAGCAGCGCGTCGCCTCGGCCCGCGCCATCGTCACAAAGCCCGCGCTGGTGCTGGCGGACGAACCGACGGGCGCTCTGGACTCAAAGTCCGCCCGGATGCTTTTGGAGAGCTTTGAGACGCTCAACAAGGAGCTTTCCGCCACCATCCTCATGGTCACGCACGACGCCTTCACGGCGAGCTACTGCAACCGCATCCTTTTCATAAAGGACGGCAAGCTCTTCAACGAGATCGATCGCGGCGACAGCTCCCGCAAGGAGCTTTTCTCGAAGATCATCGACGTCATTTCCCTGCTTGGAGGTGACAGCACCAATGTTCTCTAAGCTTGCGTTTAAAAACGTCCGCCGGAGCATGAAGGACTATACGATCTATTTTCTGACCCTCACCTTCGGCGTGTGCCTGTTTTATATGTTCAACTCCATCGACTCCCAGAAAGCCATGCTCAATATCAGTGCCGTTCAGAGTAAGTCGATGGAAATGCTGACCCAGTCCATCGGTTATGTTTCCATTTTTATTTCGGTCATTTTGGGCTTTTTAATTGTGTACGCCAACCGGTTTTTAATCCGGCGGCGCAAAAAGGAACTCGGCATTTACATGACGCTTGGTATGGAAAAGGGCAAAATTTCGCGTATTGTCGTTCTTGAAACCTTTTTTATCGGCGTGTTTGCCCTTGCCGTGGGTCTGATTGTCGGTATTTTTGCTTCGCAGTGGCTCAGCGTCGTTACAGCCAAAATGTTTGAAGTCAGCATGAAGGCGTTTCAGTTTACCTTTTCTTTCAATGCGTTTTATAAAACGTTGCTTTATTTTGGCATTATCTTTTTGATCGTTATGATTTTCAATACCATTTCCATTTCCAAACTAAAACTGATTGATTTGCTGACAGACGGCAAAAAGAACGAAAACCTGAAAATTAAAAGGCTGTGGATTTCCGTCGTTCTGTTCCTTGTTTCCGTCGCCTGCCTTGGCGCGGCCTATTATTTCATTAATAAAAACGGTATGCTGGAAGTAAACGAAATGTTTACCGCGTCCATTGTATTGGGCTGCATTGGCACGCTGCTGTTCTTCCTGTCGCTTTCCGGATTTCTGCTGCGGGTTGTGCAGGCAAACAAACGCCTGTACTATAAAAATATGAATATGTTTATTCTGCGGCAGATCAACAGCAAGATCAATACGACCTTTGTTTCCATGTCGGTCATCTGCATCATGCTGCTGGTCACCATCGGAACCCTGTCGACCGGCATGGGGCTGGCGGATGTTTTAACAAAGGGTGTGAAGGAATCCACGCCGTATGACATTACTTTTTCCTATTATGGAAGCCAGAAGGGTGACGCAAAAACACAAATAAAAGATATTGCAAAAATAATGGCGGACGACAAAATAGGCCTCAGCCGTTATGCGAGGGAATACGCGCAATTAAATTATTATTCTTCCGACCTGAAGTACGGTGATTTTCACTTTGATGATTCGCTGCTTCGGCAGTATTTTGGCGACGACCAGATCAAGGCGGTCAACAAGTTTCCAATGCCGATTATTTCGCTGACCGACTATAACCGGGCCGCGAAAATGCAGGGTAAACCGGAGATTTCTCTCAAAGCGAATGAATTTGCCGTAAACTGCACGCTCTACCAGTTTCAGCCCGCCATCGAGTCCTTTCTGAAAAACAGCGGCAAAATCGTTCTGAATGGGAAGCAGCTTACCAGTGCGGGGAAAACTGCCTATAGGACGGCCCTGCAGACGTCCATGTCGCAGTCAGATTCCGGCACCTTGATTGTGCCGGACGCGATGATAAGCGGCCTTACGTTTGAAAACGGAGTCCTCAACATGAACTACAGGGTTGGCGTGAACGAGCAGGAGTTTCTGCGGCAGTTGGAAACAGTATACAGTGAAGATGCCGTGAAAAGCGGAAAGATTGTCCGGCCCTATGATATGGAACTTTCCAGAACACTCATTTTTGAACAGGGTGCCGGATTAAAAACGGTGATATCCTATCTCGCCATTTATATCGGGCTGGTCTTTCTGATTACAAGCGCCGCGGTACTTGCCCTGCAGCAGCTTTCCGAGGCTTCAGACAACGCGGAGCGCTACGGGCTGCTGCAAAAGCTGGGCGCGGAGGAGAGCATGGTCAACCGCGCGCTGTTCAGCCAAATCGCCATTTATTTCTTCATTCCCCTTTCGCTGGCTATCGTCCATTCCTATGTGGGAATCAGGGTGGCGAACAATGTGGTGCAGATGCTGGGGCATCTGGATATCATGGGGAATACCTTATTTACCGCCATGATTTTCCTTGTGATTTACGGAGGATATTTTCTCGCAACCTATTTTGGCAGCAGGAGCATGATTCATCAGAGGCAGAACTGATATGGTAATTATTATATTCATAAAACTGTTGCTGATCTATTTCCTGTTCTGCTGGGAAAAATTTTTCTAAGCAGTGATTTCACAGCCGCCCGCTATAAACAGTGGGCGGCTGTTGCCTTTATCTGTAAAAGAATATATAATGGGATTACCAAATGATGACAGAGGTAAAATGCATGCAGAATAATTTTGTATACACCGGGTACCCTTCGCTCGCCGAATACCTGCAGTCGCTGGCCGACGAGCCTTACCGCAAAATGCAGAATAAAATTGTTCCCGGGGTGGAGGACATCCTTGGTGTGCGCGTGCCAAAGCTGCGGTCGCTGGCCGCACAGCTTGCGAAAGGCGACTGGCGCGCCTGCCTTGCCAATCTGCGGGATGCTTCCATGGAGGAAATTATGCTGCGCGGGTTTATCATCGGTAAGGCAAAAGTGGAACAGGACGAGCTTTTTTCCCTCATTGCGGATTTTGTTCCGAAAATCAACAGCTGGGCGGTTTGCGACGGCTTCTGCTCTTCGGTGAAAGCGGCCGCGAAGGATAAGCAGAGATTGTTTGCGTTTTTGCAGCCGTACCTCCACAGCGGAAGGGAGTATGAGCTGCGCTTCGCCGTGATCATGCTGATGGATTATTTCATTACCGACGAATACATTGACACGGTTTTAAAGATTTACAGTCAGGTATGCCATGACGGCTATTATGTAAAAATGGGCGTGGCGTGGGCGCTGTCCGTCTGCTTTGTAAAATATCCTGAGCAGACCATGGACTGCCTGAAAACAGGCGGTTTGGACGATTGGACTTACAACAAAACGCTGCAGAAAATCGTGGAATCCTTCCGTGTGGACGACGAAACCAAGGCGGTCGTCCGGGAGATGAAACGCAGGGTGAAATAGATGGACTATCGGTTGATACGTTCCCGCCGAAAAACGATTGCGATCTGCATCGGCCGTGACGGAGAAGTCGTTGTCCGGGCACCGCTGAAAGCTGACCGAAGAAGGATTGACGCTTTTGTGCATGAAAAGCAGAGCTGGATTGAAGAAAAGTCCTCCCAAATGGCTGAAAACGCCGCCGCCCGCCGGGAATTCCGCGTCGCTCCGGGTTCAGCGCTTCCCCTTCTGGGAAGAGAATATCCGGTGTTGCCCGGCGAACGGGTTGCTTTTGACGGAAAAAGTTTTTTTCTTCCGAACGGGGACTTTGAGACGCTGAAACCCAAAATCATCCGGCTTTATCAGTCCATCGCTTTAAAGGTGATTTCCGAAAGGATGAATGATTACGTTCGTCAGACTGGTCTTACCCCGTCGGGCATGCGCATCGGATCCGCAAATACCAGATGGGGCTCCTGCTCCGGTAAAAACCGCCTGAGCTTTTCATGGAAACTGGTTCTTGCGCCGCCGGAGCAGGTGGATTACGTTATCGTCCATGAGCTGGCCCATACACGGGAGCATAACCATTCGCCGCGCTTCTGGAAACTGGTCTCACAGGTTTTGCCGGACTATCAACTGCGTCAGAAAAAATTGAAGGCGGTTGCGCGGGAGCTGCAGAAACAGGACTGGGATTGATCGAATGCCGGTATTTGGTATAAACTGTCCCGCAGAGGGAACAGTTAACATTAAAAAGAAGAGAGGTTTCTATATGATTAATCAGGAAATATTGCGCAAATATGCGCGTCTGGCGGTTTGTACGGGGGTTGCTGTGCAGAAGGGACAGCTCCTTGTTATTACCTCCGCAGTTGACTGCGCCTATTTTACCCGGTTGTGCGTGGAGGAAGCNNCAGTGCTCGTCCTTTGGGGTGATGAGACGGTTACCAAGCTCGCCTGCCAAAATGAGAGCACGGAAACGCTCGCCCGCATTGCCCCGTGGAGGATTGAGCAAAAAAGGAACTGTATTGATCAGAAATGCTGTTTTCTTTATATTGAATCGGCGACCCCCGGACTTTTGGCAGACATTGACGGAAAGAAACTCCAGACAATCCGCATGGCCAAAGAAACGGCTTTTGAACCGTTTGAATACTATACGATGGCGAATTACGGCCAGTGGTCCATTGTCGCCATCCCCACTGTTCCTTGGGCGAAAAAGGTCTTTCCGGATTACAGCGATGAAAAAGCCCTCGCCGCCCTGTGGGACGCGGTTCTCACGAGCGTGAGGATTACGGAGGACAACGACCCGGTGGAGGAATGGGAGCGTCACAATCAAAAGCTGGCGCGCAACTGCGAGCTGTTAAATCAGTACCGGTTCAAATCCCTGCACTTTAAAAATCAAATGGGAACGGACCTGACGGTCGGTTTAATCAAGGACCATATTTGGGCGGGCGGCTGCGACCGGGCGAAAAACGGCGCGGTTTTCAACCCAAATATGCCGACGGAGGAAGCCTTTACCATGCCCGACAAATTCCGCGTGGACGGACGAGTGTACGCTACCAAACCGCTGAGTTATCAGGGAAAGCTGATAGACCATTTTTATCTCGATTTCAAAGACGGAAAAGTCGTCGGTTTTCACGCGGAAAAAGAGGAAGACACCCTGAAAAATCTGATCGGGTTCGACGGAGGCAGTTGCTATCTTGGAGAAGTGGCTCTGATTCCTTATGACTCGCCAATTTCCCGGCTGGGCATCCTGTTTTTAAATACGCTTTTTGATGAAAATGCCTCCTGTCACCTGGCCCTTGGTGCATCCTACCCGGACAATCTAAAAAACGGTACGGAGCTGAAACGGGAGGAACTGGACAGGCTTGGTTCCAACTACTCAAAAATTCACTGCGATTTTATGTTCGGAAGCGCGGACATGAGCATCACCGGAACCACCTGGGACGGCAGGGAGATCGGCATATTCCGGGATGGGAATTTCGTTATATGACGGGTACTTGCAATCCGGAAATTATTTTGGGAAAGAGGGTATTCAAATGGTAAATGTCAGAAAATGCGCCATGATCGGCTGCGGCTTTGTGGGGGCGAGCGCCGCATTCAGTCTGGTGGAAAGCGGGCTCTTTTCGGAAATGGTGCTGATCGACGCCAATCATGACAAGGCAGAGGGCGAGGCAATGGACTTGAACCACGGGATGCCCTTTGTGCGGCCAATGGATATTTACGCCGGCGGCTATGATGATCTTCCCGACTGCGGACTGATTATTATAACAGCGGGCGCGAACCAGAAGCCAAACGAAACCCGCATGGATCTGGTCAATAAAAATGTCGGTATTTTTAAAAGTATCATTCCGGAAATTAAAAAACGCCAATGCGAAGGAATTCTTCTGATTGTATCCAATCCGGTCGATATTCTGACGTATGTCGCGTTAAAGCTGTCCGGGCTTCCGGCAAGCCGGGTGATCGGTTCCGGAACGGTGCTGGACACGGCGCGGCTCAAATTCCTTTTAGGCCAGCATCTTGACGTAGACAGCCGAAGCGTGCATGCTTTTATCATTGGCGAGCACGGGGACAGCGAGCTTGCCGTGTGGAGCAGCGCAAATGTTTCCGGAATAGAACTGGACCATTTCTGTGAACTCTGCGGCCATTTTAACCATATGGAATCCATGCGGAGCCTTTACGAGGGTGTGCGCGACAGCGCCTATGAAATCATCAGAAAAAAGGGCGCGACCTACTACGGCATTGCCATGGCGGTGCGCCGTATTGCAGAGTGCATTGTCCGCAATGAGCACTCCATCCTTCCTGTCTCCAGTCTGATTGAAGGCCATTACGGACTCAGCGGGGTCTGCATGGGTGTACCCACCATTGTGGGCAGCGCCGGGGTGGAAAAGGTGCTGGATATTCCGCTGAGCGCAGAGGAACAGAAGCAGCTGCTTGATTCTGCGGACGCGCTGAAAAAGGTACTTCATACGATTGAATTGTAGATTCCGGCAATCCGGATATTCGGGCGGTGCGCTTTTACGCGGCCGCCCTTATTCTTGTTTCCAGGTGCAAAAATTTTGGCTAATCTTCATAGAAACGAAACAGCGATAAACAGCATCTTAAGAACATCCTATTAATCTGCCTTCCGCGCTTGACAAATCCCACCGCGCGGACTAAAATAGTAGATGTTAGCAGAGGCTAACACGATAGGAATCAACCAGATGATGGAGGCTATTTATGACATTAAACGAACTGCAAATCGGCCGAAAATCAAAGATTATTGAAGTCAGGGGCGAGGGGGCGCTCCGGCGCAGGCTGCTGGACATGGGCCTGACTCCCCACACAGAGGTTATGGTAAGGAAGGTTGCCCCAATGGGCGATCCAATTGAAATCCATCTACGCGGCTACGAACTGACCATTCGAATCGACGATGCAAAGAATATAGAAGTGGAAGGAAGTTAAGCCGATGATTTTCGCACTTGCCGGCAACCAGAACTGCGGAAAAACAACACTTTTTAACCAGCTTACCGGTTCCAACCAGCACGTAGGGAATTTTCCCGGCGTAACGGTTGAGCGCAAGGACGGGGTCATCCGCGGGCACCATGACGTAACGGTTGTGGATCTTCCGGGTATCTATTCCCTTTCCCCCTAT
>DEMY01000041.1 GCA_002359425.1 Clostridiales bacterium UBA2658
GATGACTCTGACTTTGTCCATTTCTTATTCCTTCCATCTGTCTCATTTTGCACTTTCGTGTATTAGTTTAAAATATCATGGAACAACACTGAAAAAAAGCCTCCCCTGGGGATAAAATACGCACAAAAATAGTTCTCTTTTCTCTCTGCTTTCCGACGATAAAAACTCAGGAAAGCAACCCCCACCCCGGCTTGCCCGACGCTGCAAAAGGGCGTATGCTCCGATTAACAAATAGTTTCTGACTGCTATTTGTTTCTTCCATCATTACTCCATCGCAATTCTATCTGGCAAAGCATTTCTCGATCCGCGAAAGAACGCCGGAATGGGCACCGGCGTTCTTTTCGTCTTTTTTAGAGTGCCGCCCGGTTCAGGCACAGTGATACGCCCAAAGAATATCCCGGTTTCTTTTCTGTATTCCCATACCCCCAGATAGTACAATGATTTTTTATTTCACTGTCCTATCTGGGGGTGCATATTATGTGGCCACCGCTCGTGCCGCATAGAATGGCTTGTTATTTTGCAACATTCTGTGCGAAGCGATGGAGAATCGCAGCGACCTGTGCGCGCTGTGCGTCGCCCTGCGGCATAAGACTGTCGTTTGTGCCCTGCATCAGCTTTGCTCCGCAAGCCCACTGCATCGCGGGAACGGCGTATTCGCTGACGGCTGCCACATCGGTGTAGCTGAGAAGTTTCATGTTCTCGCCGGCGCTCACATCATAGTTTTTGTATTTGGAATAGCGATAGAGGATTGCGGCCATTTGCTCACGGGTGACGTTTTGTTCCGGGGCAAAGGCGCCGTCCGTGCCGCCGGTGACTATTTTATTGGCCGCTGCCCACGCGACAGCTTTTGCGTACCATGCATCGGAAGCGACATCCGTAAACGCGCCCGCGGTTGCGGCCGGTTCCTTTTCCATGCGGTAGAGCACCATGACCAGCATGGCGCGGGTCATAGCGGTGTCGGGGCTAAAGGTCGTGTCGCCGGTGCCAGAGAACAGGCCGTTCATATAGGCATAGGCCACGTTGCCGTAATACCAAGTGCTTGCTGCAACGTCTTTGAACGGGAAGCTGACCAGAACATACTGGGAAAGGTGATCCGTTGTGAATTCAAACTGCTTGGTCTTTTCATTGTAGCTGCCGGGTTTCGGCTCAATCCTTCCGTCGTCGGTGATGTACCAAACCGTCAGCTTGCTCGTGTCCTCATTTGCTTTCGGGGTATACGGAACTGAAATGTTGACCTTGCCGCCGTCAAAGCTGCTGGTCCTGCTGCCGTTCACAGCGACGTTGACATCCACGACGACCGCTGTGCTCGCTTGCGCGCCGAGAATCTCTTTGCTGTTTTCACTTAGTTTGGAATTATCGAGCTTCTCGACGGAAATGGTCATGTCGCCGCCCTTTTTGGTTATGGCCGCGAGCGCTGTTTTGTCGAGCTTAACGGTGCCGTCCTTTAGGGCGACCTCTAACCCGGTTGCACTTTCGGACTTGTCAACCGCCGTCACAACTTTCGCCGGGATAACGGCTTTTCCTGCCTTTGTTTCGGACACGTCTATTTTGACCGTTCCGGTGTTCGTGGTTGTCTTGCCGGACGCAATTTCCGTAATTCGCGTATCTGAGACCGTCACAGTTGCGGTGTCATCCTTGACTGTGACTTCGATCTTGACGCTGTCCATGCCGCCGGAGGGCTTGGTATTGCCGGGAACATTGGGGAACGGGTTCGCGTTCTTTTCTGTCCACTTGGCATAGACGGTGGTGTTGGCGGTTAGCTTCACACTGGTAAGCGGCTTCGTCAGCGCGACGTCGGCGTACCAGCCCGCAAAGGTGAAGCCGTCTCTGGCCGGAACACAGGCGGAAAGATCGATCATTGTAGCCGAAGTCCTGCGAACATCGGGAATTGCGCTGCCGCCGTTGGTGTCGAATGTCAGCACATAGCTGGAAACAGGGCCCCCGCCGCTGATGCGAACCGGAATGTTGTTGCTCTTGGCATAGCTGTAGATCGGATTTTGCTCGGAGCTCGTTATAATCTCCGCCAAGGTGCTGTCGCGCAGCAGGTCGACTCCAATGTTTGTCACGCTGGCCGGGATGGTCACGGTTTTCAGCGCAAGGTTTCCGGACATCGCGCCTTCGCCAAGAGAGCTTACGCCATCGGGGATTGTCAGCGTTTCCAGCCCTGTCGAACTAAGGGCGCGCTGCCCTATCTCCCGCACAGAGGCGGAGATTTCAAGTGTTTTCAGTCTTTCGCAGTCGGCAAAGGCCTTGTCTCCAATTTTGATAACGCCCACTGGGATTTTCAGCGCGGGCAAGGTGTCGCAGGCAAAGAATGCGCTGTCGCCAATCTCTCGCAGGCTGGCGGGCAGGGAGACCGACGTCAAGGCGCGGCAGAAGAAGAACGAGGAGCGCCCCAGTTTTGCCGTGCCGTTCTGGACCACGGNNTGCGTTATATAGAAGTCCTTCCTCGGCGGAGAAGTTTTTATTTCCCGGCTCTACCGTGACGGTTTCCAGATGGTTACAGCCCAGAACGCTGGCGTTTCTCTCGAAAACGTCGCCCACATAAGAATCGCCGAGCGTCGCCAATGTAGACGGCAGATGGATTGCCGTCATAGCGGTGCAGCTCATAAAAGCCTCCCGTCCTATAGACGTCACGCCCTCCGGGATCTGAACTTCCTGCAAGCGCACGCAGGCAATGAAAGCACCCTCGCCAATGGTGCGCAGACTTGTCGGCAGCGTAAGCCGCTCCATCCCCTCGCACTCATAGAAAGCGTTTTTTCCGACGGACTCGACGCCCAGAGGAATATCCACCTCGACCAGGCGCCAATTCTCCTCGAACGCGGACTCCGGGATTGCTTTCAGACTGCCGGGGAATCTCACACTTTTCAGCTTTTCGCAGTTCTGGAAAGCGGCAGCGCCCATTGTCTCAAGGCCGTCGGGCAGACTGAGCTCTGTGAGATCACCGCAGCGCTCAAACGCGCCCGCGCCGATGTTTTTCAGCCCTGTGCCAAAGGTGACGGAGCCGAGATTGATGCAGTTTTGGAACGCGCTGTCGCCGATGTCGGTCAGACTGTCCGGCAGGACAACAGAGTTAATGTCCCAATTGTTCCGGAATGCGCCGGCCGCGATGCCGGTCACGGTTTTTCCGTTCACAACTGCCGGGATCACAAGCGCGGAGTCCGTTCCGACATAACCTGTGATAGAACCATTGCTGCTAAGATTGTAGTCGCTGATGGTTTCGTCCTTCGTCACAGTGACAGCGCAGTCTGCGCTGACGCCGTCGGTGGAGAGAACCCTGATGACGGTGCTGCCGGGCTGCACGGCGGTAACCTTGCCGGTCTGATTCACCGATGCGATCCCACTGTCCAGCGTCTGATAGACGAGGTCTTGATGGGTTGCGTTTTCCGGCGTAAGCGTTGCGGAAAGCTGCGCGCTTTCCCGCTGCTTCAGGCTCAGCGTGGTTTGGTTCAGCTTCAGTCCGCTGACGGGCACAAAATCGCCGATGGCCTTGAAGGTCAGTCCGCATTTGTCGCCGAGGCTGGTTTTATAAGAACGAACGTAATTTTCCGCCGTAGAGCCGGAAGCGCCGTAGACGACGATGCTGTCTGTCGCTGGGGTGCAGTCGTTTGCTAGGACCGTGGAGCTGCCGAGGACGCGAACCCAGCCGCTCAGCTCGTCGAACGCGTTTTTCTCCACGCTCTCCACAGAGGCGGGAATCGTGATGCCGTTCAGCGGTGAGGTGGAGAAGGCGCTCTCGCCGATCTTCCGAAGGCCAGCGCCAAGCTCCACGGTTTTCAGTTTGTCACACCAGAAGAACGCACTTTTGCCAATGCTCTCCGTGGAATCGGGGATAACGGCACTGACAAGGCTGCTGTGCAGGAAAGCGCAGTTGCCGATGTTTTTCAGCGTGTCCGGCAGAGCAACACTGTCCAGCTTGCTGCGCTGAAAGGCGTACGCGCTGATCGTTTTGGTGCCGTCCTTCACGTTCAGCGTGCCGGTCTTGCCCGAGGGGCAATAGAGCAGCGTTTCTCCATCAGCGCTGTAAAGGGCGCCATCCTGAGATGCGTAATTCTTGTTGCCGTCAGCAACGACGATTTCCGTCAGCGCGTCCGCGCCGGTCAAGTTTGCGTCGTCCACCTTTGAGAATGCCTCCGGCACGGTGGTGCCCAGCTTCGTGAGCGTGGACGGCAGGGAAAGTTTTTTAAGACCGCTGCTGATGCGGAACGCGTAATCTCCGATTTCGGTCACACCCTCAGGGATGACCAGAGACGACAGACGGAAGCAGTTATAGAACGTGCCGGTGCCGATGGTCTTTAACGAACCCTTTGCCGCGAAAGTGACTTCTTTCAGACTGGTGCAGACATTGAAGGCGTAATCTCCGATGGACTCCACCGAAGCGGGAATTTTTACGCCGCCGAGAAGTCCATCCGAGTCGAAGGCCCGTTTGCCGACCTCAACTACCCCGTCGGGCAGCGTAATGGAGGGAAGCTTTGTGCAGTAAGCAAAGGCGGACTCGCCGACTGTTCTGAGCTTGCTCCCGGACTCGAAAACAACCTCCGTCAGCTCGCAGCCCTGAAAGGCCATCCGGCCGATGGCGGTCACAGAGGCGGGAATCGTGACTTTTTTCAGGTCGGCTTTATCGTCCCCTTCCTCACACTGAAACGCGCCCGCGCCGATCTCAGTCACGCCGTCCGGAATGACGACCTCGCTGTTGCTGCCGCGATACGCCACCAGAACGCCGTTCACGATCTCAAAATCGGTTTCCGTCTTGTTTTTCAGCTCCAGCGCAAACTGATTGGCCGTGGCATAGGCGGCCGCCGCGCTATCCGCTCCGTCAGCGACGATGGTCATTTCGGAAGCGCGGTTTGCAAACGCGCCCGCGCCCATGGTTTTCACATTTGCGGGAATATAGGTCTTCAAGAGCTTGCCGTTTNNGTCAGTTTTTCCAGAGAATCCATGCGGGCAAAGGCCTGCTTGCCGATCTCCGTCACGCCCTCCGGAATGATGAGCTCCTTGACGTCCTTGGCCCAGGAGAATGCGGAATCGCCGACGGTCTTTAGCGTGGAGGGAAGAATGATGGAGCTAAGCCCAAGCTCATAGCCCCAGAACGCATAGGGTTCAATGTGTGTGACGCCATCGGGGATAACAATCTTCGAGCCTTTGCATTACCCGAAGCCGTATGCGCCGATCACCCTTACCGTCGCGGGGATGCGGTCAACGCCGGTCCAGTTTTCGCAGCCGAAGAAAGCGGAATCGCTCACCTTTTCCAGCTTCGCGGGCAGCTCGCACGCTGTCAGGCCCTCGTCGTACTGGAACGCATGCCTGCCCACTTCCGTTACCGAGTCTGGAAGAGAGGACGACTCGAGCTTGATGCACATAAAGAACGTGTAGTCCCCTATTTTCTTCGTACCCTCTCGAACCGTTGCCTCCGTTCTGCCACGGGGACAAAAACAGGTTTCCGTACCGTCCTTGCTGTAAAGTATGCCGTCATACGCGCTGAAGGTCTGGCTGCTTTCCGCCACGGTGATAGTCGTCATGGAAGGGTCGGCAAAAATTTTGCCCGGGTCTTCAAATACGTCGCCTATGTATTCGTCACCAAAGTTTTTCAGCGTGGCGGGCAGGCGGAGCGTTTCAAGCGGGCACTTGAAAAGAGCGCGCGCATGAATGGTCTCCAGTCCCTCGGGCAAGGCCAGTGCAGTCAGCGCGGTGCAGCCGGAGAATGCCTCCGCGCCAAGTGCTTTTACCGTGCCGGGCAGTGTCACATAGGAAAGCGAACGGCAGGCGCTAAACGCGTTCGCCGGAATTTCGGCAACGCCCGCGGGAATGACGACCGATTTCAGCGCCGAACAGGCTTCAAACGCGCCCGCACCGATCGCCGTGACGCCCGGCATCGTAATTGCCGTCAGGTTCGCGCAGCTCTGAAACGCCCCGGCCCCGATGGTTTTGACTGATGCAGGCAGCGTCACCGTTTTGATGGCGGTAAAATTGGCAAACGCCTTCGCCGCAATACCGGTGACGGCTGTCCCGCCTACCTCCGCAGGTAT
>DEMY01000061.1:0-3618 GCA_002359425.1 Clostridiales bacterium UBA2658
AAAAATGATTAGAAAAGAGAGCGAATGAACCGTCAGCACGCTTCCCTGAACAGAGTTTACTTTACGTATTTTTTAAATAATCAATATATGATTCAATCGTCTCTTCTGTTTCTTATTCATCACATATAAAAAAAAGGTGATCCTTTAATACTGCTTTATATGTACCAAACACTTTTTCGCTCTCTTCTTGAAAAGGTGATTATATTGTATAACCATCAGTTGCAAAATGGTTAAATCGTAATGCTGTCATTAGTTGTTTTGCCTCTTAACCATTATTTAACATCACTGTAAATATATGTTCTAGATCTAAAACATCTTGCATATCAAGACCACATTTCGGAGTTAGCGAAAAGAATACTATGCTATCCAAATTAGCAAAATCTAGTTTATTAATTAATCCTTTGTCCGGATTAAACATATAAGAATAAAATTCCTCAATTGAAGTTGCAAACTGTATCACTACAATACCAATGTTATAGTTTTTGTTAGTAAGTATTTTTTCTCCTTTAAACTTTTCTGATATTTTCTTTAAGTTTTTATTTAATTGTCGATAATGTATTGTGTGTGCCCGGTGGATTACCATCGTTCGACCACAATCGGCGCAATAAACGAGACCTGAGAACATATTCGGCTCATCCATGTGCTTCGGTGCCCGTTTTTTGTGCTGGCGGACATCCTGCACGATGTCCCATAATTCCGGTGTAACCAGCGCCTCGTGGGTGTTCTCCACCAGAATTTGCTCCGATTCCGGGTGGCGGATGAGTTTTTCGTTCTTGTAGGACAGTGTCGTGGAGCGCAGTCCCGTCATGTGTCCGAGGTAGGTCTTGTTATCGAGGATGCCGGTAACTGTGCTGCCGCACCATCCGTATGGCCTGGTGATATCAAGTCCCTTGTGCGAGCATCCGATCTTTTGGTAGTAGTAATTGCTTGGCGTCAGTACCTGCTCCTTCGCCAGTATCCTCGCGATCTGGTTCGGGCCTTTTCCCCCGGCGCAGAGGCTGAAAATACGCTTTACTACGTCCGCTGTTTCCTCGTCCCTTTTCTAACGTTTTCATCTCTTTTGTAGCCGTAGGGCGGCTTCCCGCCGAGAATCTCGCCACGCTCTGCCTNNAATAGCCTACCTGCAGATATTCCCTGCCCAGCCGGGAAAGGTCTTTGACGATGAGTGTTTCAACCTCGCCGTTTTCGATCATTCCAAGAATCTTCTGGAACGAGGGACGCTGAAAACTGGTACCGGAGTAACCATCGTCTGCCATGAATATAGTGTTGACGAAACCATTGTCGGCAGCGTATTTTTCAAGGAGCATCCGCTGGTTCTGTATGCTGTTGGAGTCGCCCTTGAGCTCGTCCTCCTGGCTGAGTCTGCCGTAAAGTATGTTGTATTTTTGGTTTGCCATCTTGAATTTAACCTCCTTCTTGTGAGGCAAACCGGTACAGTAACCACATCATACCGTACCGGTTGCCGCAAGTCTACTGATTTCAGACGTTACGAGCCTCTTTTTCAAGGTCGGCGTCGATCAAGGTGAAGAGCTTATCCGTGGGGGTATGCCCTGCCGCGGGGAGTACCGAGCAGATCCGGTACCGCCTGCCCTTAATGCACATGGAACGATAGGCTGTGGTCTGTGTTTTACCGAAGAAAACGGTAGCGTCCTCAAAACAGGGAGCGTATTTCCCGTTTTCTTCTTCCTCATGCACCACCTCGGTGGTTTCGTAAGCGCCGAGAACGCCGGTTTCCAGATAGTGCCGCGCGATTTTCTGTTCTCTGTCCATAGGTTTCCTTTCTCCCTTAAGGGTAAAACAGCGCCGAGTATCTTCACCCGGCGCGTCACATTTTCATTTCAAAATCGTAGCCGCTGTGGTCGTCCTGCTTCTGACCAGGAACTTTCTTTTGTTTCTTGGGATAATGCTTTTTTGTCGTTGCGTCCTGAACCGGGGCACCAGGGTCGCTCATCCTCTCAGTAGCATAAGCAAGCTTGATAAGATCGTCAGCAAGCCCAGCGCCGCTCCCGAGAGAACCGTCAGGCGTATGGTATAACCCTTCATCGCCTGTTTCATCTCCGATATCTGTGAACGGCACTCCGTCATCAGAGAGCTCGAGTCCGAGGCAAGCTGCTCGCTCACTTTCCCAGCCTGTTTCCCAAAGCTCCGGAGCTCCGCCCTCACATTCTCCAAAATCTTGTTCGACGCTTCGATATACTCCTTCTCCAGCTCCTGCGTCTGCTCCATCAGGAACTGGAGTTCCGAACGCAGCTGCGGCTCCGTTGTCAGGGTATCCAGCTTTTTCGAGTACCCCCGTCTGTATATCCGCCATCCGCCGGCTGAGGGCAATCAGCGATACCCAGTTGCTCTCCAGCACTGTTACGGGCTTTTCGGTCTGGGCAGCCATACTCAAATCCCGTTGGTTGAGCTTCTCCAGCTCCTCCATGGATAATCTCCGCTCTGATTCTGAATTCATCTTCCATCCTCCTTTTCAGATATTTGTCGTCATGCAGGCTTTTGTCACGGGCCTTTTGCCCGTTTGGGTGCGTGTAGGTGATATATTTTCGCTCCGGCGTCCATGTCACCTCGTAACCGCGCCGGTGAAGCTCGTCCAGAAATTCATCGCGGGTGCGGCTGCGTTTCATGGCACCGTCTATCACGTTGATGAGCTGAAATTTCCAGCTTTCGCCGCGCATGGCGGTGTGGTATTCCTTTGCCCGGATGCCCTTGACCTGCTCGCTTTTTGGCTTGGGCTGACAGATATTCAGCCCGTATTCCATGCACAGCGCGTCGGACATCTTCCGGATTTCCGCAATGGCTTTGGCCGATTGGTGGAGCTTCCGGCCGGACTCAAAGCCGACGCTGTTTATGATGAAATGGCTGTGGATATATTTCTTGTCCACATGAGTACAAACGAGAACTTCATAATTCTTGTACATCNNCGACAGCGCATCCCTGGGATCAAAGGACTGCACCATGTGGTAGTAGAATCGGTCGCTGTCCTTGCCGTAGAGCAGCTTGGTATTCATCATTTCCGTATAGGCCGATTCCGGCGTACAGTTCACGCCGCTGACCAGCATCCGGTCATTCCCGCTGCATTTATTCTCGCGGGCGCAGTATCCGAGAACGTATTTGAGCCCGGGCCGGTTTTGCATCCTCGGGCTGTTGATAAAATTCACGGTGGCTATTCCGACCACCTCCTGCGCTCGAGCACATCCGTCAGGTCCTGGTTGACCGCAGCATGCCGCTCAGTCAGCTCGACAAGGTTAAGACCTTTACATCCTTACATCCTTGACTCGGGCAGCCGCCAAAACCATCGACCACCTTGCTTTTCCGATATAACGCCGAGATTTTTCTTCGCAATCATCAGCGTCCGCAGGGAGACGCCCATCTCATCAGCCCTCTTTTGAATTTCCTCGGCAGTGACAGAGCCGGAGAGCATCTCGCGGAGCGCGTCCTCCATCTGCGTCGTTTTGGTAGCAACGGAACCGCTTCCGCTCAGCAGCTCGTCCACCGTGGTATCGCAGTACCCCTTCCACTGAAAGCCCGTCTCTGGATTCAGCTCGAAGGCTATCGACCGTCCCTCCGGCGCAAGGCTGCTTTTGTTGTGGGCGACAACATGGATATTGGGTCCGTCGC
>DEMY01000061.1:3668-34265 GCA_002359425.1 Clostridiales bacterium UBA2658
TGGACTTGGCTCCCTGCATTTTGTTCATGTGGCCGATGAGAATTACCGCGCAGCCGGTGCGCTCAGCCATGGCGCACAGCTTTTTAAAGACGGGCCGCACCTCGTTCGCTCGGTGCATGTCCACACCGTCGCCAAGATACGCCTGTAGCGGGTCGAGCACGATCAGCCCCGCACCGGTTTCTTTGACAGCCTGCTCCAGACGCTCGTCCCGAAGGGTCAGTTCCTTCCGGCTTTCGTCGATGACCAGTACACGTGAGCAGTCCGCGCCCGCCGCCGTCAACCGAGGCTTGATCGTATCCGCCAGCCCGTCCTCCGCCGTCTGGTAGATGACGTTTAGGGGCGGCAGTGCCGAATCGCTTTCCGGCAGGGGCAGCCCCGTCGTAAGCAGCGCCACCAGCGCAAGGACAAAGGTCGTTTTTCCTTCGCCGGGATCGCCCTGCACAATCGTAATCTTTCCTCGCGGAATATAAGGGTACCAGAGCCACTTCACCTCCTCCGCCTGGATTTCGCTCGGATATGAGCCGCAGCGTTTCTTTTCCCATGTTGAACCTCCTTATCGTTGTGATTGATTTTTAAATCACTATCCCTTACAATATGGTTGTGGAACATTTTGGAGAAATTCAGAAAATGGGATTAACGTTCGAAACTCAATCCTATATAATGNNTAAAATCGCTTTCCGTATTCAGGGAAGCCATATTGAAGTGGCGGGGCAGTCCTTCCCGCTTGGGGAACTGACAGCGGATATCCTGAACATCACGCCGGAGGAATTCGATCAGCTTTACGCCCTTTCGGGGAATCTCGGAAAGGGCAAGGATCAGGAAGCAATAATGGAGGGAATTTATGCGCTGCTGAAAGAGAGGCTCCTGTTTCAACTGCTCACGGCGGAAGGCGTCCGGTGGAACGCCAATAAGTTCCGCGAAATTGTCGGCGATATCTATTCCTTCAACCAGACCATGTTCTGGTTCATTGACCGCTTCCTGATGCACCTGAAAAAACTCGACCCCGAGAATCACGCCGCCGCGCTCTATGATTTTTACACNNATTTTTTCTGCGATCCGATGCATTCGTTCTCGCTGTTCGACAACATCGAGGTTCACTTCATCCCGATGGAGGTTCCCGGCAAGCCGGACAATTACGCCGTCTACGAAGTGTACTCCAGCGAAACCATACAGGGCTTTCTGAAGATGGACTTTATGAAAGCGGTCATGGCGGGGCACGTCATCCGGCGCTGCCAGAACTGCAAACGTTTTTTCCTGCTGACACAGAGCTACAAGACCATCTACTGCGACCAGCCTCTCGCGGATAACCCTAGGCGCACCTGCCGCCAGCAGGGCGCGAAGAATATAGCCAAACAAAAAGCAGAGGGCAACCCGGTGCTCCGCAGCTACAACAAGGCGTATCAGAGGATCACGGCGGACAAGAGCCGGGGCGGATCACGGAGGAGGAATGGCGGGCGGCGAAACACGCCCTCGCGGACATCCGTGACATGGCGAAGGCGGGGCGGCTCTCGGACCGGGAGGCTGAGAGCCGTATGGACAAGGACACATTATATGAGTCCCTGCATATTACCAGAAAGGGCGGACGGTAGATTTCCATCAAAAAGGGGGGGCGGCGGCATGGAGGAAATTTTTACGGCGTGCGCGGCGATCATCGAAAGCTGCGCGGACAAGCTGTGCTTCCGCTTCGAATGCCCCGGACTGCGGGAGGATTTAATCTCCTGCGGCAGGCTCGCTGTTCTGGAACAGGCGGCGGACTACCGCCCAGATAGCAGGGCCGCAGTTACTACATACCTGTATCCGTTCATCCTCGGCGCGATGCGGCGGGAATTGGAGCAGAGCCTTTTCCCGATGTCCACTTCGAAACGGGGCTTCAAAAAACAGATTGTGGATAAGGGACTCTCTTTCGTTTCCCTGGACGAAACCTTTGAGGATGATGACGGCAACGAGTGGTCGCTTGATCCGGCTTCAACGACCGATGTGGAACACGCTGTTTTCACGAAAATCTATTTGGAGCTTCTCAGAAAAGAGTTTGAAAAATGCTCCTTCAGGGACAGAGAAATCCTCGGCGGGCTTTTCGGCGTGTTCGGCTGCGAGGAACAACTGCCGGTGGAGCTTGCGTTCACCTTTCAGATGACCGAAAGCGCAGTGCTGAAGGCAAAAGAAAAAGCCCTCGCCAGGCTGCGGGACGCCTGCCTGGATGGAGAGCTTGGCATTTGGCGGGATGTCCGGAAAATGATGCGTGCCGCGTCTCGAGGACAGGAAGCTCCTTGATCTGTATTAGATGTAAACTTTGGCTCCCAAAACAGATGACCGTAGTTATCATCGGTTCCGCTATACAATGTTGAAGTAAGGCATACATTGTTATTTTTATAATTTTTTCTAAAAACAAGAACCGGAAGGGTTTGCTTCCACGGGTAAAATGAGTTATTTTATATAAATAACGGACCAAGAGATCCGGATACAGAGAGCATTATACATGGCTTTCGGCTGCGAGGTTTCAAAAATGACATTTAGTAAAAAAAGAAATTCCTCAAAAGCAGCGGAAATCATATTCCTGCTGCTGATCATATTGCTTTTTATAGCGATTGTTGCCGGAATTGTCAGAACAAATATCGGCGGAGCGCCGAAGGCTGACAACGGCGTTCTTGATCTGTCTGGCTGGGACTTTGAAACGCGGGGGACCGTTATGCTCAGCGGCAGGTGGGCGTTTTACTGGGACAAGCTTGCCGATCCGGAAGACGGCACGGCTCCGGATCTTTATGCCGCAGTTCCCGATGTGTGGAACAATTACGAGGTTGGCGGCAAAGAGCTTCCCGCTTATGGATACGCGACATACATACTCCGCGTCGAAGGTGTCCAGAGCGAGCAGTTAGCAATCAGAGTTCCGCCCTGCTCCACGGCTTACGAGCTCTATATAGACGGCAAACTCCTTGCCCGAAACGGGACCGTCACCCGGACGGCAGAGGGCTTCGTACCGGAATACGAGCCGGAGAGCATAACGTTTTCTCCGATGGGCAACAGTTTCACGCTCACGATGGTTGTTTCAAACTACGTTTACGCCCGCGGAGGAGTTTGGTATCCGGCTGTCCTCGGTACTCCTACCCAGATTGAAAAGCTCGACCGCCATATCACGCAGGAAGACTGGTTTCTGATTGGAAGTTTTATAACCATCTCGCTGTTTTGCTTCTGTATATTTTTCCTTGCTAAAAAAGATCCGCCGATCCTTCTGTTCGCTGCTCTGGCCCTCGTCACGGCCCTGAGGACAACGCTTTACGGTTCGTATATTTTAAGTTCCCTCGAACCGTTTAGGCTGGTAGTCATCACCGATTACCTGACGCTTGTCTGGCTGTCGGCGCTGATCGCGCTTTTCCTTTTGAGCCTGGCGGATAAAGAAAAACTGAAAAAACGCGCGCCAGTTATCGTCGCGGGGGCCGGGCTTCTGACGGCATTCATAATATTGACGCCTATCCATGTTTTTACACAGTTTACCATTCCCATCGAAGTATACGCGTTCTCTCTCGCGCTGTACGCGCTTTTCCGCATGCTGAAAAGCGGCAGCCGATCGAAATCGGCCATCTCTCTGGGCGCGGCGGTTTTCATCACCTGCGGGTTCTACGACGTACTGTATCAAAAGTGCATTCTGCGCGGCGTTTCCGAGCTGTCTCCCGTCGGCTTTTTCATTATGCTCGGCACCTGGGGCATCGTCCTCGCAAAAGATTACACCGACCTTAACGAATATGCCAGAGCCTCAGCGGAAAAAGCTCACGCCGCCGAGATCGCTTTCCTACAGGCGCAGATCAAGCCGCATTTCCTGTATAACACGCTCAACGTGATATCGACGCTATGCAGACTGGACGGGGAATACGCGGAAACGCTCACGCTCGACCTCTCCAAATATCTGCAATACTCCTTCGAATTCAAAAACCTTTCCAGATTTATCAGCTTCTCAGCCGAACTGGAATTTATCGAGACCTATGTAAAGATCGAAAAAGCCCGGTTTGTCAACGAGTTGGACGTTGTCTACGATCTGTGCGACACCCCCGGGCTTATGGTGCCGCCGCTGCCCATCCAGCCTCTCGTTGAAAACGCCATCCGTCACGGCGTCCGGAAAAAAGAAGAATTCGGAACGGTTGTTTTATCGGTAAAAGAGGAAAAAGACGGCTTCATCATCGAAGTCTCGGACGACGGCGTCGGAATCGAGCCGGCTAAGCTGGAAAGGCTGAATCAGGGTATCCGGGACGAAAACGCGGGCGTGGGCCTGATAAACGTCAAGCAGAGGATCGAAAGCCTGTGCGGAACGGACTTCATAATCGAGAGCGAATTGGGACACGGAACAAGGATCGTGATCACAATCCCGAGGAACATCCGGGAGTTGAACGACGAAAGCCCAAAAGCGCCTCAACCCATCCCTTTTCACGATAAGAAAGAAGGCAAAAAATGAAAGCGGTTTTGATCGACGACGAATACTACGCGCTGCAGGGGCTGAAAATGCGACTCGACGAAATCGGCGGGATCGACGTCGCGGGGATGTTCACGACCGNNCTCGATATCGAGATGCCGAATATGTCCGGGATCGAGCTGTTTTCCCGGATACTTGAGATACAGAACGACGTAAAGATCGTGTTTACGACGGCCTATACCCAGTATGCGGTCGAAGCGTTCGAGCTCAACGCCCTTGATTACATCATTAAGCCGATTGAAAAGGAGCGTCTGATGAAAACCCTTGAAAGGTTCCGGGCCGTAAAGCCTCCGGCCACGGCGGAAAACGAGCATAAAACTATGGTAAACTGTTTTGGAAAGCTCTCGGTCGTCGCCGGCGAAACGGAGGTAAACCTCGGCCTGAGGAAAAAATCCGAAGAGCTTCTGGCCTATCTGATCTGCGCCGAGGGAAGGTTCGTCCCCAAGGAGAAAATCATGGAGGCCCTCTGGCCCGAGGTTGAAAAGGATAAGGCGGCGAATAATTTATATGTCGCGTTTTACAACCTGAAACGGCAGGATTTGGGCGTTCTTACGGAGTCGCTCGAATCCGTAAGAGGAAAGATGCGGGTGTGTCCCGAGCGGGTCGAATGCGATCTGTACGAATTCAAAAAACTTGTCCGGCTTTGCGGCAGCGTGGACGGCGATACGATTGAAACCGCCCGAAAGGCCATGACGCTTTACCGGGGAACGCTGTTTGAGGAAAACTATTACGACTGGGCCGCAATCCCGCAGGCGGAACTGGACGTCATGTATCTCGAATTGCTTGAAAAAGCGATCGCGTATTGTAGAGAGATTGACGACGCTGCGGGAACACGATACTTTGAGACGAAAAAAGAAAGCTATGAAAGCGTCGGATAACTGAATAACGGAGCCGGCTCGGAAGAAATTTTTTCTTCCGGGTATTTTTTTGTCAAAAACACGCTCAATCTGTCGCTCAATTAAGATTTCTGTAAGATTTGGTTTTGTATAATCATAATAAAGAGTTAAATTTGGGAGGTGATTGTCATTGAAAGCGGTTATTCTCATCCGAGACGAGGATGCCGCGCGGCTCCTTGAGTGGCAGATGCAGGCGCTGGGAAGANNGCGATACCGTCGTCATCCCCGATCCCGGCAAGGCCTTGCAATATCTTGAAGGACACCCAGCCGACGCGGTATTCCTTGATATCGACGGCGAGGCCGACTGGCAAAGCATTTGTGGGATGGTGAAGTATGCAGACAAGAGAATAAGCCTGGTGCTGCTAAGCGGCAATCCGCTCAATGCTGTCAAGGCTTTTGAGGCGGGCGCTTCCGATTTTATTTTCAAGCCTGTCGAGCGGGAGCGGCTTGCAAAAGCGATCGGCAGGTGCGTACGGACAGGATAAACGTAATCTCCACGATCTACAGAAACCGGGATTTGTGAATAATAATTTATGCGGAAGGGGAAAAACAGAATGAAAAAAAAGATTTTAAGCCTCGCGCTTACACTGTGTATGCTCATAAGTCTCATGCCGGGATTTACCGTGCCAGCGGCGGCGTCGGACGAAACCGTCTACCCATATTATGTGATAACCAAAGGGGCAGACGCAACGGAAGCCGCCATAGGTAATTTCCACGTCTATAAGAAGGCGGACAGCGCAGGCAGCTTTGAAGCATTTACAACGTCAGCCGACGCGGACACGAATACTGCCTACTCGACCATAGATAAGGCTGTGACAGCCGTTACCACGGATGTCACCTCCGATTCCGGTTCGGCAACGCTGCATTTCGGCCTTACGGGCATGAACACGAGCGCGGAGGGCACGCTGGACTTGGGAAGCAGCGGTTATGTGAATTTGGGCACAAGCGGGACTTATACGTTAAAGGGAAAACTGACAGACAGCGACGATTCTACGCTATCGCTTGACGGCGCGTCCGTTAACATCGACGGTGCTTCCATTCAGAACAGCAGCGAATACTACACAATTGAAAATAACGGCAGTGGCAGTATAACCGTAAGCAGCGGCACGGTGGAGGCGACAGGGGACGGCAACGCGATCTATAATTACGGTGACGGCGACCTAGNNGACATTACCGTGAGCGGAGGCACGGTCAGGTCGCAAGGGGACGATGTTGCAATTCAAAATAATAAAAGCGGCGACATTACCGTGAGCGGCGGTACGGTGAATACAACAGGGGATAGCGGTGCTATTAACTGCAACGGTAACAGCCACATAACCGTCAGCGGCGGTACGGTTGAATCAACAGGGGCGAGCAATTCCTTCATCTATGCAATTTGCGTAGGCGAAAAGGGCATAACCGTAAGCAGCGGCAAGATATACTGCAAAAACGGCCCTGCGATTTTCAACCCCAAAGGCGGCACCGTCGATATTTCCGGAGCAGTCTGGAACGAGGCGGACGGCACCGGTACCCTGGTGCAGTCCGAAGGTATAGGCTGCATATCGACTTCCGGTCCTATTACTATTACAGGAGGCACGGTTTCTGCAGTAAATGACTGCATATATTCCAGCGCGGCAACCGAGATCAGCGGCGGTGCGATTGAAGCGGGTAACGGTGCCGCCTTATGCGTCGATGGCGCGACTTGCCGTATCAGCGGTGGCACCTTAACAAGTGCCAATACCACAGAGGCCAGCGTAGCCTCGATTGATTCCTATACATACTCCGGCACCGTATGTGTCTCCGATTTCGGGAACGCCGATGCAAAGCTCTATATCAGCGGCGGCTCCGTTACCAATACGGTTGCAGGCTATCCTGCTATTTGTAACGTAAAGGACAGCTCTTCTTATGCTTCCGACCTTTACCTATCCGGCTCACCTGCCATATCCGGTTCGGCAGATATCTGGACAAATAACGCGATCCATGCGAGCGACGGCACCACCCCCTATACCGGAAATTCCCTTGAGGTGGAATATGGCGGAACCATCGCAAGCGGAACAACAGCCATGGTCTCCGATATAACCACAGGGACAAATGACGGCCTGTTCAGTATTGCCAATACGGGCTATCATCTCGCTCTGAACAGCAGCGACCTCATCATATATGCCGCCCCGACAGCCGGCGGCATAACCGCCGGCGCGGCAGCCAAGACAACGCCAGAGAATGGGAAGGTAATGCTGAGCTTCAGCCCGGCTGCCGCCACCGAACACAAGCTGTATTACCGGGTGGTAGAGAGCAAGCCCATCGCACCTGGTGTGGGAGATGTATTTATATCGGACGGCTGGACCCAAATTACAGGGAAATCGCCCATAGAAGTGGCCGCAGCCGACGGGAACTACATCGAGTTGGTGGAAGTAAAAGACGCTGACAGCACCATCACTCAGTGGGGCAAGACCGCAGCCACGAATGACGGCTATCATTGGGCCGATTATGCTGCCACAGGGTTTGCAGCGGAAAGCGGAGATGGATCATCCAGCACGGCCCCTTATCTTATTTCGACGCCTGAGCAACTGGCCTACCTGGCCAAGATGACAAATGAAGGAACTGATTATAGCGGCAAATATTTTGAATTGACTGCAGATTTGAATTTATCCGCTCATAGCTGGGCACCTATCGGGGGGGCTCCATATAAATATACTTATAGTGACCCGGATTATGGAACAATGACTTTAACAAGCTATCGTATTTTTGCAGGTAGTTTTGACGGGAAAAACCATATAATAAGCGGCCTGTCAGTTAACAACAGCAGTCAACAATACGTGGGGCTATTCGGCAGAATTGGACAAGGCTCGTTATGCAATCTGGGTTTAAAAAATGTCGCCCTGGTTGGAAATAACTATACCGGGGCTCTGGCAGGTGACTGTTCTGCAAGTGTAAGTAACTGCTGGGCCAGCGGCTCGGTTACCGGACAGGATTATACCGGAGGCTTGATGGGCCTTTGCGTGAATCCCGTATCATATTCCTGGTCCAGCGCAAATGTCAGCGGTGCTTCCTGTACGGGAGGATTGGTTGGAAGCCCTTGCCGCAATGTTAAAAAATGCTATGCCACGGGCCAGGTAACAGGAAGCATTAGAACCGGCGGGCTGATCGGATACTTTCAACCCATGGATTCATCCGGCAATATAAACGTGAGCGACTGCTACGCCAGCGGTAATGTCAGTGGAACGGATAGTACGGGAGGATGTATTGGGCTCATTTCGAGTAATCCCGGTCTAATCAATCATTGCTACGCATCAGGAAATGTCAGCAGCAGCACTGATGTTGTCGGAGGCTTTATTGGTGAAATTGTAGAATTTCAACGGATAATCAAAAACAGCTTTTGCGCGGGTGTTTTGACCGGCATCGGCGGCTCTGCGACAAGGGTGGGAAGCTTTGCCGGCTTGCTGGAAGGCGATGATTCGGCAGTTCTCACTTGCTATTATAAAGACAATTCATATCCGGGAGCCTCCTCAACCGGAATCGGTATCATAGAAGCCGGCAATGCAGGACACACTTGCAGCCAGCAGAGCAATGCCTCATTTTACAGCACATTATCAACCTATACGACGGCGGGCAATTGGACTGATGTCTGGGATATGGACAATGTCTGGATCATCGAAAGCGGAGCCAGCTATCCCACCTTGAGAAACATGCCGGTGGAACCCATTGCTGCCAGCGGTATAACTGCCAGCGTAGCCGCGAAGACAACCCCAGAGAACGGCAAGGTGATGCTGACCATAAGCACCGCGGTAAACTCCGACGGTAACCATAAAATCTACTACCGGGTGGTGGACAGCGAACCCAGCGCACCCAACGTAGGCGATAGCATAACCATCGGCAATTGGACTGAGAGCACAAATGGAATCAGCTCTTTTGAAGTAGCTGCAGCTGACGGCAAATATATCGAAGTAGTAGAAATAAGCACTGCCGACAGCAAGATAAGCAAGTGGGGCAAGACCGCAGCAACCGATGATGGCTACACGGCAGCCAGCGGCGGTGGCAGCGATTACACGCCCTCACGCACCATCACCGTGACCGAGACGAGCAGCGATTTGTTCAGCGGCAGCCAAGGGCAGATCAAGGCGGAAGCCAATATGACGAATGCGTTCTCAAATTCCGTTGAGGTAAAGGTCACGGACACGACAGAAACCGCCTCAGATTTCAGCCTTGGAGCCGGGAACAAAATCTATCCTTTTGATATTTCCCTGTATATCAAGGGGACAAACACGAAGACGGAGCCGAAGGACGGCTATGCCGTGACGATCTCCCTGCCGGTACCCGACAAACTGCTGGATGTGAAAGACCAGCTATCCATAATGCACAAATCAAATGATGGAACTGTTGCAACGCTTAATTCTCAGCTTAAGCAAATTAATGGCGTCTGGTACCTCGTGTTTGACGCCGTGGAGTTTTCGCCATATGCTCTGGTGGTGAAAAACACAGCCGCTTATGACGAATCGGCGGGCTTGCCTTACTATGTGGACTCCGATGGAAACGAGGTGTTCATCGGTTTCGCGGCGAATGGAAAGTATATTGCACCCTCCGGCGTTACGGTACTCTTTAAGGACAACGCGAAGGCATTTACGGATACTGGATCGCATTGGGCGAAGGACTATATCGAATTTGTTACCGAACGCGAGCTCTTTAACGGTACCGGAAATAACAGGTTTTCACCAGACACAGGCATGACGCGCANNATGACGCGCGCGATGTTTGCGACGGTCATCGGACATCTTTACGAGCGCAGCTACGGCGAAATCGAAACTCTGAGCGTCCACGCTTTCACCGACTGCAACTACGATGACTACTATGGAAAATATGTGGACTGGGCGGCAGAAAAAGGCATCATCGGAGGCTATGGAAACGGTAAGTTTGGGCCAGATGATCAGGTCACCCGCGAGCAGATGGCGGCAATCTTGCACCGTTTCGCGGATTTTCTTGGAGTTGTACCCAGTGATATGAATACCGCGTTGAATTACCCCGACGCCAGTGCCATTTCAAGCTGGGCACAGAGCGCAGCCCTGTACTGCCAGACCACCGGCATTATCACGGGACGCGACGGCGGCAACTTTGTCCCGCAGGGCACGGCCACAAGAGCCGAGGTCGCGGTGATATTGAAAAGATTCATCGAAAACACGTTGGATTAAGACTTGGTATGAAATCAACCTAATCGATAAGTAAAGTAGCCGTTCTGTCACATAATTGTGAAAGAATGGCTGCTTCTTTTGTTGCCCCGTACCGGTTACCCCTCAGTTCAATTGTTGTCCCTGCGGGTGTTAACCCTTGATATTACTGACTTTCTCCAGATCCTATAATTACACTCCGACCAAAGAAATACATACTTTCCGCCAAGGGGAAGGTATGTATTTTCTTGTATGGTAAAGCGTGGTATTATGGATTCAAAGTTTATTACTTCACGCAGAAAAACAGGAATTTATCGGGCGGATTAGTAATGCCCGCCCAGCCCACAAAATCTTTTTATGTGAAAAATGTGGTGTTCTGGATACAAAATTTATTACATCATGAACGGAGGAAACAGTATGGCGAGATATATCGCAGTAGTAACATTGGTTTTGCTTGTAATTCTTGTTTTGTTCCGGGCTTTCCAATTAAAAAAGCTGGGAATAAAAGCGCTTCGTTTTGGCGAGCTGGATAAGAAGGATTTCTTTATCCCACCATTTGCCTTGCTGTTATTCTACATTATTTTCTCAAGCGCGTTTGGTCTGCCTGAAATCGGAGCTGATCTGTTTTATAATGAATTGGTCTCCTGGGCAGGCGTGGCTATATGTATCATGGGGATTTTATTCTTTGTATATGCGCTGATTTCATTTGGAAAAAGCTTTCGTGTCGGTTTAGATGAAGATCAACCCGGGGAGCTTATTACCACCGGCGCATTTTCAATCAGCCGCAATCCCATATATACGGCATTCGGATTGGTTCTGACCGGCGTATTTCTGATTATTCCAAATTGGATTATACTGATTTATATGGTTGCAGGAATATGGATTTTCAACCGGCAAATCCCACTGGAGGAAGAATCGCTAAGAAAGATATACGGCGAAAAATATGTGAAATACCGCAACAGAGTCAGGCGTTTCCTATAATTCCTGGATTAACCACGAAAGGATTGCGTACTGAATACTGTAATCAGAGGCAGATGTGATAGCAATCTTAGATCAGCGATTTTGACATTTAGGATGAACAGAATAAGTATAATCGGAAGCTGCAAATTCCAATTCATCGCTAACCTGACCTGTATAATTTGTCCTAATAACAAAAATCTTTTTTGCCCCTTCTTTCTGGATTCCGCCGCCCTCGGCGGCCCCACNNCCACCCGATTTGATTTGACCTCCTTGGCCAGAATGAATCCCGCCTGCAGCAAGGTTTTGGCCTGCGGCCAAAATGTTCGTGTCGCGCGGCTTCGTGCGCTCGCGAAAAGAAATCTTTTTTGCACTATTACGCCAATCAGAAGAACCCTGTAGTCCTTGCAACTACAGGGTTCTTTTGTTTTTGCATTTAGGCTCTACTACAGATATCGCTGCATTTGAAGTTCACCACAGCATTCGTCATTCCCCAAGTCAAAATTAATATCACATCATAATGTTCGAGAAGTGTTAGCGATTCTGATAGCAAATAGCCTACTCTTACAATAACACCTTACTTTGCTCATTTTTTATTTAGATACGTTAGCTCAATATTTTCCTCGAACATGCTGCCTACATAGTCATAAAATTTTTCTACTGCCTCCTTCATTTTCTTCTGTGTGACCACATCATCATCTGGCCGAATATAATGTTCACTTGCAACCTGACCATCCTTATCCACAGCAGGCTTATGGCCTAAAACCAACGCTACAGTTCCTTTATCGACTGAAGATTCATGCATGAACGTCGCATACGTCCTGCGGAAGCCATGAAAGGTAGTGTTTGTTTTCTTCAGGCCCCATTTTTTTAAATAGTCAGCGCATCTGGCCCGTGTGGTATCATCCGCCCTTATTTTTCCATCCACGCCTGCAAAGATGATATCTTGCGTTCCTTCTCTTTCTATGCCTGAAACTCTGCGTGGATTCTTATAAACAAAGTTATGCCAGTTATCTATGATATCAAAGAATAAAGGTGGCACTGGAATTTTCCTAACGCTTGCTTCGGTTTTTGTCTCACCAAAATCACGACCTGTTCTCTTGCCGGTAGTCTTGTTGTATGTTATATGGATTGCTTCATGTACATAAATTGTACCTGTCTCTCTGTCGAGGTCACTATATTTCAATGCCAGAAATTCATTTATGCGAAGCCCGCTTAGCAGTAAAGCAGGGACAAGTGTTTTCATCATATTACTCTTTGTCTTTTTAATCTCAGTCAATAGCTGCTCTAGCTCAGCCCAGGTCAATGCTGTTTGCCTTGGGTCACGGTCTACTCCCTTAGGTCGTCTCACATTTCTGTTGTAAGGGTTCTTTGTTATGTAGCCTTCTTCCAGCGAGTAGTTGATAACCAGTTTTAATTGTTCTGTGGCCTTTTTAACACGACTTTCCGAAGCAAGTTCCCCAACAGCCGTGTACCTCAAGCTGTTAATGAAGTCAATGATCTGAGCTGACGTTAAATCTTCACATCTCCAAGCTGCGTTATCATAGGCTTTGTGATATTTTTATACCACTTGTATGTATCATCGCTTATGACAGGACGTTTAATATTCTCCAGTATATAACCCCATATGGCAGCTACCTTGTGCAGCTCCTTAGGCTTTGGAATTTCTTCCTCACTGACGAACGCCATCTTACCGCTCCGGAGCTAAGCCATTTTTAGATATACCTCATCTGATGATTGCGCACTTATTATTTTTCTCTTTTTCTCTCCGTCCTCCAGAACATAAAATGCTGCCTGCCAGCAATTCCTGCTCTCATTCCAATAAACTGAACCTAGCCCGTATTTTTTCTTAATCATTTCAAATTCCTCCGCATCAATATCCTCAATAATGAGTGATGCAGATGGTAACGCCGATGTCAGCGTAAAGTCAAGATCTCTATCAATAATTCCAAGCTCAAATGCTGCAATATCCAGAGTCCTAAAAATACTACCATTAGGCACAACGCTATTCAGGCTGCCACATGAGATCAAAGCTTTGACTTCTTCATCGCCGCAATGCAAATAATCTGCTACCTCTTTTAAATTCAGCAGTTTTTTCCAGTTTCTTCTTCAATCTGTTTTGCCAATAAGAATACTTTCTCATTTTGAATAAAATTTAGCTTTCCACACATTTTCTTAGCTCCTATCTATTTAAGATAAGAAGCTCTATCGATACGTTGTTTTATATGATGGGCCCGGTTATTTGCAAATGATGATCCAATATTCTAGATACGTAGTAGGACAAATTTTTGATTTCTTTAGGCAATTCCCCAATCTCATTTTTTATCTTCAACGTCCTCATAGGTAATCGGCAATGATTAGTTTATAGCCTATCTGTACAATAATCGTATATATATTCATTATTTTTCTGTATCCTTAAATGTATATGGATAGAGTACAATAAAGTTCGCAATTTGAGAAAGATATAGAAAAGCCATTGGGACTCCGGTAAAATGAATGGTGTCGAAACATTCAAAAAGGAGTTGAAACCCAATGGCTCAAATCAAGAATAGCACAGACCTGACGGAATTGCTACTGAAATGTGTTGGAGAACCGGATCCTATGCTCAGCATGCTGGAGTGGCTCTGCGCCCAGCTCATGGAAGCGGAGGTCTCCGGCCTCACCAGAGCCGAGAAGAATACACACAGCGCCTCTCGCTGCGGCTACCGGCCGCGCCGGTTGGATACACGTATGGAAACAATGTATCTTATGGTCCCCAAACTGCGGGGACAAGGCTATATTCCGTTCTTTGTGACAGAGCGCAAGCGCAGCGAGGCAGCCCTGATCCAAGTTGTACAAGAGGCTTTCGTGCAAGGCGTATCTACCCGCAAGATGGAGAAACTGGCGCACAGCCTCGGCATTGAAAACATCTCCCGCAGTCAGGTCAGCGAGATGACAAAGGGGCTAAACGATCAGGTAAGGGAATTTCGGAGCCGTGCTTTGGACAAGTCGTGTTACCCTGTACTCTGGGTAGATGCGCTATATGAAAAGGTCCGCGTGGATGGCCATGTCGTCAGCATGGCCGTGCAGATCGTTTGTGGTGTAAACGAGGAGGGAAAGCGAGAGGTTCTTGCCGTGGAGCCCATGCTGGACGAGTCCAGAGAGAGTTATTCTCAGCTGTTTCAGGCGCGCGGTTTGAAAACGCCGAAGCTGGTCATTTCAGACGCAAACAAAGGCTTGATTGCGGCGATTCAGGAGAGCTTCCCCGGTAGCTCCTGGCAGCGCTGCAAGGTACATTTCATGCGAAATATTCTGGTTCATATTCCGCAGAAAGAGAAGGAATCCTTTGCCTCTCAACTGAAAGAAATCTGGCTTGCACCCCATGCCGCTATGGCGCGAGAATGAGCCATAGCATGATCAAGCAATATGAAAATCGTTTTCCGAAGGCGATTGAAGTTCTGGAAGAGGGGCTGGAGGATTCTCTCGCGTTCTACGCTTTCCCGGAACTGGACGCCCGCAAAACCGCTTCAACGAATATGTTGGAACGGCTGAACAAAGAGATTCGCCGCAGGACCAATGTCGTTGGGATCTTTCCAAATCCAGATTCCTACCTGAGGCTGGTGACGACCTACCTCATGGAATACGCCGAGGACTGGTCGGTTTCCAGAACGTATCTTAACCCGCAATCCATTCAGACACTGCTGCAAAAAGCAGCTTGATTCATTTTCGGAGTCCCCAAATTGCGAACTTCTCTTGACACTACCGCCGACAGCGACTCCGTGTACTCAAAATCCGTCTTTCTTTGTTTATTACGGCGCAAAATTTGAGGATGGCAGGGTTTGCATAAGGGCATAGAAATACTCAGGCTTGCCGGCGCTGAAGTAGGCATACCAGGCTTCCAGCGTGTCGGCCTGAAAAACGCCTAAACGCTCGATGATTTGCTTTGCCCACAGCAAACCGCCGGTGGAGCCTGCGGTAATCAGGTTGTGATCCGCCACAGACGGCTGGTCGATATAAAAGCTTTGTCCCTTATAATCATGGGCGAACATCTCAAGGAATCCCGGCCCGTTGCTGGTATGCGGACGGTTATCCAACAAGCCACAGCCTGCAAGCGCGGCGGTAGCTCCGCAGATAGCACCTACTGTAGCGCCCGCCGAGAGAAATTCACCTGCTTTATGTAGGATCGCATCATTCTTCGGGTCGCTCCAGGGATTTGCGCCCGGCAACAGCAGTACGCTTGTTTCGGCCACAACAATGTCGTCAATCTGGCAATCGGGCGCCACCGTCAGCCCGCCCATCGTACGAATCGGCGCTTTTGAAGCACTGACCGTTTTCAGTGATACATGTTGGGCGTCCTTTTTGAAAAAACGACCGGAATTCAGCTCTGAAGTCACATACCCCAGCTCCCAGTCGGCTAACGTATCCTGAACGTAAACATAGATTGTAAACATAATTTTCCTCCGTTTTCATTGTGTTTCTGATAAACTTATTGTACCATGTAATTGTTGTCAACATCATGGCAACAATCCGCAATGAAAAAAGGAATTTTGAAGGGCGGCCGTCCAATGAAAGTAGATAGACTTGTGAGCATCATTATGCTGCTCCTTGAAAAAGAGCGGGTCGCCGCGCAGGAGCTGGCCGATATGTTTGAAGTCTCTCCCCGTACAATCTACCGCGACATAGACACAATAAACATGGCGGGGATTCCCGTCCGCTCCACATCGGGAGTGGGCGGCGGCTTTGAAATCATGCAGCAATACAAGCTTGATAAAAATGTTTTTTCCACTGCCGATCTTTCCACCATCCTGATGGGGCTTTCCAATCTTTCGGGTGTGATGCGTGGGGATGAGCTGGTAAACGCGCTTGCGAAGGTCAAGAGCTTCATCCCCGCCGACCGGGCAAAGGACATTGAATTAAAAGCAAATCAGGTTTACATCGATTTAAGCCCGTGGATGGGCAACCGAAACATACAGCCATATTTAGAAATGATCAAAACCGCCTTGNNCAACCACTGGTACTTACAGGGGTATTGCCATAAAAGAAATGATTTCCGCTTATTCAAGCTATCCCGCATGTCAAACCTGCAAATGGAAGAGGAACTTTTCACGCCGCAGGATTATGAAAAGCCGCAGTTGGATTTTGCCGACATTCTGGAAACCATGCAGACAAGAATCAAAATTCGTATCCACAAGTCTGTCATGGACAGGATGCTCGATTATTGCACTTATGAAAACTTCTTGCCCGACGATGGTGAGCATTATATTGTGAACTTTCCCTGCATTGAAAACGAATATTACTATGACATTCTTCTGAGCTTCGGGGATAAATGCGAATGCTTGGAACCGCCGCATATCCGCGCGGAAATGAAGCGCAAAATACAGGAGATCGNNGCCTTATACACTTGAACGATTCCTCCCTGACACAACACCGCACGGAAAGTCATGAGACTGCCGGCGAACTGCGATAGAATGACAGCATACGGAAGGAGGCTGAAGAATGGATTGGATCACGGGAATCCAGCGGGCACTGGACTATACCGAGGCGCACCTCACAGGCGAGGTGGATTATGAGGAGGCGGCGAGGGCGGCCTGCTCGTCGCCCTTTCACTTTCAGCGGATGTTCACCATGCTCTGCGGCTTCACGCTGGGCGACTACATCCGGATGCGCCGCCTGGCCCTTGCCGCCGAGGATCTGATGCGCACAGACGACAAGGTCATTGACATCGCATACCGATATGGCTACGACACGCCCGAGAGCTTTTCCCGCGCATTTACCCGCTTTCACGGCGTCACGCCCACCCAGGCGCGGCACGGCGGGAGCGTCAAATCCTTCTCCAGACTCTCCGTAAAACTAATTTTATCGGGAGGAACGACCATGGATTACAGAATTGAAAAGAAAGACGCATTTCAGCTGGTCTGCAAAAAGAAGCAGGTCACAAAGCCCCAGGGCGACACCGCCACAGCGGACATCTCCGCATTTTGGAACGAGGTCGGCGCGGACGGCACGATGGGCAAAATATGCAGGTATGGAAAGTTCGACACGTATCACGGTGTACTGGGCATCTGCTTCTCCGGGGACATGGCGGACTCTGGCTTCCCCTACGGCATCGGTGCAGAGTATAACGGCGCGCCCCTGACCGACTCAGGCCTGGACATCGTTGAGATTCCGGCCTACACCTACGCGGTGTTTACCTGCCGCGGCAAAATGCCCGACGCCTTCAAGGACACCTACAAGCGCATCTGCACGGAGTTCTTCCCGCAGAGCAACTATGAGTATGGCCAGGGCGTGGAACTGGAGGTCTATCCTTCGGCGGATACCCAGAACCCGGACTATACCTGCGAGATCTGGATTGCGGTCAAGGAGAAAAAGTAAGGCGGCAGATACGTTTTCGCTTGATGTCCCCGCAAGATGAAAGTCCGGAAATGGAGTTGTTGCTCCATTTCCGGGCTTTTCTCTTATATGCCTTAGACCAATTGACCGGGCAGTTTTTTCTTCTCTTTGGGCGGGAACTGCGCGTCAAAACGCTCCGCCTCCGCCTCGTCCACAAAATAGCCCTCGGGGTCCTGATAGGTGCCGGTGACACCATCGAGGAAGCCGGGCTTCAGCTCGCAGACCAGGAAATACGGCACCTCCGCGTCCCGCGGCTCGGCTGCATAGTGGATGCCCCTGGCGCTCGCCACGACGAAGCCGGATTTTCCGTAGAAGCCGATGTTGCCCTCGATAGCCAGTGCCCCCACGCCCAGAGCTTCCGCCCTGCGCATGGATTCGCGCAGAAGAATGGTTCCGTAGCCCTGCCGCTTGAATTCCGGGGTGATGCTGATGGGGCCGAAGGTCATGGCAGGGATGTTCCGGCCGTCGTCGGCATGAATTTCGGATCGGACGTACATGACATGGCCGATGAGCTTCCCGCTTTGTTCCATCACAAGGCTCAGCCCGGGGACAAAGTCCTTTTTTCCGCGAAAGCAGTGCAGGACATAGTGCTCGAGGCAGCCGGGACGGTAGACGTTCCAGAACGCCTCGCGGGTCAGGTTTTCGGTTGCTGCATAATCGTTTGGGGTCTCAATTCTGATGATAATATTGTTTTGCATGGTTTTCCTCCTAAAAGTTGATGAATGTCAATTTTGGGAGGCTTGAGTCGTTCGGCAAACCTCCCGGTCAGCCGACACGCTCCAAGGTGTTGTTCTTCAAACAGCAGGTCTCCTTAATAAGATAAATTTGAGAAAGCCGATGGCTTTGTCATAAAACCAGTATAGGCCGGAAAGCCGACATTTGCAAGCTTGAGAAAAGGAACTGTAAATGAGCGAAAAAGCATGGTATGATGGAGAAAAGATATTTTGGAGGTTTCACCATGGTTCGTGAGATCATGCGGGACATTATTTTTCTTTCGCAGCCCTCCGCCCCGGCGACGCTGGAGGACCTGCCGACGGCCGACGATCTGCTGGATACGCTGATTGCTCACAAGGACGGCTGCGTGGGCATGGCAGCCAACANNTCATCAGCTTCGACAACGATGGGCAGTATATGGTGATGTTCAACCCGGAGATCCTCAAAAAGTCCGGCCCCTATGAGGCGGAAGAGGGCTGCCTCTCCCTCGGAGGCACCCGCAAAACAAAGCGCTGGCAGTCCATTAAGGTGCAGTACCAGAACCGGGAATTCCAGACGCGAATCAAGACCTTCACCGGTTTTCCCGCGCAGATCATCCAGCACGAGCTCAACCACTGCGACGGAATTTTGATCTGAGCAGTGGGCCGAAACACGAAAGTGAGGAACCAATGAGATATACTGCTACGCTCCTTGCGGTGAGGGATATGGAAAGATCCAAGCGATTCTATTACGAAGTTCTGGGGCTGGAGATCGTGGCCGATTTCGGCGCGAACGTGACCCTGACGGGCGGCATTGCGCTACAAACGGTGGATACATGGGCGGGATTCCTCAACAGAGCAAACGACGAGATCGTATTCAAGAACAATGCGGCTGAGCTGTATTTTGAAGAAGACCAAATCGACGAGTTTGCGGCGAGGCTCGCCGCCACGCCGGGCATCGCTTATGTGCATCCCCTTCTGGAGCACCCCTGGGGGCAGCGGGTGGTGCGCTTTTATGACCCGGACGGGCACATCATCAAGGTCGAAGAAAACATGTCAATCGTAGTTCGGCGTTTTTTGGACAGTGGGCTTTCTGTAAAAGAAACCGCCGTCCGGATGGATGTGCCGAAGGACTATGTGCAAGCCTGCTTGCGGCCTTGACGCCGCAAAAGAAAGGGGGAACACCATGGAGCCTGATTTCATCGACCTGACGGCGGAAAATCTGCCTTGCGAGCATCTCTGCTGCATCATCCGCAAGAAGCCCCATCCGGGCGTGGAGGCAAAGCGCCTGTGGCTGAAAGAACGCCTTTGCGAGGGGCACGTTTTTCGCAAGCTCGACGCCAAGAGCACGGTTTTCATCGAGTACGCACCGCTGGAAACGGCGTGGGTACCCGTCCTCGGCGACAATTTCCTGTACATCTACTGCCTGTGGGTCTCCGGCGAGTACAAGGGCAACGGCTACGGCAGGGCGCTCATGGAATCCTGCCTCTCGGACGCCCGCGCAAATGGAAAATCCGGCGTCTGCATGCTGGGCAGCAAAAAGCAGAAGAGCTGGCTCTCCGACCAGTCGTTTGCCAAAAAATTCGGCTTCACGGCGGTAGATGGGACGGCAAGTGGCTACGAACTGCTGGCGCTCTCCTTCGACGGCAGCTTGCCGCGCTTTGCGCCCGGTGCAAAACGGGAGGCCATCGACGCGCAGGAGCTGACGGTCTATTACGACCTGCAATGCCCATATATCCCCCAGTGTGTGGAGACGGTGCGGCAGACCTGCGTGGAAAAAGGCGTGCCCGTTTCGCTCATTGAGGTGGACACCCTGCAAAAGGCGAAGGAGCTGCCCTGCGTGTTTAACAACTGGGCGGTATTTTATAAGGGCCATTTCGAGACGGTCAACCTGCTGGACGCCGCGTATCTGGAGCGGATTTTGAAAAAGTGGGGCTTGGATCCTGCGGCAAAACTGCGGACAATCAAACTTTGATTTACATGGGGACAATTTGCAATGAAACAAGGAGAACGGTTTTATGCGGATAGAATTATCTGATATTGTAATTCGAGATTTTGAAAAAAAAGATGCCGAGGCGCTCTATCGCATCGTGCGTGAGAAAGAAATCGTCCGGTTCATGAAGGATTGGTCGAAACACGCGAAGCTGCCCAAAGATTATTACGACTATATCGACTGGCTGCAATCGAAAAAGGAATCTACGGACGTCTTAGAAAACAAACGCTACGCGGTTGTAAAAAAAGAGACGGATGAGCTCATCGGTATGGTCGGAATGGGGCTTGAGGACACGCTGGGCGAGGTAGAGGTTGCCTATTTCATGAGCGAGGCCTGCCAGCGCAAGGGCTACACTCGGCAGGCGGTGGAGTCGTTGACGGACTGGTGTTTTCACGTTTCTGGTCTCCCTTATCTGATCGCAACGATCGACTGCGCCAACCTGCCTTCCTGCCGGCTGGCTGAAAAATGCGGTTTTGAACTTTTTGAAAAGAGAACACCTATGGGCCATGTTCAGCCCAACATGGAGAGCGACAGTTACTATTACTACCGTCTATACAGAAAACGAGTTTGATTTTCCTATACTTTTCATCTGCGAGGTGACGCCATATGGCTTCCAGCAAAGAATATCTTACATTTATTCCCGAACAGCTCTCCGGGCTGGAGGATGTTTCTTACCGCGCCATGATGGGCGAGTACATTCTCTATTACAAGGGGAAAATCGTCGGTGACATCTATGACGACCGATTGCTTGTAAAGCCGGTTGACGCGGCGCTCAGACTCATGTCTGACGCGGTGCGGGAAGTGCTATGAGGGTGCCAAAGAAATGCTGGTGGTGGACAACGTGAACACCCCGGCGTTTTTGACCGGCCTCTTTGAGGCGATGTTCGATGAGTTGCCGCAGCCGAAGAAGAAATAACATTGAGGGAGAGCAGAATGACGAACGCGGGATACAAAATCGTCTGAAAGGCGGGAGAACCATGCAAACAGAATACAAAATGCTCGCGGGCATTCCCGCTGTGCTATACGGAGAGCCGTCCCGGAGAGCATATTTATTTGTCCACGGTCAATGCGGGTGCAAGGAAGAAGGCTCGGCTTTCGCCGAAATCGCCTGTCCTGCCGGTTATCAGGTGCTGGCAATTGACCTGCCGGAGCACGGGGCGCGCAAGGGCGAAGAAAACCGCTTCAACCCATGGACCGCGGTGTCGGAGCTGCAGGCGGTGCTGGGCTATATGAAGTCGCAATGGAGCGAGATCAGCCTCCGTGCCAACAGCATCGGCGCTCATTTCGCCATGCTGGCCTTTGCGGGCGAGGAGCTTCACAAGGCGCTTTTCGTTTCGCCCATTGTCGACATGGAGCGGCTGATCGCCGACATGATGCAGTGGGCGGGCGTCACCGAACAGGAGCTGGAAGAAAGGGGCGAAATCGCTACCAACTTCGGGCAGACCCTTTCGTGGCACTATCTCACCTGGGAACGGCGGCATCCGATTCAAAACTGGCGCTGCCCCACGGCCATTCTCTATGCGGGGCGGGACAACATGACCAGCCGTGAGATCGTGGAACAGTTCGCGGCCGCCCACAACGCGGCGCTCACCGTCCTGGAAAACGGCGAGCATTGGTTCCATACGCCCGAGCAGCGGACCGTGCTGCGTGAATGGGAAAAGCCTGCTATGCAGGCATCCGCCAACCGTTTAACCACAGGTTAAGAAACGGTGCCGCGAAGTTTCCGAACGCTCAATAGGATTTCGGCGTGCGCCTTATTATAGCTGTGTTTTCAGGAGACCATGATCAGATCGGAAGATTACGTTTTTTCCAACGAAGTCGTGGAGAAAGTACGAACAGGCACCTTCGCCGAGGGCTTTTCCCAGGCCATGGATAAACTGCAGGAATATCCGCGCTGTGCCAAACTGCGGCGCATTCTCTCCCTGATGCTGGATGCGGTGATAGAACCCAAAGCCTTCTGGACAGCCCACCCTATGTCTTTCTTTGTATGGACAAACACNNGTATTATAGATTAAACTTATGGCATTACACAAATAAACAGGAATTTACGGGGGCAGTATGCTGGAAAAAATGCCGAATGATGATATCATGATAACCTTACTAGGACACCCTTTGTATGATGTGTGGACAAAGCTCTGTGCCTTGATTGACGGAAAATATGATATGGAACGTCTTTGGACCAATGGTTACAAAGAGTGGGTATACGAATACAAATATCGCCGAGGCGGGAAAACGCTCTGCACCTTCTACGCAAAAGAAAACTGTTTCAATTTTATGGTTGTTTTGGGTAAGGAAGAACGCGAAAAGTTTGAAGCAGATAAAGCGGAATATTCCGAAATAGTTCAGAGAATATATGATGAAGCACAAACGTATCATGACGGGAGATGGTTATGGTTTGAACTAACCGATATGTCTCTCTTTTCTGATATGGAAAAACTATTATTTCTAAAACGCAAACCGAACAAGAAGTAATCTCAAATTTAAATTTAAAATTTATTACACAGCAAAAAGGAATAACCAAAATGGGAAACTGGTTTACACTCGATCAAGTTGAGGTAGATACTCACATTATCAGCGAATACCGCCATTGGGAGGAAACACATTGTTACCTGCTTGAAGGTAGCGAGCGGTGTTTGCTTATCGACACTGGGCTTGGTATCTGCAACATCTCCGAAGAAGTTAAAAAACTGACGGACAAGCCCGTTACTGCCGTGGCAACACATATCCATTGGGATCATATCGGCGGGCACGAATACTACCCGGATTTCTATGCACATGAGGCTGAACTAAACTGGCTGAACGGTGAATTCCCGCTGACGATGGATACCATCCGGGGCATGGTCATAGATCGTTGCAATTTGCCGGAGGGTTATGACATCAACACTTATAAGTTCTTTCAGGGAATGCCTACACGGATGCTACAAGACGGCGACACCATTGATCTTGGTGGACGCGTAATCACGGCACTGCATACTCCGGGACATTCTCCAGGACATCTATGTTTTTGGGAACCGCAACGCGAATACTTATTTACTGGCGATCTTATCTATAAGGACACGCTGTTTGCGTACTACCCATCCACCGATCCACAAGCATATCTCGCGTCGCTTGAAAAGATTGCGGTACTGCCCGTAAAAAAAGTATTTCCAGGTCATCATAGTCTAGATATTCAGTCGGAGATCCGGATCCGCATGCGAGACGCTTTCCGGCAACTTAACGCCAATGGCAACCTGCATCATGGTAGTGGTACTTTTGATTATGGCGATTGGGCTGTTTGGCTGTAATGAATTCCAATTTGAAAATCAGACGATGGGGTTTTCTGTCTGACCAAAAAAATCTCTTTTCTACTATTATCCCAACCAGAAGAACCCTGTATTCCTTGAAACTACAGGGTTCTCTCCCTTTTGGACAGCGCCACAAAAGCTGGACGGTACGGTATACTGAAAACAAGCGTGGCGATGTTTGCAAAAGGGAAAGTTTATCTTTCTAAAAAGCGGTGAGGTATCATGATCTCATCACAATTTCTACTTGGTGTACAGGAGGAACGGGCAATGACCGCTGAGATTTCAGGGCCTCAAAAAAGCATCGCGCGGATTGCGGCAGACGACGCGCTTTGCAACGCCGGCACCGCTCCGGAGCTTGCGATGTCCGCAAAACATAATCCAGACTGTGCCCGGCTCGCTCCGCTGTTTGCGGGTTGGGAGGAGACCTTGATTTGGTCCTATCTGGAGGGCTTCATGGGATATGCGATTCCAGACGACGCGGAAAATCCCACGGCGGCACAGATCGTGGTCGGGGATTTCTGCTTTTTCGCCGGCGAACCTAACGAGGCGCTCGTGGCGAAAGCGGCCGCGCCCATCCTTACCCCGCAAAATCGGGCGTGGTGCCGCGTGATTGAGCGCGTCTGGGGTGAACGCGTCCATAAGCAGCTTCGGTACGCCATTCGAAAAGAGCCCGATGTGTTTGACATTCCCAAGCTGACCGCATACGCCGCAGCCCTCCCGCGGGAATATACGCTGGCCCGTATGGATGAGTCACTTTACTGTCAGGCAAAGGCGGCGGCATGGTCGTGCGAAAGGTGCTCGCAGTTTGCCGACGCCGCCGATTATTGCCGCCGCGGACTGGGGATGGCGGCTGTTAGGNNTGCGCGGCAAAGGCCTTGCGACTGCCTGCGGCGCAGCGCTGATTTTGGAATGTCTGCGGCGAGGGTTGTACCCCAGCTGGGACGCGATGGATCTGCGCTCTGTTGCACTGGCGGAAAAGCTGGGGTATCATCGGGATCATCCGTACACGGTCTATGTGAAAGTTTGAAGCCGGGCGGAATACCGCCGCGCGTTCCACAATGCAGGTAAAAAGCCGGGATGATGAATTGAAATATCCGAAGAAAAAGAACTGTCCATAGAAAGCTTAAAGTGGTTGATGCTATGGTTCGAGAAATTATGAGAGATATAAACTTCCTCTCGCAAAAGGCGGAGCTTGCCTCAAAGGATGACCTGCCGGCAGCGGAGAATCTTCTGGAAACGCTAAGCCTGCATAAGGATGTGTGCGTGGGTATCCTCATGGCCTTAACATCTGTAGTGCAATGGTTTTCGGCGGTTTGACGTTCCATTAAGGTGCGGTATCAGAACAGCGACTTCCAAGTGCGGTACAAGACCTATTCCGGCTGGACAGCCCAGATTATCCAACATGAGATCGACCATTGCGAAGGAATTCTCATATAATAACGATTTTGACCGAATATTTTACAGCCAGTGGCGGTACTGCCGTTTTATAAGGCGTCCCGAACGAGAAAGCCTGTCTGTTCTTCGTCCATGGCAAGTGCGGCTGTAAGGTGGCCTTTGCGGAGGTCGCCTCATAGGGTATCAGATGCTCGCCATCGGCCTGCCGGAACATTGCGAGCACTGGTTTCAAACGCCGGAGCAGCTTGCGGTGCTCAAATCGTGGGAGACGCACAACATCGGAAATGAGGTTTGACCATGAATCAATACGAATGGCTTGACGAATATCTGCTCTCGAAGACCGGCGCTGTAAAGGACTACAAGCTCGAATGGGACTGGTGGCGCTATCAGGTGGGCGGAAAGCTCTTCGCCGCGACCTGCCAGCCGGGCGAGCAGTACAAGCTCTACGACTGCCGGGAACTTCTTTCGCTCAAGTGTGAGCCGATGCTCGCGGAGCTTCTGCGCGCGGAGTACAAAGACATCATCCCCGGCTTTTATATGGACAAGCGCTGCTGGAACTCCGTTTTTCTGGACGGCGCAGTGCCGGAGGATGTTTTGCGCGACCTGTGCGACCGTTCCTATGCGCTGGTGTTTGGAAAGCTCACCAAAAAGCTCCAGCGTGAGATTTCCGGCGCATGCGCCCCGCCCGCGGACGAATAGGTGAAATAGAAAAATGTCCGCCGCTGCCTAAAGCAGCGGCGGGCATTTTTCACCGAATAAGCCGGAAGAGGAGCTTTTCAAACTCGTTCAAAATATTTTCAGAGCTGGCCGTAATGATGCCTTTTTCATACATCTGCTGGTAGGCTTCAAAGCTCTCTGCCTCGTCGGCCACACCGTAGATGATGGGGATGACGATAACGCCCTTGCGCCGCGCATCCTGCACCGCCGTGCGCACGTCGCCGATTGCCTCCGCTTCCTTGCTGTACGCCGACGGCAGGCCGTCCGACAAAACGATCAGAACCTTGCGCTTTTCGTTGCGCTTTTCAAGGTCCATCGCGGCGACGCGGATGGAATAGCCGTCCTTATTGCCATTGCCAGCAGCAATCTGATCGAGCGCATCGAAGCAGCGGTTGCCGTTCTCTTTCTGATTAAAATCCTTGATGACGACATGCTCGACGACGTCGTTTCCGCCGTCGAACGCGACCACCTTTGTGTAGGCAAGCCCCTTCAGCGCCTCCTCGATGACGGCGGCGGTCAAAAGCGCCGTGAAGAGCTTCGAGTTGCCGTTGCCGTAGCCCATACCCATGCTGCCGCTGCGGTCTATGAGCAGATAGAAGGCCGTTTCGCATTTTGACGGCGGCGATTTGCGCTGGAAAACGTCCGGGTCGTTCACCGCGACCTTCCACAGCGCCTTTTGCGAAAGCGCGCCCTTGCGCTGGCTTTCAACGCGCACACGCTGCTCGCGCAGAATGCGGTCGAGCTTTTGGTGCAGACGCTTTGCCTCCTCAAGATATGCGGGCGTGAGGGGTTTGTTTTTCGGCTCTATGAACTTTTCTGAAAAGTTGACATTCTTATAAAGGGTTTTGAGCGTGCTCAGATCTTGAAACGAAAACGGCGTTTTCTCGCCGGGATCCACGCGGCTCTCCTTCTGGTGCGCGGCCTCCCGGTCAAGATCGGCACTCGCCGTTTCGAGCATGTTGCCAATCTCCGACTCTGTGAGCGCCGGAGCGGTCTGCTCGCTGAAGCCCGCACCCAACACCTCGCGGATGGACTGTGGCCCCTCCTGCCGGGCTTTTTCAGACGCGGCATCCCGCGAATTCGTCATACCCGCACCGCTGCTGGTCTCGCCGTGGTTGTTGGAAATGCCGTCGCTCTGGGACTCGCCCCGGTCCTCGCGGCCATAGTTTCCGGCGCTGTTTTTTGGCTTTGCCTCCGCGTCCGTGAGACCGCCGCTTTCGTCGCCCTCGCGGACAGAGTTGTCGCCGCTGCCGGGACTGCCGTCTTCTTCCTTATCAAGGTCCGGCTCCTCATCGTCGCCGTTATCGCCGCTCTTGTCGCCCNNTCGCTTTTGGCGCGCGCCGCTGTCCGTGCCGTCGCCGTGCTGCTCGCGGCGGTCCGCATCGCTGTACTGATATTCCTCCAGCAAGCTGCTCAGTTCGTTCAAAAGGGCATCCAGCCCCAAAATTTTCGCGCAAAGGGCCGCAAAATAGTTCTCGCAGGACGAAAGCAGGTCGCGGCAGATATCGGCGCAGCCCTCCGCCGTTTCCGCTAGGACAGCGGCGTCGATAAATGGACGGATCTTTTCAAATTCACTCGCGAAACGGCTTCCCGCGTAGACCTCTGCGCCGGGCAGCGCAACGCCGGCAACAGCATAGCTCTCGATGTTTTTTAAAAAAGCGCGTAGCTCTCCCCCGCCGTTCTCCAGCGCTTCGATCGCGCCCAGACCATCCCGTCGGGCGTAATTCGTGAAGCGCAGCATAGAGACATAGCCCGGAAAGCGCTGGCAAACGATATTGTTCACCCGTCCGTCCTCAAGCGCGTTCAAGACCTTTTGACTGAGAACCTCTCCAGCTCTTTGCGGCAGGGCATATTCGTCGTGCAGGCGGTTTCCAAACCAGCGCCGCAGCTCCGAAAGCACACGGCGATCCGAGCTGTTGTCATGCTGAACCTCATGCGCCAAAAAAACGCGCAGGGCTGCAAGCCAGTGGCGGCGGTCATAATCATCGCGCAAAAGATAATCAACACCGCTCACGACGACCTTTCTGCCGTCCGTGTAGCACCGCAGCCCGTCGTCCACTTCGACCGTGTCAACAACACGGTTTTCGTCGAGCAGAAACGTGAGGTTCCGGCTGAGCGCCGGGATGACCGGCTCCGTATTCAAAAACGCCTTGAAACGGTCAAGGGCACCGCTTTGTTCCGCATCCATCATGCTTTTCTCCGCCTTTTGCGCGCGGGGGAAGGCGTTTTGCTCTTCCCCCGCAATTTTCGTTATCGGATCATACTCTCAATAAGCTCTGTGAGCTGCATTCTCGTGTAGGCATCCTGCGGCTTATTGGCAACGTTATCCAAAAGACCGATCTTCAAGCCTAAAAGCGGCTCGGCGCGCAGCGCATCGACAAAGCCGCGAATGGTCATGGCCTCCGGCTCAAGCCCGTCGGCGGCACGGATCATATCTTTAATGCTGCAATAAATCACGTCGCAAATGCGCAGGCTCTGGTCTGAAGCCGTTGGAACGACGCGGCGCAGAATTTCGGCGATGCTGTCCGGCTGGGCCATCTGAATCGGCGTGAAACGGTCGATAGTTGCCTCGTTCATAAAATTCGTGCCCGCGTAATCCTCGTTCATCGTGATCGTGAAGGAGGAAACCGCCGCCATTTTAACAAGGCCGTAGCCAGGAACCTCGATCTGCCGGGCCTCGTCCGTTAAGCTGTGCAGCACATCCGCGCACTCCGGCTTAATGGTGTTTCCCTCGTCGAGCACGACATCCGCCCCATCGCGCAGGTAGCTGAGCATGTCGCTGAGCCGGTAGCGCATGGTGCCGTTTTCGATGGTCGGCCCGCCGAGAAGATCGAGCTTGTCAAGCTCCGCGTTGCCCTGCATGCGGTATTGCGGAACGTCGAGAAGCCAGTCAACGGTCTGCATCAGCGTATTTTTACCGCAGCCCTTGTTGCCGATGAGACGCAGGTTCATGCCGCAAAGGCGATAGGCCAAAGCGCGGGTCAGCTCGCCGAAGGCGTCCGCCTGCTCGAATTTGACGGGCGGGTCCGGAATCATATCCGGATAGAGCGTGTGTTCTGCGATGCACTCCAGCGTTCGGAGAATGATGTTTTCGGGAACGGCCTGCCGCGTCAGATAATCGACCTTGTAAGCGAGTGCATCGACACTACCCCTGCCGTTTTCGCTGGCTTTTCGGATCGCCTCGTCCAGAACGCCCTTCGATTTGTTTTCAACGCTGTATTCGGCGAGAAAACCCCAGACCTCCGGGCTGTCCGGTGCGCAGGGCGTACCGTCCTTCGCGCAAAGAGAGCCGACGGAAGCGCGCACCATGCCCGCGCGCAAAAGCGCCGTGAGGCTCTCGGAGGGGTCTGAAATAAGGCCGATGCAATTCATCCTGTCCGCCGACTCGCGCTCGCTTACAAAGCACAGCGGCGGCGCCGAAGGTCCGGTTCCGTCCCTGCAAATGCAGATGTCCGGCCAATCGGCCCGGTCCGTTTCCCGCAGGCGGCGGATAAAATCCAGCCGCATGGGCGCTTTGATGTTGCTGCCGCCGCAGACTGCCAATTTCTTCTGGTCGTTCATGTCTTGAAACATTTTTTCTCACCTTTCTGTGAGTATTTCGCAGCCGTGTTTTTTCATCCATATGGCGGCCCGTACCGGGCCATCCGAACGAAAAAGGAAAAGCTGCCTCCGGGGCGCTGTCCGGGGGCAGGTGTCTGCCTCCGGTTCAGTTTCCGACCGTCGCGCCCCACGGAAAGCCGGTGGCGCGGCCGTGATAACTAATACGCGGGACCTTTAAAAACGCGCAGCTCCCGACCGACTCGACGTTGTCTGGAATCACTACGGTCGCAAGACTGCTGCACTGGTAAAACGCCTCGCTGCAAATCTCAACGACGCTGTCCGGGATGACGATGGACATAAGCGAGCGGCACCGGCCGAAAGCGCCCTCCGAGATTGAGCGGAGACTGTTCGATAGCTTTGCGCTTCGCAGATAGATGCTGTCGTAAAATGCATACGCCTCCATCTGCGTGATGCTGTCCGGCATCACGAGCGTTTCTAAGTACGGATAGGACACAAGGCCCGCCATTTTGATGGTCGTGACGCGTCTGCCGTCAATCGACGAGGGAAGCTCGATTTCCCTGCTGTCGTTCACACACCCGTCGGTCTCGAGCGCACCCAATCCCGCGTCGAACACGAAGTTTCGCGCCCTTGCCTCGGCAATGCTCATGGGGTTTGTGTCCCACGGGCGCTCACGGTTCCAAACTTCGACAGCGGCAAGGACCTCGCTCTTTTTCCTTAGGAGGTAGCTGTCCATCTCCCCGACCGGGCACTCCTGCGTACAGAAAAGAGTAAGGTCGTTCGGCCCCATGGCAATGGAAAAGCCCTTCGGCAGTTCGAGCCGGAGCTGCGTTTTAAGTATCTGACGGATGCTACGGCAGGCCTCCTCATAGGAGGAGAGCACCTTTCTGTCCAATAAAAAGGCAGCGTCCACCGTGCAGGCTTCAATACCATCCGGCGTTAGTATGCCTGCAAAAGCGTCGCTGTCGTCCAGCATGACTTCGATATCCGGAAAAACGGTATCCTGAAAGCGCATTTTGTTCACCTCTCTGTGACCCTGCCGGGGCGCTGCCCGTGCATACTGCCGCACTCCAGCCGTTTCTATCGCCATTGTTTTGTTCATGTTACCATACCTTATTGGGTTTGTCTATCATTTCTGC
>DEMY01000061.1:34339-55731 GCA_002359425.1 Clostridiales bacterium UBA2658
TTTTTAAAACAAGTACCGGCCACTCCATATACGGATTGCTGGAGACATAAAAAACAAAACGGCGGCGCAAAAGCCCATCAGGGAGATTAAATATGGATATTTTTATAATTGAAGAATACAACAACGGCGGTCATCTGATCTATGCCGGAAACTATCCCGGCGCGTTCGTGCGGGGTAAAACGCGGGCGGAGGCGCTCGAAAAGCTACTGGCGGAGCTGCGGCAGTACGCGGACTGGCTGGGACTTTCAATGGATCTTTCGGATTGCAAGGTGACGGTTTTGCAGGAAAAGCAAAGCGAACTTCAAATAGGCGACGCCGATTCGGATGTTCACTTTGAAACAGAGATCCCGCCGCTCACGCGGGAGGAATACGAAAGCCTCAAAGCGTTGGCCTTAAAATCGGCGCGGGATTTTCTGACGCTGTATGAGTCCGTCCCCGACAAGGCCGGGACCTGCCTTTCTCCGCGCAAAACGTTTTATGGCGAGATTCCTCGCTCGGCGGCGAAAATGTATCTCCATACGAAAAATGTGAACAACTACTATTTCGGCGGCATCGGCGTTCTGGCGGTGAACGAGCCGAACATCTATGCCTGCCGCAAAGCTGCGTTTGAGACGCTGGAAGTCCAGCCGGACTTTCTCGCAAATGCGGTCTTCACCGACCGCGACGGCGAGCAGTGGACATTACGAAAGGTCTGCCGCCGCTTCGTCTGGCACGACCGCATCCACGCAAAGGCAATGTACCGCATGGCTATAAAGCTCTGTGGCAAAAACACAATAGCGAACCCATTTCGGTTCGCGCTGTGACAAAGGCGGGAAAACGTATGAAACGCAGCGACTATAACGCCATCGAGCAATACATGCTTCAATGCATGGAGGACAGCGCACATGACTGCGAGCACGTCTATCGCGTCCTTTACACCGCGCTGGATATTGCCCAGACGGAAAGCAGCGTTGACTACGATGTGCTCATCGCCGCGTGTCTGCTGCACGACATCGGTAGAAAAGAGCAGTTTGAAAATCCTGCGCTCTGTCACGCCGAGGTCGGCGCGGAAAAGGCAGTCCAGTTCTTGACGGGCGCAGGCTATGACGGGGAATTTGCCGCAAAGGTTGGTGGCTGCATTCGCTCGCATCGCTTCCGTTCCAGCGCTCCGCCGGCTTCTCTGGAGGCTGAAATCTTGTTGACGCCGACAAAATCGATGTGACCGGCGCAATTGGGATTGCCCGGATGCTCGTCTATACGGGCGAAGTTGGCGAGCCGCTATATGGCCTGAAAAGCGACGGAACCGTCTCCGACGGCAACGGAGACGCAGAGCACTCCTTCTTTCAGGAATACAAATATAGCTCGAAAACCTCTATGCGGGTTTTTACACGCAGAGAGGCCGGGAACTCGCCAAAGAACGTCAGCCTGCGGCGGCGGCATTCTACAACGCCATGCTAAAAGAGGTATCGGTCTCCTATGAAAACGGAGACAATCTGCTTGGCAAAGTAATTGACAAATAGTGCGGGGAGGCGCTTAAAAGCAATGGATATTACTTTACATTACGTTGAAAAAGGCACGGGCGCACCACTCATTCTGCTGCATGGAAACGGCGAGGATGGCTCGTATTTTGCCGAACAGCTCGAGCACTTTTCTGCATCTCGCCGGGTCATCGCCCTCGACACCAGAGGGCATGGGCGCTCGCCGCGCGGGGCGNNACCATCCGGCAGTTCGCGGAGGACCTGCGCGACTTTATGGACGCACTGTCCATCGGAAAAGCGGACATTCTCGGCTTTTCGGACGGCGGGAACATCGCGCTGCAATTTGCGCTCCTTTACCCTGAAAAAGTGGACAGACTCATTTTGAATGGGGCCAATTTGGATGCGGACGGTGTGCGGCCGTTTTTCCAGCTTCCCATCGAGCTTGGCTTCCGGCTTGCCTCGCTTTTTGCAAAGCGCAGTCCCGACGCAAAGCGAAACGCGGAGCTTCTGGGTCTCATGGTGGACAGCCCAAACATCCCGGTCTCCGCGCTCGCAAACGTTAACGCAANNACGATCTCATCAAAAAAAGCCACACTGAAAAAATAGCCTGCGCCCTGCCGGACGCGCGGCTCGTTTTCATCCCCGGCGATCACTTCATCGCCGCGAAAAATGCCGCTGCGTTCGACCGGGCGGTGGATCAATTTTTGTCCACCCCGTGAGCGCGGCATGATTAAGGAGAACGCCATGACCGAACGAGAAAAAGCCGCCGCCGGCTATCTTTACGACGCGGCGACGGACCCCACGCTTTTTGCGGACCGTTTATACTGCAAGGACCTGTGCTTTGATTTTAATAACTGCCGTCCCTCGGACACGATGGGACAGCAAAGGCTTCTGCAGCAGATTATCGGAGGAATGGGCGAAAACGTCACCATAACGGCCCCATTCTGGTGCGATTACGGCTACAACATCTCGCTAGGCGACAATTTTTACGCGAACCACAACTGCATCATCCTGGACTGCACGAAAATCAACTTCGGCAACAATGTGTTCGTCGCCCCGAATTGCTGCTTTTCCACCGCCGGACACCCTCTCGACGCGGAGCAGCGAAATCGCTGGCTTGAGATTGCGCTGCCCATCACAGTCGGAAACAGCGTCTGGTTTGGCGCAGGCGTCACTGTCTTGCCCGGCGTCACGATCGGCGATGGCTGCGTGATTGGCGCGGGCAGCGTCGTGAACCGCGATATTCCGCCAAATACCGTCGCTGCCGGCAACCCTTGCCGCCCCATCCGGCCGATCACTCCCGAGGATAAAACGAAATATCCAATTTTCGAGTGAATACAGGCGGTGTCTCCGGGTCAAAAAATATGTGGCAGACGCTGCCGGACAAAGCGGTCACAGTTTTTTACGGCTTCTAGGAAAATATTTTACGCCGCTTCACCTCTGTGTGCCAGCCGCAAGAACCGCCTCGCGGCATGGAGCGGCCGGTTCCGCGCAGACGGAACGCCGTGCGTTCGATCGGGCCGATGCGCAAACGGATAAAGCGGCGTCACGCGCCCGTATTTTCGGGCAGCGGCGCCCGGCTCTTTCGCGAAGCGCACTCGCCGAAGATGGCGCCGCCGAGAATGAGGGCCGCGCCGAAAAGCTGGACGGGGCGCAGACTTTCATGCAGAAAAAGTGACGAAAGAACGACCGCCGAAAGTGGCTCAAGATAGCCGCAGACGGAAACGGTCTGCACCGGCAGCTCCCCGAGCGCGGAAAAATAGAGCCAGCCGCCCACGCCCGTGTTCACAAAGCCGAGCACAAGCAGCGGTAGCCAGTCGGCGGACGAGACAGAAATGGCGAAGCTCTGCTTTAAGCCCGTGCAGACAGCGACGGTCAAAAAGCTGAAAAAAAGTTGGAGCGTCGCGTTTTCGATGCCCGTGATGCCCTTGGCCTTTTTGTTGCAGATCACCATCGCGGCATACATAACGGCGGACAGGACACCGAAAAGAACGCCCCGCGCGCTGCCCTCTCTCGCCGCCCGTTGCCCGCTCACGAAAACGACGCCGCAGAGCACCAGCGCAAAACCCGCAAGCTTCGCTCCCGTCAGCCGCTCGCGGAACAAAAACGGCGAGAGCGCCATCACGATGACAGGCCCGCAGTAATACAAGAGCGAGGCAACGCCGACGCCCAGCTCGCGGTAGGCTTCAAACAAGAATATTCCCCCCGCCCCCATAGCAGCGCCGGACAGGGCCAAAAACAAAAGGCTGCGCCGGTCATGCAAAAACGCGGGCTTTTGTCGCGAAGCCAGAAGAACAGTAATGAGCAGCAGGCTGCCGAAAAGCGTTCGGAAGAAAACGATCTGAAAGCTTGAAAGCCCGACGCCGCTCACGACGACGCCGTTGGATCCGAACAGGAGCAGAGAAAGAATGTATTTAAAATAGGCTTTTTTCACAGAGACCGTTCCTTTCGCTTGAAAAGTCAGCGGTCTTAGTGTAGCATGGTTTCATTGAGTACAAAAGCGAATGTTTATCATGTTTATTATGACAAAAACAGATGCACGGAGGCGGCGGGATATGGACATGAACCTGCAAAAATATATGGCCTTTCTCACAACTGTGGAGTACGGCAGCTTCACAAAGGCAGCGGATTTGCTGAACTACTCGCAGTCCGGCGTAAGCCGCATGATCAGCGATCTTGAAAAGGAATGGCACGTGACGCTTTTGGAGCGGGACCGCACGGGTGTACGCCTTACGTCGGGCGGCGCGAAGCTGCTACCCCGCGTGCGGAGCGTCTGTGAGGAATACCGAAAGCTGCAAATGGAGATCAACGAGCTGCACGATTTGCAGTCCGGCCTCATCCGCATCGGCACCTTTTCAAGCGCCGCGACCCACTGGCTGCCGAACATCATCCGCGCGTTCCAAAAGGATTATCCGAACATCGACTACGAGCTTGTCCTTGGCGACTACACAGAGATTGAGGACTGGATTCGCGAGGGCCGGGTTGACTGCGGCTTTCTGCGCCTGCCCACAGACCCGGCACTTGAAACGCTCTTTTTGGAACAGGACAATTTTCTCGCGATCCTTCCCGAAGGGCACCCGCTGGCACAGTCCGGCAGCGTGCCGCTCGCGGCACTGTGTGAGGAGCCCTTTCTACTGCTGGAAAACGGCGAAATTACGGACGTCTTTCGCCAAAACGGACTCACGCCGCGCATCCACTGCAAGCTCTGGGACGACTACGCCATCATGTCGATGGTGGAGAGCGGCCTCGGCGTCAGCCTCCTGCCGGAGCTGATTTTGAAGCACGTCCCCTACCGCATTGCCGCGAAACCGCTGGACGTTTCCGCGGGCCGCGAGATCGGCCTTGCCCTGCGCAACCGAAAAAACGCGCCGATTGCCGTGCAGCGGTTTTTGGATTATCTGCAATATCGGTAAACCTCGCAAAGGAGCAGGCTTCTTTCCCTCCATATAGCAAAATCTTCCTCGACCAGTGGCCGGGGAAGATTTTTGTATCAGACACTTCTCCTCGCTTGATATTCTCAAAAATGTCATCCAAAATTTATTTTTCTCCATTTTGCTGCTCCAGAAATTCGCCCCGGAGCGCGAGATACTGCTTCTCCGTTGCCCGGAAGCTTTCCTCCGCCTCCCGAAAGTCCTGCAGCGCCGTGCGCATCATGAACGTCTCCGCCTCTGCGCCCCGCTCGCGGAGCCACACCACATACCGCCATGCACGCTCGACTTCTTCCCCCAGCTCCATAAGCATCGCCGCACATTCCAACAGCGTAAGCTTTTTCTTGTCCATTCTGTGTCCTCCGTATAGTGATGTATCACTATAATACCACAAATTTCGTCATCAGTGAAGTATCACTAATATTTAATTTCTCCATGGCATATCATCTTTTTGACGATATATCACTATGGAGGCATTTATGAACACACAGGAGGCAGTGGCGGCCCGTATCCGCGCGCTCTGCAAGGAACACAGGCTGACACCAAACGGACTAAGCAATCTTGCCGCGGTGCCGCAGGGGACCGTCAAAAGCATTTTGAACGGCGAAAGCAAAAATCCCGGCGTCGTCACCGTCAAAAAGCTCTGCGATGCCTTTGAGATTACCTTGGGCGAATTTTTTACCGCACCCGAATTCGACGCGCTGGAGCAGGAGATTAAATAAAGTCTTGTATGAAGAAAAAGAGCAAGGCGCTGATATCGCCGCACATTCCAACAGCGCAAGCTTTTTCTTGTCCATAACAACTTCTCCTTTAGTCTATATATAGCCCGATAGTAGCATATATAGCCTATAATTTGCAAGCTTTCCGGCTAAACTAAAGCTATAGGGGGGCTTTCAAATGGATACAAGAACAGCGGTCGCGGCACGGCTGGTGAGGCTTTGCGACCTTAGAGGGTTCACAATTAACAAGCTTGCAAACCTCTCCGCGGTGCCGCCGTCGACAGTCAAAAATATTCTCTATGGAAAAAGCAAAAATCCAGGTATTGTGACACTGAAAATGCTCTGTGACGGTTTAGATATAACACTCGGCGAATTTTTTACCTCGCCCGAATTTAACGGGCTGGAACAGGAAATCAAATAATGGAATATATAAACGCAAAAGAGGCCGTGCACAGCGCATTTTAGGGCTATGCCATGAACAAGGGATCGCCGTGAACGTGCTTGCAAACAGCACGGGCATTTCGCCGTCCACAATCTACAGTATGCTGAACGCCAAGAGCCAGAATCCTGGCATCGTATCGCTTCAAAAAATCTGCGATGGTCTTGACATTTCTCTGCGCGAGTTCTTCAATTCCGAACTCTTCGATCACATTGAACAAGAGATCAAATAAAACTGCGTATCGTTTTAGCACTTTGCTGTATAAAATGCCGAATTTCATTTTCTGTCTTGACTTTCCCAAAAAATGCTTTTATACTGATGCCAAGCTGAATAAGCAAAACCTGTGAGTCAGACGAGTAAGCAAAGTCCTCCCCTTTCAGAGAGCCGCCGATGGTGTGAAGGCGGCAGTCGGAGCTTTGCCGAATGGACTGACGAGGGCGGCCCGAAAGGAAACGAGTAAGCGCCGACGGACATTCCCACGTTACCGGGAAGGACGCATGACTGTGCGTCGCAGAGTGGGCGAGAAATCGCTAATTTGGGTGGCACCGCAGAAGCAAAAGCTCTTGTCCCGAAGGAAACATACCTTCCGGGGACAAGAGCTGTTTTTTTATGCTTTTTCTCCGGGCAAATCAGAAAGGAGACCGCAGCATGAAAACCGAAAAAGACAAGAACATCCCCTACAAGGTATATCTGAACGAGGACGAGATGCCGAAAAATTGGTACAACGTCCGNNGAAGCAAAAGCCCGCACCGCTTTTAAATCCCGGCACGGGCGAAGTGATGGGCTTTGAGGACCTACGCCCCGTCTTCTGCGATGAGCTTATCCGTCAGGAGCTGAACAACGACGACCGCGAGATCCCCATTCCCGCCGAAATTCTGGAGTTCTACAAGATGTACCGCCCCTCCCCGCTCGTGCGCGCCTATTGTCTCGAGGAAAAGCTCCAGACGCCGGCGAAAATCTACTATAAATTTGAGGGCAACAACACCTCCGGCAGCCACAAGCTCAACTCCGCCATCGCACAGGCGTACTACGCGAAGCAGCAGGGTCTCACTGGCGTCACGACTGAAACAGGCGCGGGCCAGTGGGGCACGGCGCTTTCGATGGCTTGCGCGTACCTTGGTCTTGACTGCAAGGTTTTCATGGTGAAGGTCTCCTACGAGCAGAAGCCCTTCCGCCGCGAGGTCATGCGCACCTACGGCGCTTCGGTGACGCCGTCGCCTTCGATGACGACCGCTGTGGGCCGCAAAATCTTGGAGGAAAACCCGAACACGACCGGCTCTCTCGGCTGCGCCATCTCCGAAGCGGTAGAGGCCGAAGCTTCCACGCCCGGCTACCGCTATGTACTCGGCAGCGTTCTCAATCAGGTGCTGCTGCACCAGTCCGTCATCGGCGTCGAGACGAAAACCGCGCTCGACAAGCTCGGCGTGAAGCCCGATATCATCATCGGCTGTGCCGGCGGCGGCTCGAACCTCGGCGGGCTCATTTCCCCGTTCATGGGAGAAAAGCTCCGGGGCGAAGCGGATTACCGCTTCATCGCGGTTGAACCTGCTTCCTGCCCGAGCTTCACGCGCGGAAAATTCGCCTATGATTTCTGCGACACCGGAAAGGTTTGCCCGCTTGCGAAGATGTACACGCTCGGCAGCGGCTTCATCCCTTCGGCCAACCACGCCGGCGGCCTGCGCTACCACGGCATGAGTCCCATCCTCTCGGAGCTTTACCACGAGGGGCTGATGGAAGCCCGCGCGGTCGAACAGACCTCTGTTTTCGAGGCGGCAGAGTATTTCGCAAAGTGCGAGGGCATCCTCCCCGCACCGGAGTCGAGTCACGCCATCCGCGCCGCCATCGACGAGGCGGTGAAATGCCGCGAGACGGGCGAGGAAAAGACCATCGTTTTCGGTCTCACCGGCACCGGCTATTTTGACATGTACGCCTACCAGAGCTACAACGACGGCAAGATGACGGATTATATTCCGACGGACGCCGACCTCGTCCCCGGCTTTGCGGGATTGCCAAAGATTCCGGGACAGGAATAAAAACAGGTCGCGGCGCGGCTACATTTCCGCGCCGCGTTTTTATCCGCTAAAGCAATATGTAGTTATTTCTCACAAGCTTTTCCTTCGCTTTTCCCCAGTTTGTATATTGTGCCGCGGCCGGTTGCAGGCATATAATTGTTGTAAAGCAAATCGCGAAATACATTCCGGGGGATCATAAAAAATGAGGAGAAAAACGATAGCCATGTTCTGTGCCGCTACGATGCTCTGTTGCCTGCTCGCGCCGCTTTCGACCGCGCAGGCGGCTGATAACAGCGGCACGCTGCGGATTCTATTCACACACGATATGCACGACCACATTTTGCCCTACAAAGCGGCGGACGAAGCCGGCGCCGTCAGCCTCATTGGCGGCTACGCCTACATGAAAAGCGCAATGGACAAATATCGCACCGATACGACCGTTCAAGTTGACGCGGGCGATTTTTCCATGGGCACGCTCTTTAACGGCATTTTCGAGACGGACGCGCCGGATCTTACGCTCTTGGGTATGATGGGCTACGACGCCGTCACGCTAGGAAACCATGAGTTCGACTACGGCCCCGAGGGGCTGGCAAAATCCCTGCTCGCAGCGAAAAACCCGCCGAAGCTGCTCGCCTCGAACATGCACTTTTCGGACGAAGCGGATTCGCAGGCACTCAAATCGGCCTTCACGAAGGTCGGCGGTCAGACGGGCGGTGGAACGACCACATTCGTGAAAAACGGCGTTCAGATCGGCATATTCGGCCTCATGGGAGACGAAGCGAGCGACGACATCGCCTATCCCGGCTCCGTCACCTTTGACGACCGCTTTGAGACCGCGAAGAAGTTCGTCTCGGCGCTTCAGCAGCAGGGCGCGCAGGTTATCATCTGCCTGAGTCACAGCGGTACCGCCGAAAAGATGTCCGACTCTGAGGACGTCCAGCTCGCTAAAAAGGTGGCCGGCATCGATGTCATCATAAGCGCTCACTCGCATACGCTGCTTTCCCAGCCCATCGTTGTCGGAGATACGACCATCGTCTCCTGCGGTTGCTACGGAAAGAGCCTCGGCGTTCTGGATCTCGACCTTTCGACAAAAACGGCATCCAAGTACGAGATCGTTCCCATCACGCAGGACTTTACACCGGATGAAACGATTGCAGCGCAAATCGAAAGCTACAAAAAAGATGTGGATACGCAGTTTCTCTCCAAATACAATTTGCACTTTGACGACGTCGTCGCCAAAAGCGGCTTCAATTTTGACGACATTAATATCAATTACGAGCAGTTCCGGGACAGCAACATGGGTGATTTTGTTGCGGACGCGCATGTTTATGCCTATAAAAAACATGGCGGAACTGAAAATGCGATTGGCATTTCCGCGAAAGGGATCGTACGCGACGCGCTCTGCAAGGGCGATGTCACCCTCAACGACGCTTACAGCGTGACCTCCGTTGGCCGGGGGGAGGACGGCACCATCGGTGACCCGCTTGCGCTCGTCTATCTCAACGGCAACGAATTGCGCCAGACCTGCGAAATCGTCGCCTCCATGCAGAGCGGCAACACGCAGATGTATTTCAGCGGCATGAAATACACCTACATGGACGCGCGTCCCTTCGGCGACAAGGTGGTGGATGTGGAGGTGCAGGACGAAAACGGCAACTGGCAAAGCATCGAAAGCGGCAAGCTCTACCCCGTTGTGTGCAATCTCTACATTGCACAAATGCTCCCGGTCGTTACGAAGCAGACGCACAAGCTCTTCAGCATCACGCCTAAGGATAAAAACGGCAACGCGACAACGGACTACGAAGCCATGACCCTGCGCGACAGCCTTGGAAGAGAGGTCAAGGACTGGACGAGTTTCGTCGAATACCTCCAGAGCTTTCCGAAGGAGGACGGCGTGAGCGTCATTCCGGACAGCTACCAGACGGCGCGCGCAACGAAAACGGCCCTGCCCTTCAGTTTGTCACAATATTTCAGCCATACCTCAAGGCTGGGGGTCATGATCTACGCCGCTTTGACCCTCGTCGTCGTGCTTGCTGTGTTTATTGTCCGGAAAGTCGGAAAGAAGAAAAAGCACAAGGCGCTGACAAAGAAATAAAAAACCGGGGCCGGTGCTGCATACGCACCGGCCCCATGCTTATAATGTGAACGCCGCCTTTTCGTAATTCTTCACATACCAGCGGATGTTTGTCCGGCCACGCGAAATGACAACGTGGCCTTCGGCTTCAAGCTTTGACTTCTGTGCGGCCGTACCTCCGGGGTACTTTTCGTTCAGTTCGCCGTTTGCCTTGAGGGTGCGCCAGTAGGGGGTCTTGTCCACGTCCCGCTGCTCGCTCGCCCATGCGGCGATGGAGACGAAGATGCCCGCCGTGATGGGATCTGTAAAATCAGCGCCATTTTCCCGCGCGAAATGCTCCCGTATCGCGCCCACTGTCAGGAGCTTTCCATGTGGCACAAGCTTCATCACCCGGTCATATTCGAGCGGCGGTGCGAAAAACATACGGCTGCCACCGTATTTTTTGATGCTCGCCTTGTCGGTGATAATCTGCGTTTTCGGCATATCCTTACTATTTTGCAGCATTGCGTTAAAATCCTTATTCTGTTCGTTTGCCATTGTGCTCGCCTCGCTTCCGGCTCCATCATAAGGGAACGGAAACCGTTTTGCAATGAGACTGTTTTCTTTTTTCACGCTCCGTCCCACTGACATGCCGCCATATCGACGCGGCCGTTCGCGAGGAAGGGGACGCCCTCCGCTTCCAGCAGCGCACGGCGAATTTCGGCGTGCTCGCCGCCGGTGACCGTTCCGCCCGCCATGACGACGCGTTGCCACGGAAGCTTATCCGGGCAGCGGCGCATGGCCCAGCCGACCTNNCCTTTTCAAAAAACGAGTTTTCCATCGCCGGTCATTCTGCAAGACTGTGCTTCATATCCAGATAGCCGATCAAAACCGTCCAGACGTAGGCGCAGGTCTTGGGAATCATGAGCATACCGATCAGCGGGTACCTGTCCGCAAACAGGACGACCGGGATATAAAACGCAAAGCTCAGAACAATCGTCAGCCACATGTGGCGAAAAGCCCGGTCGCCACGCTCCCGTGCACGCTTGTAAAACAGAACGATGATGAGAACGCCGAGTGCCGCGAAGGGGATGTTGCGGTAAATGCCCCAGGAAAGCGGCGCGTTCGCGCTCGTCCACGCGTTCTGCGGCAAAAGGCACAAAGCGACGCGCGACGCCGCCAAAAGCCAAACGGCCTTCGTTAGCCCGTTTTGTCCCTCGACCTCGTAGCGCCTGCGCCAGACATAGTACAAAAGCACATAGAACACCGTCATCGTAACGGAGGTGATGAGCTTTCCGACGCCGAGCGCGTAGGTATAGCTCTCAAGTCCCGTTGTGCAAAGCGCGATCATACGCGGAACGAGGTGGAAAGCGTCCCCGCAGCCGAGTGTGACGGCCATGACGCCGAAAAGCCGGAACTGTGCATGGTCCCGCCCCTTTCGGATCATCAGAATGCCGAGGGTGATAACGGTAATGAGATAGACGATATCAAAAGCCGTCTCCATAATTGTCTGCATCGTATCCTGCCTCCTTTATTTCTCTTAATAACATACACCGCCTGTCAATCATCGTAAAACCGTATTTTGCGAAAAAAGATATAAAATATCAACAGCGGGGAAGCAACATAAATGTATTATTCTATCAGTACAATATCGCACAAGCTGTGTGCTATTGAAAGGACCTGATTTGATGGCTGATGAAGCGGAACACATTCTGTCTCTGCGCGAAGCGGACGACATTTTGGAGGGCGTCCGGCAGACGGCTTTCCGGTTCGGCGCGGCGTTTTTCTTTCTCTGCGCTTCACCCTGCTATCTTGCGGGGCTGCTTTCGGCGGCCAGATCGTTTTCGACAAACCGTGTGCTTGCTGCCGGTATCGCCGTTTTGATCCTGCTCGCGGCAGTCGGGGTTCTTTTTTTCTGCTTCGGCAGCAAACGCCTGTCCACGTTTCAAAGGGCAGCGGCGAACGAGCTTATTTTCAGCCGTCAGGCCGCGGAATATTATGACTGCATGGCAAGCCGGTGGCGCTCCGCACTCGCGCCCGCCTGCGTTCTGGGGGGCGTTCTGGACTTCGGCGGCATTTTTCTGCTCCTGCGGGAGGCGCCTGGTTCGGAAAGAAGCTTCTTCCTCAGCTTTGCAGCCTTTCTGCTGTTCGGAATCGGGGATGCGGTCATTTTGTCCGCCGCTCTGCGTGCGCGGCTTCCCGCCGCTGTCCGTTTCAGGCGGAGCGAAGCGGAGGACGGCGGCCCCGTTTTTGACCGGAAGCGCGAGCTGCGCGGCGCTATGCGCGGGAGCTGCGTCTACTGGGCGGCCGTTTTGTGCGTCTATGCGGCGACGAGCATTTTTTTCGAGAGCTGGAGGCTTTTCCTCAGCATTCCGGGCCTCGCGCTGCTGCGCTATCTGCTCTGCATTCTCGTCAGCAACCCGTTTGCGAGCTACGCAAGTCTGCGGCGGAAAAGGCCGGGCGTTATTGCACTGCGCGCGGTAATGACGCTGTGCGTCGCGGCGGCAGCGCTTGCCGTGATGCTGCTTGGGTCTTGGCAACTCATGCCGCGCATTCTCGAAACAACGCCCGCTGAAAAAAGCACCTGCGAGATCCGCTATGACCAGGACACCGGCGTCTACACGCTCAAATGCTCGAAAAGCGGCGGGCTGCGAATTCTCCAGCTCACGGACATCCATCTCGCCGGCAGCGTCACGACAGGCTCGCAGGACCAAAAGGCGTTGGACGCCTGTGAAAAACTCATCCGTGAAGCGCAGCCGGACCTCGTCATCGTAACGGGCGACCTCGTCTATCCCCTCCCCGTGCAGACCTTTACGATCAACAACCTCACACCCGCCGTGCAGTTTTGCTACTTCATGCGGCAGCTCGGCGTACCATGGGCCTTTGTATACGGGAACCACGACACCGAGCAGAGAGCCGCCTTTGGCGCGGCGTTCCTGAACGGCACCTTCGACGCATTTTCCTATGAAAAGGGCGCCAATATGCTCTTTTCGCCCGTGCAGCCGGAAATCTACGGCCGCTACAACCAATATCTGCGTATCGAAAAGTCCGACGGCAGTCTCAGCCGTCTCATTTTCCTCATGGACTCGAACGACTACGCTTCAAAAAAGAGAAACGATTATGACAGCATCCACGCCGATCAAGTCCTCTGGTATCGGCAGACGGTCGAAGCCGTCTCCAAGGCGGAGGGGCGCACGGTCCCGTCGTTCCTTTTTTGCCACATCCCCTTCAAAGCCTACGACGACGCGTACAAGGCTCTGCAAGACGGCAGTCCAGACGCAGAGTTGCTTTTCGGCAAAAACGGAGAGAGCGTGGGTTACTCGCTCCATGAAAACGGCATCTTCGATGCAATCCTCGCGGAAAAGAGCACGGACGCCGTTTTCGCTGGACATGACCACATCAACAATTCCGGCATCCGCTACAAGGGCGTCGCCCTCATTTACGGCATGTCCATCGACTACCTCGCCTATCCCGGCATCGCCAGCAAAACCGCGCAGCGCGGCGGAACGCTCGTCACTCTCAGCGGAGACGCTTTCACCATTCGTCAAATTCCTCTTTCCGAACTCAACTAAACCGGGTGCGGGCGAAAAAGCATACGGACTGGGGATGAAAGATTCTCGAAACGCATCCGGGCTTTTCTCCCGAAGCGGCAGACGTGCCTTTGCGCCGAGAAACTCGACGAATCTTTTTTTGAAATCTCCATGTAATGCGCCGTCTTCAACCGGGAAAGCCGGTCTCGTGCGATTTTGGGATGCTTTATACAAATAAATCAGCGGAGCAGGAAGCTTCGGAGCTTTTCTGTTCCGCTTTTTTGTGCTATTCTGTAAAAGTACGCCGACAGAAAGGGCAAAACGCCCTTGGCAAAGCTGCAAATCAGCCTCTCCATGCTGATTTTTAGAACGACCAGCTTTGTCTCGGACTGTTGTATATGGCGTTGCTCTCCGCGTCATCGCGCTCATACCCGGCGCTTCGCTCGCGGGCGGGCTTCTGCCGGAGAAGCGCAGCANNACCGCTTTGAAAAACGAAAACATCATTCTCATCGGCATGTCCGGCGCGGGAAAATCAACGCTCGGCGTGCTGCTTGCAAAGGCCCTTGGCATGGACTTTGTTGACACCGACATCCTCATCCAGCAGCGCGCGGGAAGACTCTTGCAGGAGATCATCGATCAGGACGGCGTCGAGCCTTTTCTGAAGCTCGAAGAAGCGGTCGTCTCCTCGCTCGACATGCAAGGCAGCGTCATCGCAACCGGCGGCAGCGTCGTCTATTCCGAAAAAGCCATGGAGGCGATCAAAAAAAGCGGGCGGGCCGTCTATCTGGACGTCCCGTTCAACGAGCTGGAAGCACGTCTCGGCAGCATCACGACGCGCGGCATTGTCATGAAAAAGGGCGAGAACCTTCGCGACGTTTACAACGAAAGGCTCCCGCTCTATCAAAAATACGCCGACCTCACGATCGACTGTGCCGGATCGGACATCGAGCAGTGCGTTTCAGAAATCATAAAAAAGCTACGCTGACCTAAAAAACAGAAGAGACTTTAGCGCTCCTGCAAACCTGACCTCCGGCTTTCTAAATGCGCTGTGTTTTCTTGATTGTTGAGTGGCGTCTAAAAAGTCATCACCCAAAAGGGGCGTGTAAGCGGGGCAATCGCGCAGCGTTTTATAAAAGCGCCAAAGCTCCAAGCGGTCAGCCGGAAATGGGCGGTGGAAAGGCGTTGCGCTCAAATTCAAAGCACATACGGTTTCCGCTNNTCCGCTCCGCAAAGGGCGTCATTCTCCCTCCAGTTCGCTCAAAAGGGACGGAAACGGCGCAAGCGCGCGGTGCAAAATGCCCTGCATCGCCGCGATGACCGTGCCGTAATTCGTAAACGGGATGTTCTGGTCAGCGGCACACTTGACCCGGTAGCGCAGCTCGCGCTCGGTCAGCATACAGCCGCCGCAGTGGATGATGAGTGCGTAGGGGGACAAATCATCCGGGAAGCCCTGGCCGGAGCTTGTCTTAAAAACGAGGTCCTTGCCCGTGTGAGCTTTGAGCCAGCGCGGAATTTTGACAGAGCCGATATCGTCGCACTGGCGGTGGTGGGTGCAGCCCTCCGCAATGAGAACCTTGTCGCCATCCTGTAGCTTATCTATGGCCGCAACGCCGTGCACGGCGGAATCGAGCCAGCCCTTGTAACGAGCCATGAGAATGGAAAACGAGGTCAGCTGCACATCCTCCGGTGTGTCGGCGGAAACCTTTGCAAAAACCTGACTGTCCGTTATAACCATGGCGGGCTTTTTACCGAGGGTCTTGAGCGTTTCACGCAGCTCGAATTCTCTCACGACGATGGCGGTCGCGTCCACCTCCAGAACGTCGCGGATGGTCTGCTGCTGCGGCAAAATAAGCCGGCCCTTAGGCGCGGCCTCGTCGATGGGCGTTACGAGAACGACAAAATCGGACGGGCTTATGAGGTCGCCGACGATCTGGAGCTTCGTGTCCTCCGTTTTGGCGAGGACCGCCAGCCGATCCTTAAATTCCGTTATCCCTCTGCCCGTCAGCGCACTCACAAAAGCGCCGTCCTGCGGCGCTTTTTCATTATTGGGCAGGAGATCAGCTTTGTTGTAAGCCACCATATACGGAATTTCTTTTTCGGTGAAAAGGCCCAACATCTCGCGGTCGCAATCCATCAGCCCAACGGTCGCATCGACGACCAACACGGCAACGTCCGTTCGGTTTAAAACCTGCTTCGTCCGGCGAACGCGCTCCGCGCCGAGCGTTCCCTCGTCGTCAAAGCCCGGCGTGTCTATGATCATGACTGGGCCCATCGGCAAAAGCTCCATGGCCTTGCTCACCGGGTCGGTCGTCGTCCCCTTGACTTCCGACACGAGCGCAACCTCCTGCCCCGTGACGGCGTTGACTATACTAGATTTCCCCGCGTTTCGCCTCCCGAAAAAGCCGATATGCACCCGGTTTGCGGCGGGCGTGTCATTGAGTCCCACAATGCTTTCCCCCTATGCCTTTTTGATTATAGTATACCCTTGCTGTCAAACGGTGCCGGGTGCGGGCAGCCGCAGGCCGACGATGTCCGCGATAACCCGCTGCATCAGTCGGCTCCAGCTCTCCGCCGCGCCAGTTCAATGGCTTCCTTGCCACTCATGTGGTCAATGGAAAGCTCCAGCATGCAGACGCGCGAAAGCGCCCCTTCGGTCTCCCGTTCACAGCCCTCCGGGTCGTCCGGCGTGTACTTCGCCGCGAGAACGGAGAGGGCCGCGCGCTTTTCGGCGTCATTTTCCAAGACGCGGGTACGGCCAAAAACGATGACGCTGCGGAAATAGGTCGTGTACTCCTCGGAAACAATCCTGTCCTCGTCGATAACGCAGAAGGACACCTTTTCGTTCCGAGCGATGGCGTCGAGCTTGTGGCCCGATTGGGCGCAATGGAAAAAGAGCTTGCCGTCGCTGTAGACATAGCTCAGCGGCACAGCGTAGGGATAGCCTCCGTCCCCTTCCAAGGCAAGAACGCCGGAGGTTCCGCGCATTAAAACCTCTACGCAGGCTTCCTGTGGGAGCGCCTGCTTATTGCGGCGCATTTCTCTAAACATAAAAAACACCTCTTTCTGAATCTAAACAAAAAACGCTGTCCAAAAGCGCATCCCGCTTTTCGTCAAAGTCCAGCGAAAAAGCGGCGAACAAAGCCGAGAAATTCCTCCGTTGCCGGGCGACCGGAGATATTTTTATTCCAGCTCAACGCGATTTCCGCACTGTAATCCAATTCAATCGGGCGGCAGTACGGGCCGACGCGCGGGTCCTTCGCCATCAGCGCTGGCATGAAGCAAAAACCCAGTCCGCCCATGACGGAGCGTAGCAGCAATTCCACGTCGTTCGACTCGCAGACGATATCCGGTGTATACGCATATTTATGAAAAATAAGCTCGAGGTTGTTGCGAACGCCCGCGCCCTGAGGAGAGGTCACGAGCGGCACGCCGCGCAAATCGTCGAAGGTGATAACGTCCTTTTGCAAAAGCGGGCTTTCCGGCGGCAGCACAATACAGCTTTTTTCCAAAAAAACGACCTCCGTCTCGATATACTTCGACTCTGCCTCCGTCAGCGGCGGGGGANNAATCTGCCCGGCCCGTATTGAGCATTTCAATGATGTCCGCGCGGAAGCCGTAGCCGATTGAGATCAGGTTGTGCGGAAACGCGCGCTTGTAGGCAAGCGCAAGATCCGGCGTGTAACCGCCAGTGTCCGAAACAAGGCCGATGGCCCGGGCCGCCTTGCCCAAAAGCTCGTCAACCTCCTCAAAAAGCCCGTCCACCCGGGAGAGGATGTCCTTTGCGCGCTCATAGACGTGCTCGCCATAGCTGTTGAGCGCGATGCCCCGGCCTGACGGCTCGAAAAGAGGTGTGCCAAGCTCCGTTTCGAGCTGCTTAATGACCTTTGTCAAAAAAGGCTGTGAGATGCCGAGCTTTTCGGCTGCTTTTGAAATATGCTGCATCTCTGCCGCCATACAGAAATAGCGCAGGTCCCGAAGCTCCATAAAATCACCCGCTTTTTTACTAAAATTTAAGGCGATAATCTGTACGTTTTTTTACCGCACATGCCGCCGAAACGCCCCATCCACCGAAGCGCGCAAAGGAGAACGTATTTCTGTGCGCTTTACCCGAAACAGGGGCAGTCTTTCGCGCGGAAAGCCATATCTTGGCGCAGGCGCATTCATAACTGNNCCATCACCTTGTACATGAATACCGGCATATATAACAAAATATTGGTCATTTCTCATACAGTTGCTAAAATAGAACTGTAACGAGAGGCAGCAACGCAAAAGCGAAAGGAGCGTTCAAAATGCTGGAAATGACAAAATACAAAGACATCGACATTGCGCAGGAAACCTGCTATGTCGGCGAAAACGAGACAAGAGTGTTCGTCTACAATGTGGACGGCCTTCTGGTCGATACCGGCCCCGAAAGCCGCGCGGAGGTCTACACAAATTGGTTCAAAACGCAGGCCATCCGACAGGTCGCGCTCACACACAACCATGAGGATCACTCGGGCAACGCCGCGTGGGTGCGGGAAAATCTGAACGTCCCCGTTTACCTCCATCCAGGCTCTCTCAGCTATGCGAAGGAAAACGGTGCCTACCCCGAATACCGCCACGTCATGTGGGGCGACCGCCATCCCTTTGACGCGCTTCCGATGCCGGAATGGATCGAGACGGAAAAATACAAATTCCAGACGCTCGACACGCCGGGTCATGCGATCTATCACAACTGCTTTTATGAGCCAAACGAGGGCTGGCTTTTCACCGGCGACCTCTATCTTGGAACGCACATGCTGGTGTGCTTTTTTGAGGAGAACATGCGCCAGACCGTCGACACGATCGAGCGCCTTATGAAGCTCGAATTTGACACAATCTTTTGCGCACATGCGGGCGTCATCGAAAACGGCAAAGTCCGTCTCGGCAAAAAGCTCAACAATCTGAAGCAGTTGCAGGGACAGGTTCTTGAAATGCGGGCAAAGGGCATGACCGACCGGGAAATCGACGCGGAGCTGGGATTTGAAATGGACATCACATCTATCTCCGGCGGCGAATGGTCAAGCTACAATATCATGAGAACGATCTAATACTACGTCCGCATTTCTCATATACACAGCGCAAAAGAAGGTGCCTCGGAGACGATTCTCCGAGGCGCCTTTTTATTTTTTACTTTAGATGGAGCAGGCGAGATGATACGCGGCGCGGCCCGCTTCGAGGACGCGGCCGGCGGCGAAGCTGTCGCCTATGTTGTGGACCTCGGGGGCGATGGTGTCCGCAAGGGCCTTGGCGTAAAGACCGTTGTCGGGCCGTCCGCCCATGGCAAGGACAACAAGGTCGGCAGGCAGGCTGACGCTCTGCGTCTCCGGGCCAATCTTTTTCGCGAGCGGGTTCGGGATGTTCTCCGGTAGGAGCGGCTGCCAGGTGTTGTACGGGTCCGGCGCGCCCTTGGAGATGTTTTTCGTGATGTTCACCTTGCCGGGACCGAAGGAATCGACCTTGGCGCAGTTCCAGAGCTTCACGCCCGCCGTCTCCATGTAGTGCAGGAGGTGGCCGCGGTTTGCGGTGCATGCGCCCTGCATGAAATTCGGCAGCATCTCGACCACCTGCACGTTTTTGTCGTACTCATAGCGGAGCCAGTAGGCCGTTTCGCAGCCGACGACGCCGCCGCCCACGACGACGACGTTTTTCGCGTCGCCCATGAACTTCGGATTGACGAGAAGGTCGGTCGCCTGCACGGACTTGACCTGATCCAGTCCCGGGAACGGCGGACAGAAATTCTTCGTGCCAACAGCGACGACAACGGCGTCGTACTTCTGCTCCCTAAGCCATTCGGGTGTGACCTCGGTATTGAGCTTGAGAGTGAAATTCGGGAGCGCTTCCGCATCCTTTACCTGCTTTTCGAGCCATTCGAGGTAGTTCGCAAAGTCGAATTTGACAGCGGGAACGCTGCCCGGAACGACCTTGCCGCCGATGCGGGAGCTCGCCTCAAAAAGCTCGACCGTGTGGCCGCGCTTCGCGGCGTTCACAGCAAAGACAACGCCCGCCGGGCCAGCGCCGACGACGGCAATGCGCTTCGGCGTGTCCGTCTTTTCGGGAATCTCGGGGAACACATCCTCAAAGCCGGTGCGCGCGTTGACAGCGCATTTGATATGTCCGCCCTCGACAAACTCGTTGACGCAGCCCTCCTGGCAGCCGATGCAGGGGCAGATATCCGCGACCTTTCCGGCGTATGCCTTATTGCACCAGTCTGGGTCCGCCAAAAGCGGGCGGCCCAGCATGACCATATCGCAAAGGCCCTCGCGGATGGCGCGCTCCGAAACGTCCGGGTAGCCGAGCTTTCCGACCGCGACGATGGGAACCGGCACACCGAGGTTCGAGAGCACTTTCTTCTGCGCGAAATGCTCCTTGGCAATTTTGGACACCTCAAGGAAGCAGCCTGCGGGCATTCCCGCAGGCGGGTGCGGGAGCCACCAGTTGTCGTAGCAGCCGATGTCCACATCAAAGAGGTCAACGCCCGCTTTTACGAGGTTCTCCATGTACTCCAGCGTCTGCGCGATGGTGCGGCCACCGTGGAACTTTTTGAGGGATTTGACCTCATTCATGCGCTCGCCGTACGTCTCGTCGAGTGCAAGGGAGAGGTCGATGCGGTACATGATGGGGTAGTTCGGGCCGACGCGGTCGCGGATCTCCTTCACCATATCAATGCCGAAGCGCTGCCAGTCGGCGTATTTGGAGAGCTTTCTGTGGTTGAAGGCGGGATTCGTCATCTGTTCCAGCAGATAGCCCTCGTGGCCGTGGAGGTAGACACCGTCTATCTTGCAGGCCTTCGCGTCCGCTGCCGCCTGTCCCGCGTTTTTGACGATCCTTCCAAGCGCATGGTCGGAAAGGCGCATACAGGGCAGCTCCGGGATGTAGAAGTTCGGGTTGAAGGATGCGGACACCGGGAACTTTTTGCGCTGCACAAGGCAGGTCGGAGGACCGACACGGCCAAGGCCCGGCGTGAGCTGGATGAAAAAGCGGCTGCCGTAGCAGTGGCAGTTTTCAGCGATGGTGCGCCAGCCGGACATAACCGTGCGGCTGCCGCTGATGCGGGGCATCATGACCTCGTTGTTAAGCTCTGAAACGGTCGGATCGATGCCGTGACTGATGGGGGTAAGGCCGGAGGTGATGAGACCCGTGCCACCCTTGGCGCGGGCAGTGAAGTATTCTATCATCTTCGTGTTGGGACGGCCGTTTTCCTCGCACATCATAAGGTTCCCCATCGGGGCCATGACGACGCGGTTTTTAATCTGCATTTTGCCGACCTGAATGGGCGAAAACATGGATGTGTAGGGCCAAAGCTCCTGCGTCATTTTCGCGGCGTTTCCAATCTCGTTTTTGCAGCCGCCCTGAAACCAGTCGCCGAAGCTGTCCGACAGCTTCTGGATCGGGACGTCGGGAATGCGTTTCTTCAATTTGCTTCCTCCTTCTTTTGTNNTTTCATGCAGCTCCTTCATGCCGTCAACGGCGTCGCACACAGGTTTCCACTCGCAGGCTCGGCAGTTCATGCTGACGTCCAAAAGCGCGTGGTTGAGCGTCGATGCGACGGCGTTCGTCTTGTCGGCGATGCCGTCAAGCGCGGCATAGGGCGCGTCCGGGAGCGTGACAAAAAAGACCGCCACGCGCCGGACATGCCGGTTTTCGTGATATTTTTTAATGAGCAGACTGCCGACGCTTTGAAAGCCGAGTCCGCCTTTGACGGCCTTTTTTGAAACGCGCACCTGTTCGCGGTT
>DEMY01000044.1 GCA_002359425.1 Clostridiales bacterium UBA2658
CACACCCTGCGCGTGATTGCCCGCGCTACAAGCGATTACCCCGCGCTTCTTCTCCTCCTTGGAGAGCCGGCTTATCTTGTAGTAAGCGCCGCGAACCTTAAAAGAGCCTGTAACCTGTAGGTTTTCGGTTTTTAAATATAGTTCGCCATCGGAGGGGATGTTGGGCGCATAGATGAGGTCTGTTTTGCGAACGACATTTTTCATTGTAAATGCCGCATGATAGACCGTATCAAGTGTCAGCATATGCATCAAATCCTTCTAAAAAAATAAAAAACNNGCGGTACCACTCTTAATTGCCCGAAAAACGGGCCGCTCATAGACGCCAAAAAGCGTCCGCTTCTGTAACGGGAAGACCCGGGCGTGCTTACTTGATTTCGGCATCCGACTCCGAGGTGATACAGAAACAGCAGCGGCTACCACCTTGCACCATACGGCGGCTCTCTGAAAGCTGCTTTGCTTTTCCCTGTCCTCATCATAGTCTTTATTCATTTAAAATATAGAGTGAATATACTATTTTGCATGGCGCTTGTCAAGAGCATATTAAAACTTTTTATGGCAGCGCACATTTTTATGCCGGCATAGATGCCGCTGAAACTCCCAATTATGCTGCTCGTGCCGGCCGCAATCTATCGAATAAGCGAAAAAACGCATGCTTCGTGCTGTCTCGTCCGCACCAGAATGGCGCCGGGTAAAAGGCGGAACGGTTTCATACGGCCAAAAGATCAAAAGTGGAGGTCCTGACTGCGAATGCGTTATTTAAATGATATTGAAGCCTTCTGGTCGAACGACGTCGCCTGTTTCAGCGGTGTGATTGACGATGAGTTTGCGTCGGATAAAAAGCGGCTTTGGTTATCCGTTCTTGAAAGAAGCCTACCCGAAAGAGCGCGCGGGTCCGTCCTGGACGTCGGCTGCGGTCCCGGCTTTTTCTCCGTGCTGCTCNNGTGCTGCGCGCCGCGCGGGCAAACGCCGAAAAATACGGCTGCACGGAAAACGTCCGCTTTGTCAGGAAGGACGCGCACAAGCTCGAAGGCCTTGGCCCTTTCGACGCGGTCGTCAGCAGAAATCTGACATGGACGCTTGAGGAGCCGGAGCAGGCCTACGCCGAATGGCTGCGCGTTTTGAAGCCCGGCGGCGTTTTGCTCAACTTTGACGCGAACTGGGACACGCACCTGCACGACCCGGCAGAGGACGCCGCCTTTCGGCAGAAATGCCGGGAGCTTGCTAGTTCAGCGCCCGCAGAAACGGACTGCTCCCCTGCGCTGGCAGAGCGGTACGGCAAAATTCGGCGCGCGCTTCCGCTTTCAAAGCGCAGGCGGCCGCTCTGGGACTTTGAAACGCTTTGCGACCTTGGCGCTTCGCGCATTACCATTGAACCAAGAGTCGCCGGAAAACTCTTTGACGACTACTATTCCGCGCTCTACGCTGACATTCCAACTTTCATGGTACTTGCTATCAAATGACAAGCGGACATTGTCCGGTACCTGCAACGCGGAAAACGCGCCCCGAAACGAAATGTTTCGGGGCGCGTAATCTTTTGAGCCGGAACTATCTCGCCAGCTCTGTCAGTCTGCCGGAGCACCGTTCCGCAGCTGTTCCCTGTGGGAATAGTAGATTGCAAACGCCAGCGAATTCACGATCCACGAGACAGGGAAACTTGCAATCACCGCGTCCAGCGAGTTTGGGCACAGCCGCACGACGCAGAAAATCCAGACGACGCGCAGCGCGCAGGTGCAAAGGAGCGTCAGCAGCATTGGGCGGAAGGATTCGCCGGTTCCGCGTATCGCACCAGAATAGATTTCCCCGCCCAGATAGGTGACATAGAACGGGGCCATGAACCAGCGCATAAGGTGTGTGCTAAGCGCCACAACACCGTCGTCCCTGATAAACAGATGGCCGAGTGGTTCCGAAAAGAAAAACAGCATGACGCACAGCGGAACCGTCGCCGCGAGCGCCAAAAGAAAACAAGCGCGAACGCCCTGTTTGACGCGCTCCGGCTTTCCTGCGCCGTAGTTTTGCGCGACAAAGGTGGAGACCGTCACGCCGAGCGCATCCATCAGCATCCAGATTATGAGATCCAGCTTTCCGCACACGCCCCACGCCGCAACCGCATCCGTCCCATGGCTGTTGATGGCAGACTGGATAATGAGATTGGCAACGGGGTAGAGCGCCGACTGCACGCCGAGCGGCAGGCCCAACCGAACAATCTCTGAAAGGACGGGCCTGTCCGACTTTTTTCTTTTGGACGCGCGCCCAAAGGCCGTGCGGTCTTTCGCGATTGTCCGGCAAACAAGAACGGCGCTCACCGCCTGCGACGAAATCGTGCCAAGCGCCGCGCCTGCGGCCTCCCAATGCAGCAGCGCAACAAAAATGAGATCCAGCACAATGTTGAGCGCGCAGCACACCATAAGATAATAAAACGGCCGTTTCGAGTCGCCAACGGCACGCAGGATTCCCGCACCCATATTGTAGGTGAGCGAAAAAAGCACTCCGGCGTAGCTGATGCGCAGATAGGAAAGCGCGTTCGGATACATGTCTTCCGGCGTGTTCATGGACTGCAGCATGAAGGGCGCGAGCGCAATCCCCAGAACGGTTACGGCGAGCGCGCAGAAAAGCGTGACGACGGCGGTCATGCGGACGGCGGCGGACAGCTTTTGGCTGTTTCCGGCCCCGTAATACTGCGAGATGACGACGGACGCCCCGGCGGAAAGCCCCAGAAAAAAGTTTAGCGGCAGCTTTATCAGGTTGCCAATCGCGTCCACGGCTCCGAAGGCGGCTTTCCCGGCAAACCTGCCGAGGATTACGGCATCTGCCAGACTGTAAAGCTGCTGAACGAACGCGCCCAGAAAGATCGGTACAAAAAAGAGCAGCAGCGCTTTCCAGACGGTGCCCTCCGTCAAGCTGACGTCGTAGTGCCTTTGCTTCATCATGGATTCCCTTTCTCTGTCCGCTTGAAACGCTCGTACGCAGTCTGTCTGCGCTCAGTTTTTTTCACAGACACCGTAAAACGACTCGCTGAGCTTCTCTGCAAAGAGATTGAACGCGGAGACAATGATAAAAATGGCAATGCCGGGAAAAATGACGCCCCACGGTGCCTGTAGCATGGACTGCTTGGCTTCGCTCATCATGCTTCCCCATTCGATTGCCGGCTTTGCGGAGCCAAGGCCCAGATAGGGCAGGGACGCCAGACTCAGGATCACGCTGCCTACATCCAGCATACACATCACGAGCAGAGGCCCCACGATATTCGGAAGGATGTATCTGCACAGAACGGTCACGGGCGGCGCACCGCAGATCTGCGCCGCTTTTACATAGTCGTTGTTTTTGATCTCCAGCACAAGACTCCTTGAAACGCGCGTATAGGGAACCCAACAGACCAAAACGAGGGCGACAATACTGTTTTTAAGCCCCGCTCCCAGGACGCCGGCGAGCGCAACGATGAGAACAAACTTGGGAAACGCCTGAAACAGGGAGGTTACCGACATGACGAGCTTTTCGTAGGTTCCACCGTGGAACGCCGCCGTCGTTCCAAGAAACGCGCCGATTGCAAAGGACGCAACGCTCACGAAAAGCGCTGAAAACACTGTGTTCGGCGCGCCGGCAAGAATTCTGGAACGAACGCAGCGGCCAAGCTTGTCGGTGCCGAGCCAGTATGCGGCGTTCGGCGCAAGCAGCGAATGCGCAAGCTTCGTTTCCTGTGGATTGTTCGGCGTTATGAACTGCCCAACGACGGACACGAGCAGAACCGCGGCAACGAAAATGCCCGCAAACAAAAGGGATTTCTTTGTGTTGTTACGCACCTTTTTTCGCCGCTCCTTCCCGCAATCTCGGGTCAAAGACCGTGTACAGCAGATCAATGACCGCATTGACAGCAAGCAGCGCCGGAGACATAAAGATCACATAGCCGTGTATCATCAGATAATCCCGATAGGTCACCGATTTTATAATGAGCTGTCCGAGTCCGGCCCAGTTGAAAACGTTTTCAACAATCAGTGTGCCGCCGAGGTTTGCGGCAAAAAGAATTCCTACGAGGGTGCTGATCGGCAGCATACAGTTTTTCAGCACATGCTTCCACAAAATACGCCGCTCGCTTGCGCCTCTGGCCCTGCAAGCAAGCACATAATCCTTGGCGTACTCCTTTAATATCAGCGTCCGCACCTGCCGCGTCATCCATGCGGCCGAGGTGATTGCGAGTACGAATATCGGCAGCACTGCGTCCTTCGGATCGGACCCGCCGATGACATTGAACCACCGCAGCTTCAGCGCGAACACATAGAGGACGACCAGAGAGACAAAAAAGCTCGGAAAGGAAATGAGGATGTAGGTGGCGACGCCGAGAATTCTGTCCAAAACGCCGCTTTTATACTGCGCGCCCGAAATTCCGGCGGGGACCGCGATGAGAAAGGCTAGAACGGTGGACAAAACTGTCAGCAGCATTGTGTTGGGGAGCGCCTGCGCAAGCTCGCTGGCAACGCTCTTGTTGCTTTTGAAGGATTCGCCCAGATCGCCGCGTACCGCTTTCCCGAGCCAGCCAGCATAGCGGATCAGGAGCGGCCTGTCAAGCCCCAACTCCGCCCGTTTTGCCGCGAGTGTCTCCTCCGTCACCAAATTCCCGTCCGCCTCCAGCATGACCTGCGCCGCGTCGCTCGGGGCAAGACAGATGATCAGAAAAGAGGCAAAGCTAACAAGGATCAGCAGTATAAGCACCTTTGCAGTTTTTTTCAAAAGAACGATCATCATAATGTCAGCACGGACAGAACGAGCTGCCGCGTATACGCCTCCTTTGGACTCTGCAATATCTCCTCCGGCTTCCCTTCTTCAATAATTCTGCCGTCCCGCATGACAAGAATTCTGTCGCAGAGTCCGGCTACGACCGCAATGTCGTGTGAGATGAACAAATAGGACATTTCCTTTTGCTCCTTGAGCTCATACAAAAGGCGGACGATCTGCGCCTGAATTGAAACGTCCAGCGCACTGGTGACCTCGTCGTGAATAATCAGCGCCGGATTTCCACAGACGGCGCGCGCAATGGCGACGCG
>DEMY01000070.1:0-985 GCA_002359425.1 Clostridiales bacterium UBA2658
CTAAAACGCCGGAATATTCAACAGGGATTTTGACGCAAAAAAGCAAGGTGTGTACCACCTTGCCCTGCTTGCCAATTTGTGTTTCGCTCTTTTCGGCTTTCGCAAGCAACGTCTAAATCAATCAACGTAATAATACATAAAACAACAAAAACGAATTGCCATTGCCTATGAATACTGCTATAATAATTCTATACATATTGTCAGCCGAATCGGCCAACGCGGAGGGATTATATGTCAGAAAACAACATTCAAGATAGATGGATTTCTTTGCAGGAGGTATGCGATTACCTTGGCGTAAAACGACACACAATCATGCGCTGGATTGACCAGCGAAATATGCCTTCGTCAAAGGTTGGCAAGCTGTGGCGCTTCAAAACTGCCGAAATTGACGAATGGGTCAGGAGCGGCGGAGCCTCCGATGAACAGGGGGTGCTGAAGTGAAAAGCATCAAGAATTATAGGGTGCTGTCCGTGGCCGCTTTTTCATTCCTCTTTGCCTATCTTCTCTCTTTCGTATTTGAAGGACAGGTGCTATACAGCACGATAGACGCCTTTGGCGCACAGTCGAATACATATATACTCGCAGCTATTGTCGCTCACTTTGCGGGGCTGTTCTCCTGCGGCCTCTTTATCAAAACGCCGAGCAGGGCAAAATCCGCTATGATAATCGGAATGACAATTTGCCTAATTGCGACAGTACCGTTCTTATTCGTGCCCTCCGCGCTTTGGCTTGTGGGGCTGGTGGCGGCAGGCTATGCCGGTGGCTGCGCGGTGGCGGCATGGGGCTTTTTCCTCAAAAGATGCACGCTGAAAGATGAGAGGATAAAATCCTGCGCTGATGTGCTGATTTTTTCCAACATCATCATGATCGCCATCAACGTAATCGCCGTCAATTTATCGCACATCATCGGGCTGCTTCTCTCCATGCTCTGCCTTATCCTCGGCGGGGCGCTTGCCGCCATGCTCCCTGCCGGGACTGACGGGGA
>DEMY01000070.1:1041-2630 GCA_002359425.1 Clostridiales bacterium UBA2658
CAGGTCATCAACCCAGCGTTTGAGCATTTGACCGGCCTTGTAAGCTGGTATTGGGCCGTGCCGTACATCGTCGCCCTTATCTTTATGCGGAACCTCTCGCCAAAGCGCAGAGTACAGCGTTCCCTGTTCCTCTACATCGGCATGGGCATGATTATGGCGGCGTTTATCACCTTTATGTTGCTGGGCCGAGGCGCCGGAGATTATTTTGTGGTAGATACGCTGATGCTTGGGGCCTGCGGTATCTTTGACCTGTTCTGGTGGAGCATCATAGGCGAAACGCTGGATTACTCACAAAACCCCGCCAGAATGTTCGGCGTCGGTCTTTCCGCAAATGTGCTGGGCGTACTCTGTGGCGATGTGCTGGGAGTCGTTATCACCTCCATCCGGCTTCCCAGNNTATGCGCGACCCTCGTAATCCTGCCGCCGCTCAACAGGCAGCTTACCATGCTGCTCAAAAACCATGCGTACCTTTCCGCTTATGCCGACATGAGTGAGAAACAACAATCGGCGGTTATTCGCCAAGTAAAATTGATAGACCCCTTGACTGAAAGAGAAAACGAAGTGCTTACTCTCATCCTTGCCGGTAAATCCAACAAAGAGATTGCCACAGCCATGTCTATCGGTGAAAGCACGGTCAAGTTCCACGTGAGCAATATCTTCTCCAAGTACGATGTGGGCAGCCGGGCGGAGCTTATCAGCACCCTGCTCAAGAATCAGACCAAGACATAGCGAAAATCCCTGAAAATACTGCGTTTTATGGCTACCTGTACAAAAGTACAGGTAGCTTTTTTCGTGAAACTGTACTTTTGCAGGGCGACATTTGCGCCGATTTCTCCTATTGTGGCATTGCGAGGAGGTGAAGCCAGCGGTGAAAGCCATAAAAAACAGACGGAATCTATATGCCGCGCTTTCCGTGGCCGTTATAATTTTGACCGTGCTGCTTCTCGTAACGGAAAAGACGGAGGCGGCAATTGCCTGCGGCGGTTTGACCGCCGTGGCGCTGATCCTTCTGTACCGGCAAAGCCGGTTGCTGGGTGCGGCGATGCTTATCTACGACAGCAGGATTCTGACCGTCCCCTCGTCCATTGTCACTTCGGAGAACCAGCTAAACCAAAAACAGGCGGAGGAAACCATTGTGTCCACCTTCGGCCTGCTCTTGGGAAACAAGGTCTATCAATGGGGCTGCGAGGGCGTGTCNNGCTGCGCGTTGAGCTGCTGCACGGTTTGACCGACAGGCAAAGCGTCATGGAGATCACGCAAAAGATATGGCACGAAACAGGGGTACAGGCAGAAATCTGTGATTGGTAACGAAACGAATCAAGGAGGATTGATTAATGAAGAAAGGCTTGATTGCCGTGCTTATCGCGGCCAATCTGCTGATGCTTGTGATAGGCGTTCTCACCATACCGCCCAATCTACGGTCAGCAGACGGAAAAGAACCTCCGGCGCCGGGGACGGAGCAAACAACACCCGTCACACCATCGCCGAAGGAAGAAGCGCCGCCCACGCCCACGGAGAGCGGAGATATTCCCGCGCCGGAGGAAACTGACACGAGCTTATCCACGGAGGAACACCCCGATTTGGAAGAC
>DEMY01000040.1:0-3329 GCA_002359425.1 Clostridiales bacterium UBA2658
GCAGCAGCGCGTGGCGATCGCGCGGGCGCTTGTTTCAAAGCCCACCATTTTGCTTGCGGACGAGCCAACCGGAAACCTCGATAGCCGCACAAGCTTAGACGTTATGGGACTGTTGAAGGTAACGAGTCAAAAATATGCCCAGACGGTCGTCATGATTACGCACAATGAGGAGCTTGCGCAGATGGCCGACCGTATCGTCCGCATTGAGGACGGAAAAATAACGGGCGGGGAGCGGGCATGATTAAGGTCAAAAACGGTAGAGCCGTCACAAAGCTTTCGCGCAAAAGTCTGCGGGGAAACCGCACCAGAAACATCGTCGCGATTTGCGCCATCGCGCTGACTACGCTTTTGTTTACGGCGCTTTTTACAGTTTCGGGAACGCTTTTAGATTCCCTTCAGCAGCAGACCTTCCGGCAGGTCGGCGGCGATATGTACGGCACCTTTAAAAACATTTCGCGGGAGCAGGTCGAAACGCTCAGAGACGACCCGCTAATCGTCTCGTCCGGCGCGCGGCTCCTCGTCGGAATGCCGGAAGAGGCGCCGTTCAACAAGATGCACACGGAAATAAGCTACATGGAGCCGGTCTGTGCCAAGGGCTATTTTTGTGCTCCTACGCACGGCGCCCTGCCGCGGGAGAACACGGACGAAATCGCCTGCGACACGCGTATGCTGGAGCTTTTGGGCGTTGAACCAAAGCCCGGCGCAAAGATAACGCTGTCATACACGCTCGGCCTCCTGTCCTCCGGGCCGAAAATAACAGACACCTTTACGCTCTCGGGCTGGTGGGACTTTGACGAGGCAAATCAGGCATCCATGGCCGTTGTCCCGCGCTCCTATGCTGAAAAAGTCCTCGCCGGTTATACCGCCGCAGGCCCCGGCGACGATACCGGCGCCTGGGACCTGAACGTTTACCTCAAGTCAAGCGCGCACATTCAGGCTGACCTCGATCAGATTTTGAAAAGCCACGGCTGTCAGAGCGATGATCCACAGGGGGAAAACTACGTCTCCACCGGCGTCAACTGGGCCTACGCGGGTGCGCAGCTCTCTAAAAACATGGATGCGGGCACGGCCGCCGGAATCGCCGTTTTGCTCGCGCTCATCGTTTTGACGGGCTATCTCATCATCTATAACATTTTTCAGATTTCCGTTTCGGGCGACATTCGCTTTTACGGGCTTTTGAAAACCATCGGGACGACCGGAAAGCAGCTCCGCCAAATCATCCGGCGGCAGGCGCTGACGCTCTGCGTTTTCGGCATTCCGGCGGGGCTTGCACTCGGCTGGCTCGTGGGCCGTGCGTTGTCCCCGGCGGTCCTCTCGACGCTCAACACCTCGCAGGGGACAAAGGCTTCGACAAGTCCTCTCATTTTTGCGGGCGCGGCGGCATTTGCGCTTGTCACTGTGCTCATATCCTGCGCAAAGCCGGGCCGGGTCGCGGGCCGCGTTTCCCCGGTGGAGGCGGTCCGCTGGACGGAGGGGAGCGCGGCGAGGCCCTCGCAAAATGCCCGCCGCGCGCGGAAGGTCACACCGAAAAGCATGGCGCTTGCGAATCTCAGCCGCGGCAAAAAGAGGACGATGCTCGTTGTGCTGTCCCTCTCCCTCGCGGTCGTGCTGCTGGAGGTCACCTACACCTTTGCAAACGGCTTCGACATGGATAAATATCTGGACAAATTTGTTGTTTCGGACTTCATACTCGGAAGCGCGGATTATTTCAGTACCGCGAGTCTCGGCGGGCCGGAGGGCCTGCCGGAGGAGGCAATCGAGGCCGCTCGGGCGCAGGACACCGTTACTGCCGGGGGCCGGATCTACGGTATCAACGGCAAGGTGTCGGAGTTCGTCTCCGAGCAGCGCTACCGCGAGCACCTGGGCCGGTGGAATGACAACGAGACGCTCGACACATTAGTTAAAAACACCGACAAAAACAGCGAGGACGAGCTTGCCGACTCCATCCGGCTCTATGGCATGGAGGATTACCCGCTTGATAAGCTCGCGGTGCTCGACGGCAGTCTCGACGCCCTGCGCGACCCCGCTCAGAACGCCATCGCCGCTGTTTTAGATACAGACGACTATGGAAAGCCCATCGAGAACACGAACTGGGCCAGAGTCGGCGACAAGGTAACAATCCACTACGTCGCCAAATTCGAGTATGTTGACAGTTTGACCGGCGAGCCGGTTGACCCCGCGAAGGCCGAAAACGGCTACTATGTAAAGACACTCGAATTCCACGACGTCACCTACACGGTCGCCGCCGTTATCACGATGCGCAACAACATGAGCTACCGCTACTCTGGATCGGACGGCTTTGTTTTGAACGCCAAAGCGTTTCAGAAGGAGACGGGCGTTCAGGACCCGATGATTTACCTCTTTGACACAGACGCAAAAGACAACGCCGCCATGGAAAGCTTTCTTACAACCTACACAAAACAGATCGACCCGAGCCTTGATTATGAGTCGAAGCAGAGCTATATGAGCGAGTTTACGGATTTCCGCGATATGTTCCTGCTCATCGGCGGCGCGCTCAGCGCAGTTATTGGACTTGTTGGCATTCTGAACTTTTTGAATGCCATTCTGACCTCTATTTTGTCCCGCCGCCGCGAGTTTGCGATTTTACAGGCCGTTGGCATGACGGGCGGACAGCTCCGCAAAATGCTCGTATGGGAGGGCGAAAGCTACGCCGCGCTCGCCGCCGTTGTTTCGCTTCTGCTGAGCCTTGCTGCCGGGCCACTGCTGCAAAAGGCTGTGAGCGGCTTTGCGTGGTTTTTCAGCTATCGCTTCACCATTACGCCGGTTTTAATCGTCGTTCCGATTTTTGCCGCGCTTGGTGCGCTGCTGCCGCTGCTCGTCTTCCGCCTCCTTGCCCGCCAGACCATTGTTGAGCGGCTGAGGGAAACAGAATCATAACGAAACGAGGCTTCCAACTNNCCTCGTTTCGTTATCAGATCAAGTATTTATTTATGAACGGTGTCTTCGAGAGGACCCGCCAGCCGCAGTAGCTCAGGGCGAAAACGACGACCGTTTCGAGTGGGATTTCTGCGATGGGGGCAAAGAGCGTCACGTCAAAGCCATAGTGGCCGAAAATGCGGATGAAGAAAAAGTGGATGAGATAGATGCAAAAGCCCGCATTCACGAGCTTTGCCAGACGCTTTGAACTTGTTTTCCCCGTCAGCCGGACGCGGGCGAGACCGAAGATGCCAGCGGCCATTGCGGCCGGGCCGGGGGTCATGCCGTCCATAAAATTCTCGGTGTAGTGTCCGATGTGCAGAGAGGTGAAGACGGTCCCGCCAAAGGTGAGGGCAAAGCCTAAGACAAATAGTGCGAGATAAGCGCCCTCC
>DEMY01000040.1:3410-12754 GCA_002359425.1 Clostridiales bacterium UBA2658
GCGCAAGCCAGACGCCGAGCGCGTAGGTTTGCTCCTTTTCAGTGGCATTTTTTGTGAACACGCGCAGAACCGGCAGACAGACATAGACCAAAAGCAGCATCTGGAGATAGTAGAGGTGCATCTGGTTACGAAACAGTAGCGCGTCGCGGATAGAGTGCCAGAGCCAGTGCGGCTCCGGCTTTGTGCCTCCGACGGCCTTTCCCACTATGTTGAAAAGAATATACATCCAGCCCCAGAACAAAAGGATGCGGAGCGTTTTCCAAAAGTACTTCTTCCAGATCGTTTCAACGGACAGCTGCTTTTTCGGGGAGAGCATGAGTGCGCCGGTGCACATCAGGAAAACAGGTACAGCAAAACGTGCGAGACTGTCCCAAAAGGTGCTTGCGAGCCAGCCGTCCGTGTAGACGTCCAGCGACGCGACGCCCCAGCCGGAGACGTGTATGACGATGACGGCAAAGCATGCGCAGAGCTTCACGGCGTCCAGCGCGGCGTCCCGTCCTTTTTTGTGTATGGCGGCTTCGTTCAAAGAAAGTCTTCCTTTAAATAAAAATAAGTGCGTCCCAACGGACGCCTTTCCTATTCTAAGGATAGCCGGGGCCTTTGTCAATAAAAACAATGGCTATTGGGTCGAAAACGGCCTGTTTTGGGACGGAAGACCTGTTCTGAGCCTTGCTAAGCGGAATAATAAGGCATATACTGCCTTTTAGGTATAACCAAATCCATTCAGAAACGGAGGAACGAAAAATGAAACCTTTTAACTACGGCACAGACCTTGCCCGTGCGTTTGCGGAGCAATGGAACCAGCGGCTTCGGTCGGTGCGCATTGCAAGCTTTATCGTGAGCATTGCGATGCTTGTCTTCGGCGTTTTGTGTATTGTCTATCCCATCCAGTCTGTGAAGGTCCTGAGTATTTTGGCGGCGCTTATGATTGCGGCCTTCGGTGTTTTTGAGATCATTGACTACTGCTGCCTGCCCATCTTTTTGCGCAACGGCGGCACGATGGCGGCGGGCGTTTTGAACATTCTTTTCGCAGTTCTGCTGCTGTCCTCGCCCGCAGAGGTGACGGTGGGGACTTTTGCGTTTCTTTTTGGACTCATGCTTTTGCTCTTCGGCATTGAAAAGATTGCGCTCGCTTCAAAGCTCCGTTACTTCGCCGTCAGCGACTACGGATGGGTCATTGCGAGCGGCGTTTTAAACTTGATTGCCGCGGCGGTCTTTATGCTTCTGCCGATGTTGTCCGCCGTTTTTCTCAACTACATCATTGCAATCTACCTCCTTGTCGGCGGAGCGACGCTGCTCATTGAGGCGATTTCGATGAACGACCTGAAGGTTGGATAAATCGCTGCTGTTAGGTGGCGGTCTTGCCCGCCGAAGGCGGGCACTGGGCTTCGGCCCCATTTTTCTTTCCCGTTTAGGAAAGAAAAACCGTGCCGGCGTGAAAAAGAAAGGAAACGAGGGAGGGGGCTTTGCACAAGCCGCCCCCTCCCCTCCTATACGGGGAGTTGGTGCGCCGTTTTGAGTAAGGTAATCTAAAGGCCGAAGCGGAGCCGATCGCTGCTGCTACAGAGAGGTTCGTCACGGCTTTGCCATCCCAACTTTAGCGGCAGGAGTGGCAGCGCTCCGGTGATGCTGAGACGGTTCCACTTTTAGGGCTGATACAGCCTGTCGCTCGTAGAAATGAAAAAAGGGTGCTGTCCTTGATCTACGGTCTTGGACAGCGCCCTTTTTCTCTTTCACAATCAATCCCCATTCCTCTTTTTCCGATGCGACGGAAAAAGAGGAATGGGGATTGAATATCCCGCGCCCCGTGGGCACGAAAGCCGGTTGGCCCTCAGACCTTTTGCCGGTCGGGTAGGGAGTCGTCGTTCGCGATCCAGTCAGAGACGCTGACGACAGAAACGCCGCCCTCTTTGGTGCGGGAGACTACGCGGTCAATGCCGGCGTTCAGGATGAAGCGGCGGCAGAGCGAGCACGACGACGCGTCGATGAGCGCGTTCGTCTTTGCGTCGCGGCCAACGAGATACAGTGTCGCACCGAGCATATCGCGGCGGGAGCAGGAGATGATGGCGTTTTGCTCCGCGTGGACGCTGCGGCAAAGCTCGTAGCGCTCGCCGGCGGGGATGTTCAGGTGCTCGCGCGTGCAGTAGCCGAGGTCGCAGCAGTTGTCGCGGCCGCGAGGCGCACCATTGTAACCGGTGGAGAGAATTTCGTCGGCCCTTACAATGATCGCGCNNGCGGAGACAGGTGGAGCGGGCCAGAACGGAGTCTGCAATGCCGAGATAGTAATCGTCCTTGCTTGTGCGCTTTTCCATATGGGTTCCTCCTTGGGAAACTGTGTGCCGCAGACGCGCGCTTTTATAGGTCAGACCGAGGGCGGAGTCCTGCAAGTCAAACGAACGGGAATGGTCAGGTGCGGCCTGTATGCAGCTTAGTATACCACGACCGTAGTGCCGGTGGGAACATTGTTGTAGATGTAATTTACATCCTCGTCATACATGCGGACGCAGCCGTGGCTGATGGGGTAACCGATGGAGGCGTCCTTCATTGTTTTACCGCCGGGATAATAGAGGCGGGAGTGGAAAGCGTAACCCGTGCCCTCATTGAAGCCAACAACCGGGCGGACGGTATAGGTGGAGGTTGTCCAGCCGGCGGCGCTCTTGTAGGTCGTTTTATAAACGCCGACGGGCGTGGACGTGCCGGAAGCGCCGGTGCCGACGACACAGGTGTAGCAGAGATACCAGTCGCCCTTACCGCCTTGGAAAATGTTCACATGCTGGGTTGCGGTGTTGATCCAGATGAGCCATCCGGTCGAACTGCCGTAGCCTTTGGCATCGACCCAGGTTTTCTTCTCCCAAGGGGTGTAGTCGTGATTTTCAGCCCATGCGCGCGTGTAATTTCCCTTGTAGCCGGTGGTTACGAGCGCGAGAACGCGGTCGGCATCCTTCTGGCGGGCAAGGTCCTCGGCGGCTTTTTTGGCGGCTTCCTCGGCAGCTTTCTTTGCTGCTTCCTCGGCGGCCTTTTTAGCGGCCTCTTCAGCGGCTTTTTTTGCCGCCGCAGCCTTGACGGCGCCGCTGTCGTCCGTCTTATCGGCGGCGAGCGTCACCTTGGAATCAAGGCCGTTTAGAATGAGACTCGCCGTTTTGCCCTTACCCTCGAGCGTACATTCGTTGCCGTCAACAGTTACGGTCTCTGCCGTGCCGGCGAGCTTTAGACGGCTCTTTGCGCCGGACATCGAAATAGTTTTGACGCTACTTTCAGTCTGTTCCTCAAAGAGATCACCCTCGCCGGAGAGTACGACAGAGGGGACGGCGCCGGCCTTGGTCTTGACGACTGTGCTGCCAGTGCCGGTGGCCTTGATGCTACCTGCGCCGGGGCTTGCGAGCGTCAGTGTGCAGTTCGTGCCGGAGACAAGGCAGTCGGGTGCGGGGGCGTCACTGCGCAGCTCGGCGGTGTTCTGCGTACCGCCCAGTGTGAGGGCGGAGGCTGTGCCATAGAGGATGACGCTGTTTTTGGCTCCGTCTACGGCGAGTGAGGCGCTGCCGGGGAGCGTGAGGTCAAGGCGGCAGTCCGTGCCGGAGATGTCAAGCTTTGCGGCGGCGGAGGAGGAGAGAATGGAATTGACGGTGTTGCCGGTGCCGGAGATATGTATCTCGCCGCAAGCGACGGAGCGGCCCTCCGCCGAGGGCTGGCCCTTGACGGCGTTGTTCGTGCCGGAAACGTACAGCGCGCCAAGCTCGGCGCTCTGCGCAAGCTCAACGGTGTTGCCGCTGCCGGAGACTGCGACGGTGCCGTGCTTCCCGGAAACGGTGACATGCATATTGTAGCCGGTGAGTTCAATATTTCCGACCTCCGCGCCGAGGGGCATGTCCGCACAGGAGACGAGGCGCAGGGTTTTGACGGAAGCGCCCGCCGGAAGCGAAAATGCACTGCCGCCGACGGCGACGCTCAGTATGCCGACGGAGCTGGTGGCGTCCATAGTGAAGGACTTGAAGGCTTCGGAGCGAAGAGAAAGTTCGCCAATCTTAGCGTTTTTAAGGGAGACCTCGGCGGTCGTGCAGTCAAAGAAGAGACGATCCGCCGTGACGTTTAAAAGCTCGCCGCTGCCCTTTAGAACTGCCGCATCTGTTCCCGGCTGGAGAGAGGCGGCGTCCGTAAAGGTACTGGCGATGCGGTAGATCACTGTTACGAATTCCGCGCGGGTGATGGAGCCGTTTACGTTGAGCGTGCCGGCGTAGCCCTTCACAAAGCCGCGGGAGACGAGGGCGGCGACGGCATTTTTGTTGGCATCCTTGAGCTTGTTTGCGTCCGAATATGCGGAGAGGGCGGAGCGGTCTGCCGCGCCCGGCGTGATGCAGAAAGCGCTTGCAAGCGTTCCCAGCGCGTCCTGACGGGTGAGGGGCGCGTCAAAATTTGTAACTCCGTCCGGCAGAAGGCCGAGGGCGGCAGCTTTTGAGACGGAATCGGCGTACCATGCGTCCGCGGGGACAGGGAGGCTTGAGATGTCACCCTTTTTCGTCGCACCAAGGAGGCGGCAGAGGACTGTTAAAAGCTGCGCCGCTGTGACGGGCTTGTCCGGCGCAAGAGAGTGCGCATCCGTGCCGGTGAGCAGGCCGTCCGAAAAGGCCTTTTGAAGGTCGGCTTCGGCCCAGTGGCCGGAGACGTCCGTGTAGTCCTCCCACGAGACGGCCATGGCCGCGTTCGGAAGAAGGAGACAGAGCGTTAAGACAAGCGCGAGCAGTTTTCTGGTTTTCATTTGGTCCTCCTTGGCACTGAATGATCTGTGTTCTTATGTATTTTCAATCCCCGCACGCCTGTGATGAGGGGCGCGCGAGGATTTCTTTGACGGAAAAGCCGCCAAGCGGCTTGCGAATACCTTGTTATAGTATTATAATAACAGTCCGCAAGTCAACATAAAAACAGCTACAATTTGGTAACACCCTGTCGAAAGGAGGGCTACTCTGTGAAAGAAAACTACCAGCAGAAAACGGACGAGGCCATCTCCGCGCTCGGCGGGAGAAAGCCCCGGCTTCTTTTGCAGGTGTGTTGCGGGCCGTGCAGCAGCTATGTGCTTGAATACCTCACGGCGTATTTTGACGTGACTGTTTTGTACTACAATCCGAACACGCAGCCGCGCGAGGAGTATGAAAGGCGCGGGCAGTGGCTGAAAGCTGTTTTGACGCATTATCCGGACGTGAAGCTTTTGGACTGCCCTTATGACGGCGAAGCCTTTGAAAAGGTTTCCAAAGGGCTGGAAAAAGAACCGGAGGGGGGCGCGCGGTGCACGAAATGCTTTGAGCTGCGCCTGTGCGAAACGGCAAAATGGGCGAAGGCGGAGGGCTTCGACTGGTTCTGCACGACGCTTTCCGTTAGTCCCTATAAGGATGCGGACAGGCTCAACGGCATCGGCGCGGCGCTCGCGGAGGAATACGGCGTTCGATTTTTGCCGTCGGACTTCAAAAAGCACGGCGGCTATCAGCGCTCTATTGAGTTGTCGAAGCGGTGGGGGCTGTATCGGCAGGAATACTGCGGGTGTCTTTTCAGCCTTGTAGAGAGCGAAAAGATGAGGGAGAAAGGGAATATGGAGAAATGAAAAATAACAAAATAAAAAAGCTCACGGCGGCGGCGGTCGTCGGGGCGCTCTACACGGTTCTGACAATGATAGACCCCTTATCCTACGGGCAGGTAAAATTCCGAATTTCGGAGGTCCTGTGTATCCTGCCGTTTTTCTTCCCGTACTCGGCTTTCGGACTGACCGTCGGCTGCATTCTGGCAAACCTGCTCGGCCCTTATAGCGTTGTGGACGTTTTGTTTGGCTCGCTTGCGACGCTGCTTGANNCGGAAAGCGCTACCGCGAAAGCCGGCGGACGGGATCTTGGCCGTGCGTGCTCGCCTGTTTAACGCCGGTGTTGTTCAACGGGGTCATCGTCGGCGCGGAGATCGCCATTTTCACGCTTTATCAGGGCAGTATTTCTTCGCTGAACAGCTTTTTTGCGGGCGCAAGTCAGGTTTATCAGGAAAGCGCGCGGGCCTTTTGGCTGATGTATGCCGCCTGTGCGGGCGGCGTAGCGGGCGGCGAGGCGGTCGTTTTGTTCGGGCTTGGCCTGCCTGCGATGCAGTATCTGCTGCGAAACGAGAAGCTCGGCGGGATGCTGCGCGAGCTGCAATGACAAAAAGGGACTGTCTCGGCGGCCTGTGCGGCGGAAAACGTGTTTTTTCTGTTGACAGGTACTTGCGCGATACTGTATAATATCATAGTTTCCGGCATTTTGTTCGCCGGAACATCAAACTTATCAACTACTGCGGTACGGCCGCCCGGCGGCTTCCCGCTGTTGAGTAACCATTTTACGAAAGGAAGGAAAACGAAAATGTCTACAGTTCGTACCTATCAGCCCAAAAAGCTGCATGCCCAGAAGGAGCACGGTTTCCGCAAAAGAATGTCCACGAAAAACGGCCGCAAGGTTCTTGCACGCCGCAGAGCAAAGGGCAGAACCAGACTCAGCTACTGATCCGGCATGGACAGCGCTTTTTCGTGAGATGGGTCTTCTTGAGCGGCACCTGTAATACCGGTTTTTAGGGCGGAGTTTCATCCGCCCTTTAGGCGCTTTTCGACATAAGCACAGGAGGGGATGGAAGCTTGGAATTTTCGACGGCAATGAAGAAAAATCACGAGTTCCGCCGCCTGTACGACAAGGGGAAAAGTGTGGCGACCCCTGTTTTGGTCGTCTATTACCGCAAAACGAACCGGGACACCAACCAGATTGGCTTTACGGTCAGCAAAAAGGTTGGAAACGCCGTCTGCCGCAATCAGGTCCGCAGAAGACTTCGGGAAATTTACCGGCTGCACGAGAGCGAGCTTCGGCGCGGAATGGATGTCGTCGTCGTTGCGCGCGTGAAAAGTCGCTATGTCGGCTATGCGGAGCTGGAAAAAGCGTTTTTGTCCGCCTGTACCCGGCTGGGAATGCTTTCCGAAACGGTGAAAAGCGGTGAAAAGACTTGAAAAGTTTTCTCATTTTTCTTGTGCGTTTTTACCAAAAGCATATCTCTCCCCTTAAAAAACCCTGCTGCAGGTATGTTCCTACCTGCTCGCAGTACGCGCTGGAGGCGCTGCAGAAATACGGCGCTGCGAAAGGTACGTGGCTTGCCGTGAAGCGGCTGGCAAAATGCCAACCGTTCCACACGGGCGAGCACGACTTTTACGACCCGGTCCCCTGACCGGGAAAATNNAACTACCCCTTCGCGATGCTGTTGCTCTGGCTCTACAACATCACTGTCAACTACGGCGTCGCGATCATACTCTTTGCCATCATTTTAAAATTTATCTTTCTGCCGTTTCAGGCAAAGAGCAAATTCAGCATGATGCGCATGACCCGCCTGACTCCTTATATGAAGGAACTGGAGAAAAAGCATCAAGGCAATCCCAAGCAGTATCAGGAGGAGGTTGCAAAGCTCTACCGTGAGGAGCACATCAACCCGATGTCCGGCTGCCTGTGGAATCTGGTGCCGATCGTCGTTCTGTTTATGCTGTCCCGCGTCATCCGCCTGCCGCTTTCAAACATGATGCGGCTGACGGGCGATCAGGTTCAGACCATTACGGACAAGCTTGTAAATCTCGGCCTTTACACCGTTCCGGCCAAGCAGGACGCCTATGTCGAGATTACACTCGCAAACTGCGTTCACGAAAACGCAAACAGGCTTGCGGACCTCTTCCAGAGCATGCCGCGCCTTGTTGACATCACGCGTAGCTTTCTCGGCATGAACCTTGGCCACCGGCCGCAGTGGAACTTCCTCTGGACGGCGGATTGGAGCCAGACAGATGTCTGGCTGCCCGCACTTGGGCTTTTCCTCATTCCGATTGTTTCGGGCATCCTGTCCTACTTCTCCATGAAGGTCTCAATGGCGACAAACCCGCAGAACAGCGTCGATCCCCAGCAGCAGGCCTCAATGAAGTCCATGATGTTCATGATGCCGATTATGTCCATCTGGTTCGGCTTCGTCATGCCCGCCGGACTTGGCGTTTACTGGATCGCGAACAGCCTGCTCGCGATGATTCAGGAGATTATCCTCAACAAGAAATACAATGCCATCCTTGACGTAGAGGACGCGGACCGGCGCGAGAGATTGCAGGCCCGCGAAATGGAGATTGAGCGAAAGCGCGAGGAGACCGAACGGCTCCGCGCCCAAAACGCCACCGAGCGCAACAAAAATACCAGCAAGAAAAAGCTTCAAACCGCGCAGAAAACACAGGACGAAACGCGGCTTGCCGCAGAAAGAGCGCAGGAAAAGGAACGCCGCCGCAAGGAAATGGGCATTTCAAACGCAAAGCCCGACTCGCAGGTCGGCTCCCGCCCCTATGCCCGCGGCAGAGCCTATGTTGTAGACCGCTTTACGAATCCTGAGGACGCCGAAGAGGAAACGCGACTCGCCGCCGCGCGCTCCGAGCTGGACGAGCAAGTCGATGCGGAATTCAGCGAAAAGACCCGGCTTGAAGCGGAAGATGCCGCAGAAAACACGACTCCTGAAGCGGCGGACGAGGGCGAAAAAAGCTGAGTTCCGCTTTTCGGGACAGATATAGGAGATTAGAAATGCAGCAGTCTATCGAAGTGACGGGCAAAACGGAGGAGGAGGCCATTTCTTCCGCACTCCGCCAGCTCAATTTGCAGAGAGACGAAGTCTCTATTGAAATCATTGAACGCGCAAAGAACGGCTTTCTGCGCATCGGCGCTTCTCCCGCCGTGGTGCGCGTGAGTTACGAGGTGCCCGATCCCCCGAAGGAGAAAACGCCCGCCGAAAAAGCACAGGAATTTTTGGACGGGCTTCTTACCCGCATGGGCACAAATGCGGACATTGACGTGCGCGAAAAAGAGGACGGCTCCATCTATGTCGAACTCGCGGGAGACGGCATGGGCGCTGTGATTGGCCGCAGAGGCGAAACGCTGGACGCGATTCAGCACCTCACGAACTATGCTGTCAACCGCGGCGTTGAAAACCGCACGCACATCAGCATAGACGCGGAAAACTACCGCAGCAAGCGCGAGGATTCCCTCGTGAAGCTCGCGGAAAAAATGGCGGCTAAGGCGCTCAAATACCGCCGTAGCATGGCGCTTGAGCCGATGAACTCCTATGAACGCCACGTGATCCACACTGCGCTCCAGAATTACGAGGGCGTTACGACCTGCTCTACCGGCGTGGAACCGAACCGCCGGGTTGTCATCTCCTGCGAGAAGACGAGACCGCAGGGCGACGGAAATCAGACAGAACAGAGGTGACAGGCGGCCACCCGCCGAGTGCAATGGAAACAAGGGAACAAGTTTTTGAGACCGTGCGTAGGGTCCTCTCAAAGCAGA
>DEMY01000040.1:12778-13124 GCA_002359425.1 Clostridiales bacterium UBA2658
GACCATGACGCTTGAGGAGCGCTACAACATCATCATTACGAACGATCAGGCGGCGGCCCTGCCGACCATCGGCAAAATCGTGGATTTCATCTCGGGGTATTTCAATAAAAAATGACCGCAAAAAAACGGCAGGCAACCGAGAAACGGCTGCCTGTCGCTTTTATTTTCCTGTTCAGGTAAAGCTTTTTTCGGGCTTGAGGTTTTTGACCATAACGGTTGCAAAGTCGCGGATAAGCTGACGGATGAACTTTTTCATATCCGGGTCCGCATCAACGACCGCGGAAAAGATAGCGGTGTAGTTCTTTTTCCACTGGCGGTTCATCGCGGCGAAGGAGCCCGCTTCGCG
>DEMY01000040.1:13147-45786 GCA_002359425.1 Clostridiales bacterium UBA2658
CCACCGTGTATTTTCGGTGGCCCTCCAAAAGCATACCGATGACGGAGGACTGGGGAACCGTTTTTTGAATGAGCGGCTCGATTTGCCCGTAGCCGTCACAGTCCAAAACACCTTCGCGGAAACCGGGGCCGTCGTGGTCATAGACGGCTTTAATGCGCGGTTTTACGGTCGCGTCCGCTGTGAACGCGGAATAGACAGCGAGATTTCCGCCCTTCGAGTGACCGCCGAGCAGAATCTGTCCGCTGAGGTGCGGGAGCGCCTCGGTAAGATAGGCCGCCGCCTGCGCCTGCGAGGGGACGGGGTAGAGAAAGGCCATCATGAAATCCTCCTTCCAGCCGACGATTGTGTCGTCCGTGCCGCGAAAGGCGATATAGGCCGTACCGTCCGGCAGAAGGAAGGTAAGCGCTGAAAACTGCTTGTCATTTTCGGGGTCGAAGTCGCTGACGTACAGGCACGCGCGGATGTCCCGAAAGCGCGGGTTCGCCGCGGCAGCTTGCAGAAGACGCAGGGTGCTTGCCGCGTCGCGGACATAATGGAACATCGTTTCAAAGCACTCGGCGCGGTTGCAGTCTGCAAGGCGCACGGGCGCGGTGTTCGTCCCGAAGCCCGGGACGACGTCCTCGAAATGGATGTAAGAAAGCTGCGAGAGAATGAGACTGTCAACCGGCCCGAAGGGTTTGTCGGCAAAGCTGCGGAACTCCGTTTTTGCGTAGTCTACGATATTTCTCATGGCTGCGCCCTCCCGGCTTTTCATTTAGCATACCCCGGACAGGAAGCTCTATCCGGCGCTTCTGTTATGATAGTAACCGAAAGGGGTTATCCGCGTCAAGGAAAATCGGCGGCGGCATTCTTTGCTTGACGAAAACGTGCAAGATGGGTAAAATAAATAAATAGATAAATGGAGTGTTTTTGAAATGGAACGGAGGAAACGGTTTTGGGCGTCGATTTGAAAACAATACCCGCGTCGCACGCCTATATCGTCGCCTCTGAGGACGAGATTCTGCGAAACGAGACGGCGCTTTTGCTCGCGCGGTCATTCCTGTGCGAAAAAGGGCGGGCGCTCTGCGGCATCTGCCCGGGGTGCCGGCGGGCGCTAGCGGGGACGCACCCGGACCTTGTGACGATTGAACGCAAAACGGACGACAAGGGAAAGGTGAAACGCGATATCTCGATTGAACAGATCCGCCAGATGGTGACGGATGCCTGGGCGCGGCCGCAGGAGGCGGACAGAAAAGTCTATATCGTCAAGGACGCGCAGCTTTTAAATACGGCGGCGCAGAATGCGGCGCTGAAAATCCTTGAGGAGCCGCCCGCGTTTGACGTTTTCATTCTGTGCGCGGAGAGCGCCGAGGCGCTGCTCGCAACCATCCGCTCGCGCTGCGTCGTCGTGCGTGCCGGGGGGGAACGGGCTGTTTTACAGGATGAAGCGGCGGAGGAATATTTAAAGCTTGCCGCTGTGGGCGACCGGGCGGGGATTTGCCTTTTTATGGGAAAGTGCGAAGGCTTTGACTCGGAACGGCTTGGGACTTTTTTGGAGAGCCTGCGGGCGGCGCTCTCGGACGTTTTATGCGGCAGAAAAAAGATCCCGGGGCTTTCCGGGAGCGAGGCCGTACGGCTTCTCGCGCTCTGCGACAGGGCGGGGGAGTATCTGCGGCTCAATGTCGGGCCAAAGCATGCTTTGGGTATGCTCTGCGCCCTGAAATGAGGAATACGATTTTGATAGAAGTTATCAGCGTGAAATTTAATCGGCATGGCAAGGCCTATTACTTTGACCCGAACGGGGTCGCTGTGAATACGGGCGACACCGTAATTGTCGAGACCGCGAAGGGACTCGACATTGGCGAAGCGGCTGCCGGGCCGCACTATGTTTTGGACGAGAGCGTCGTTGCACCGCTGCGCCCCGTTATCCGGCTCGCAACGGAAGACGATCTGCGGATCGATGCGCAGAACAAGCGGCGCGAAAAGGAAGCCTTTGATATCTGCAAGCAAAAAATCAAAGATCATGGGCTTGACATGAAGCTAGTGAACGTCGAGTGCGGATTCGAGGGAAACAAGATTTTATTTTTCTTTACGGCAGATGGCAGGGTCGATTTCCGCGATCTTGTCAAGGATCTTGCGGGCGTTTTCCGCATGCGCATCGAGCTGCGGCAGATCGGCGTACGCGACGAGACAAAAATGCTTGGCGGACTCGGCATTTGCGGGCGGCCCTACTGCTGCAATCAGTTCTTGGACGATTTTCAGCCGGTTTCCACCAAAATGGCTAAAACGCAGAATATGTCGCTCAACCCGACGAAGATTTCTGGAAGCTGCGGGCGACTCATGTGCTGCCTGCGCTATGAAGAGGAGGCCTATGAGGACCTCTTGAAGACCATCCCCAAAAACGGGGCCTTTGTGCAGACGCCGGACGGGTACGGCAATGTCATCGCGACGAATGTGCTGCGGCAGAAGGTCAAGGTCCGTATCGACGAGGACGGCGAGGACGAATTCCGTGTTTACGACGCAATGGAGATTGCGGCGGTACCGGGCGGCAGACCGAAGCCGGGCGAACCTATCCCGCATGTGGAACTGCCGAAGGCGCCCGTGCACGAGGAGGAGCCGCCGGTCGAGGAGGACGACTGGAGCGCCCCGAACCTATTTGCAGAAGAGATGAGTACGGAGCATTTGCCGGAGCCGGAGCAGCCGGAAAAACCTGTGCGCGAGCAGGAGCCGCGCCAGAAAAACCGCCAGCGTCCGCAGGGGCAGGGCGGCGGACAGAAGCTGCGCCAAAATCAGGGACAAAAGCCGCAAAATCAGGGTCAGGGCGGCCGGCAGCCCAGAACGGGCCAAAAGCAGAACCAGCCGAACCAGCAGCGCCCCGCACAGCCCCAAAAGCCGCGCCCAGACCCCGCCGAAGGGGCGGCGCAGCAGGGAGAGCCAAAGCCAAAGCCCAACAACCGCAACCGTCGCAGACGGCCAAAAGGCAAAAACGATGGCGAGCAGGGCGGAGCGCCCCAGCAACCAAAGCCAGATGGGCCGAAGGGTGAATGAAAAAGAGAATAAAATCGCCGGTACAGATGTGTACCGGCGATTTTTCATCTTTTTGAGAGAAATTATTCAGCTGAGATCATGTAGTAATAGACGGGCTGGCCGCCGTTTATAACAGACATTTCAGCGTCGGGGTGGCCCTCGGAGAGCCGGTCGGCTACCGATTGGGCATCGTCCTGAGAGACATCTGCACCGTAGTAGACCGTCAGAAATTCGGGAGCGATATCCGAGAGCTTGTCTGAAAGCGTTTTTATGAGGGCGGCGATGTCCGCATTGCTGCCGAGAAGCGCACCGTCCAGAAGGCCCAGATACTCGCCGGCCTTGATTTCGTATCCATCGAAATCCGAGTCGCGCGCCGCGTAGGTCACAAGGGCGGTGTGGACGTTTGCGATGGCGCTCTTTGCCGAGGCGATCAGCTCCGCCTCGCCCTGCTCATAGATCTCCATGCCGAGCATTGCGGAGACGCCCTGCGGGACTGTGACGGTCGGGATAATGACGACGTGCTTTTCCGTGAGCGGAATGGTCTGCTCGGCGGCCATGATGATGTTTTTATTATTCGGAAAGACGAAGACTGTTTTTGCGGGAGTTGCGTTCACGGCCTTGAGGATGTCCTCTGTCGAGGGGTTCATGGTCTGACCGCCGGTGACGACCTTGTCTGCGCCAAGCTCAATAAACAGCGCCTCCATGCCCTCGCCCGCGCAGACGACGACGGAGCTAAATTCCTTTTCCGGTTCGGCGGGCGCGGGGTCTTCGTCCTGCCCGGCGTTCACCAGCTCGTCGTGCTGAAGACGCATGTTTTCGATCTTTGCAATGTCCAGCGTACCATACTTCTGAGCCTCGGTGAGTGCGTCGCCGGGGATATTCGTATGTACGTGGATTTTGAATTCCTCGTCGCCCTCGCTGATGACGAGGCAGTCGCCGATGCTCGAAAGATAGGCGCGGAGCGGCTCAAGACTGCGCTCGTCCGAACGGCGGACGATGAAAACGGTGTCGAAATCGTACGCGCCGGTGTCGAATTCGGCAAAATTCGCACCAGATTCAGGCTCCTCAAGGTCTTCCTCGGATTCCGCTTCGCCGGATGGATAGGAGTCCGGCGTTACCTCGCCGCGCAGGGAGGCGAGCATGGCCTCCAAAATCGTCACATAGCCCTTGCCGCCCGCGTCTACAACGCCGGCTTTTTTCAGGACGGGGTTGATGTGCACCGTGTCCGCAAGCGCTTCCTTCGCCGCTTCGAGGGCGCAGGAAAGCATCAGCTCGACGTCGTTTCCCGTTTCTGCAAAATCGGCGGCAGCGGAGGCGGAAAGACGCGAGACGGTGAGGATAGTGCCTTCGGCAGGCTTCATAACCGCGTTGTAGGCGGCTTCGACGCCCTCGTTCATCGCCTGCGCGAAATCGTGCGCGTCGAACGTGTCCTTACCCTTGAGGACCTTGGAAAGACCGCGGAATAAAAGGGAGAGGATGACGCCGGAATTACCGCGCGCGCCGCGCAGAAGGGCGTTTGCCGTTACCTTTGCAATTTCGCCTGTGCCAGTGACGGGCTTTTTGCGTAACTCGGTTGCGGCGGCGCCCATCGTCATGCTCATGTTGGTGCCGGTATCGCCGTCCGGCACGGGGAAGACGTTTAGCTCGTTGATCTGTTTTTTATTGGCTTCCAGAGCGGCGGCCGCGCACAGCAGCATGTCTTTAAATGCGGCGCCGTCTATCGATTCTCTCAAAATATAACACCTCCGGGATGATTTGAACGGGCTTGGCCCGCTCGCGGATCGGCATCCGGCGGGGAAGGGGCGGGGTTACCGGTGCCGGCAGGGGACCGTGACCCTCAGCTCACCTGCATGGAGTCAACATAGACGTCCACGCCCTTGACGCGCACGCCGGTTGCCTTCGAGACCTTGTAAGCGACCTCGCCCATGATGCTCTCGGCGAGGACTCTGAGGTTGACGCCGTGATCGACGACGATGTGGAGCGCAAGCGCAACACTGCCGTCCTCATTGAAGCTGACGGCGACGCCTTTGGACATCGATTCCCGGCGGAGCAGATGAACAAGCCCGTCCGTCTTGGAACGCGCGGCCATGCCCTTGACGCCGAAGCAGTTTGTAGCCGCCTCGCCCGCGATGTTCGTGAAGACTTCGCTGGTGATGCTGATCATTCCCAGATTGTTTTCTATTTTAACCATGACGCAGGCTCCTTTCCTGTGATGAAGGTAGTATCGCAGGCCCGCGCACGGAGCGCGGGCATTCGTATCCAAATATAAACCGCTATAATGTAAACAGGCTATCATTATACCCCGAAAGGGAAAAAAGCACAAGGATATTTTTTCTCCCTTTTGAGTCGTTCCATACATTTCGTATGTTTCTTTTATTGGTTAAAGCAAAAACGGCGGGCCAAAAATCGTAACAGACTGTGATATCCTATAGTTTACAATCCGAAAACGACATGGTAAAATGCTTGCAAGAGGACTTCCGGGCACTTTCATTTCGTCCGTCTGCGGCGAATGTTTCTGCCCCGGTGGAGAACAATACCCCTGTAACGAAAAAATTCCCATCATTTTTTAGGAGATGACACAATGGCAAGAAAGCTGAAAACCATGGACGGCAACAACGCCGCCGCACATGTTTCCTATGCGTTTTCCGAGGTTGCCGCGATCTATCCGATCACGCCTTCGTCCACCATGGCGGAATATGCCGACAAATGGGCGGCAGCCGGCCAGAAAAATATTTTTGGCGAGACCGTCAACGTTGTCGAGATGCAGTCTGAGGGCGGCGCCGCCGGCGCTGTTCACGGGAGCCTTACGGCCGGCGCTTTGACGACGACCTACACGGCGTCGCAGGGCCTGCTGCTGATGATCCCGAACATGTACAAGATCGCCGGCGAGCAGCTCCCCGCCGTTATCCACGTTTCCGCGCGCGCGCTGGCGACCCACGCGCTTTCTATTTTTGGCGACCAGTCCGACATTTATGCCTGCCGCCAGACGGGCTTTTCGATGCTCTGCTCCAACAGCCCGCAGGAAGCTATGGACCTCGGTGCTGTGGCCCATCTCTCCGCCATCAAGGCCAGCATGCCCTTTATCCACTTTTTCGACGGCTTCCGTACCTCCCATGAGATGCAGAAGGTCGAGGTGTGGGACTACAAGGAGCTGGCCGAAATGGTCGATTACGACGCGGTTGCGTCCTTCCGCGCAAGGGCGAACAGCCCGGCGGACCCCGCGCTTCGCGGCACGGCTCAGAACGGCGATATCTTCTTCCAGATTCGCGAGGCGGCAAACCAAAAGTATGACGCCATCCCCGAAATCGTCGAGGGCTACATGAATGAGGTCAACCGCCGCATCGGCACCGATTACAAGCTCTTCAACTATTACGGCGCGCCGGATGCAACGCACGTCATCATCGCGATGGGCAGCGTTTGCGAGGCGGCTGAGGAAGTTGTCGACTATATGAACGGCAAGGGGGACAAGGTCGGCCTTGTGAAGGTTCACCTCTATCGTCCGTTTTCCACAAAGCACCTTATCGCGGCCATCCCGGACACGGTCAAGACCATCGGCGTCCTTGACCGCACGAAGGAGCCGGGTGCTGTCGGCGAGCCTTTGTATGTAGACGTGATTGCGGCGCTGCGCGGAACGAAGCTCGCGGACATTCCGGTCTACGGCGGACGCTACGGTCTGTCCTCCAAGGACGTGACCCCGGGCGCGATCATCTCCGCTTACAGAAACATTCAGGCGGCCCAGCCGAAAAACAGCTTTACGATCGGCATCATTGATGACGTTACGAACCGCTCCATCCCGATCACCGAAGAGGTTGACGTGACCCCGCAGGACACCATTTCCTGCAAGTTTTGGGGCCTTGGCTCGGACGGCACGGTCGGCGCGAACAAAAACTCCATCAAGATCATCGGCGACCACACCGACCTCAAGGCGCAGGCGTACTTCCAGTACGACTCCAAGAAGTCCGGCGGCGTCACGATTTCCCATCTGCGCTTTGGTAAAAGCCCCATTAAGGCAACCTATTTCGTCTCGAAGGCAAACTTCGTCGCGTGCCACAACCCGTCCTACCTCGACAAATTTGATATGGCGCAGGACGTGAAGCCCGGCGGCGCGTTTTTGATCAACTGCCCCTATGACACGGCTGAAGCGCTCGGTGAGCATCTGCCTGCAGCGGCGAAGAAGTTCATCGCTGAAAACGACGTTCACGTCTATGTGATCGACGCCATTGCCATTGCACGCGAAATCGGGCTTGGAAACCGCACAAACGCGGTTTTGCAGGCTGCTTTCTTCAAGCTTGCAAAAATTTTGCCGCTGGATGACGCCGTCACCTATATGAAAGAAGCCATCAAGGCGACCTACGGCCGCAAAGGCGAAAAGATCGTCAACATGAACATTCAAGCGGTTGAGGCCGGCATCGAAAAGGTCAAGGAGATCGAAGTGCCCGCAAGCTGGAAGACGCCCGGTGCGGACGCGCCCCAGCCCGCTGTTTACGGCGGACCCGCCTCCGCGCAGGACTTTGCCGAAAAGATCCTCGTTCCCGTCAACAAGATGCAGGGAGACCGGCTTCCCGTTTCCGCGTTTATGGATGTTGCAAACGGCACCGTTCCGAACGGCACGTCCGCGTTTGAAAAGCGCTGCATCGCGGTAGAAGTTCCGGAATGGATTCCCGAAAACTGCTTGCAGTGCAACCAGTGCGCGTTCGTCTGCCCGCACGCCGTTATCCGTCCGTTCGTTATGACCGACGAGGAGGTAAAGGCTGCGCCCGAGGGCATCCAGGCTGTTCAGATGAAGGGTAAGGGCTGCGAGAGCTATAAATTTGCCATTCTCCCGAGCGTGATGGACTGCACCGGCTGCGGAAGCTGCGTGAACGTCTGCCCGGCAAAGGAAAAGGCGTTGAAAATGGTTCCGCTGGAGGAACGTCTCGACGCGCAGAAATACTACGATTATGGCTATACGAAGGTCTCCGAGAAGGAGCTGCCATTCAGCGAATCCACCGTCAAGGGCAGCCAGTTCAAGACGCCGCTGCTTGAGTTCTCCGGCGCATGCGCGGGCTGCGGCGAAGCGCCGTATGCAAAGCTCGCCACGCAGCTTTTCGGCGACCGCATGTATATCGCGAACGCCACCGGCTGCACCTCCATCTGGGGCGGTTCGGAGCCGAGCTTCCCGTATACCAAAAACCGTGCGGGCCGCGGCCCGGCCTGGCAGAACTCGCTGTTCGAGGACAACGCGGAGTACGGCTTCGGCATGCTCCACGGCGTTAAGCAGCGCCGCAAGGTGCTGGTGACGGCGGTCGAAAATCTTGCGCAGGACGCTTCCTTCAAGGACACCGCCGAAAAGTGGCTCGCAGTGAAGGACGATGCGAAGGAGAGCATGGCTGCCGGAAACACACTTCTGGAGCTTTGCAAAAAGTCCGACAAGGCGGACGCCAAGACCGTNNGCAAGACCGTTCGCGAGCAGTGGGAGGTTCTCACAAAGCCGAGCTTCTGGTGCTTCGGCGGCGACGGCTGGGCCTACGACATCGGCTACGGCGGACTCGACCATGTGCTCGCCGCGAATGAGAACATCAACATTCTTGTCTTCGATACAGAGCTTTACTCCAACACAGGCGGGCAGGCGTCCAAGGCGACCCCGACCGGCTCCGTAGCGCAATTTGCCGCCGCTGGCAAAGGCGTCAAGAAGAAGGATCTCGCGCAGATCGCCATGTCCTACGGCTATATCTACGTTGCGCAGGTTTCCATGGGCGCGAACTATCAGCAGACCGTGAACGCTTTCCTTGAAGCGGAGAGCTACGACGGACCGTCGCTTATCATTGCCTACTCCCCGTGCATCAACCACGGATCGAGAAACGGTATGGGCAAGTCCATCCTCACCGAGAAGCAGGCTGTGGAGGCGGGCTATTGGGACATCTTCCGCTTTGACCCGCGCAAGGAAAATCCGCTTTCTGTTGACTGCAAGCCGGCGACCGCAAGCTATCAGGACTATATCATGAATGAGGTTCGTTACTCCTCGCTGAAGCTCGGTTTCCCCGAGAGAGCCGAAGAGCTCTTGGCCAAAGCTGAGGAAGAGGCCAAAGAAAAGCGCGACAAGCTCGTCAAGCAGCAGGCTTTCTTCGAGAACAAAGAATGAAAAAGACGCGCAAAAAAAGCAGATTTTAAATTTGCAAAAGTAATAAAGAGGCGCTTCTCCTTTTCGCAAGAAAAGGAGAAGCGCCTCNNGCGGGCTTCTTTTTTCAGGAGCTTTTGGGTGGGAACACGGATGAGCTTTGCAGGAAACTCATTTTCGTAGGCGCAGACGGCGGTGGAGCTGCCTTCAATGTCGTGGTAAAGGTGACAGACGACCTCCTCGTCCGGCGGGACGATTTTGGTTCCCCGACGGTAAAAGCGGAGTGTGCGGAGGTTGCCCTTGCCGGTGAGCTTGTAGTAGGACTCGCGAAGAACCCATGTGTCGAAAAAGGGGAAGCTCGCTTGCTCCGCGGGGGTCGTGAGCTTTCCAACCGTGGAGGGCGGAACCCGGCGGTGCGTCTCCGTGTCAACGCCGACGGGCTTGTCCGAAACGGCGACGAGGACGTGCGTCTTGCTGTGGCTCACGGAATAATGGAGGCGCGGGTCGTCCCGGATGTACGGGTTTCCGAGAAGCGTGCGGAAAAAGTGACGGGGGTTCAGGCTGGCGCAGTCCCGATAGGCGTAGGCCAAAAGCGACACGCCGAGCGCGGAGCCTTGCGACTCGCTGTGCGAGGGATAGAGCGCGTCGGCGTCCGAAAGGCCGCGGATGTCAGCATAATAGAGCTTTAGCATAGGAGAATACCCCTTTCTGCGTGAGACGGAATATAGACGCGGTCACTTACGTTTTGCCTATATTGTATCACATATTATTGGACGATAACACTACCATTTTCATTTTTTGTGTGCTATACTAAATTCGTATTGATATCTATAATTTATCTGTGAGAAGGGCGGGAGAACGGCATGAGACTGAAAAAAGGCATGATGACCGTTTTCCTAACGGCGCTGCTCGCGCTCTCCGGGTGTTCGCTGACGAAGACGGAGGAGCTTTACAGCCTGCCACAGCCCTCGAAGGAATATTTACAGCTTCAAACGCTGATTGACGCGGAAATTTCCTCAGGCTGCGAATACGCTGCGCCGACTGCCGGGTCGCAGCGGCAGAGCGTTCAGCTCACGGACCTTGACGGGGACGGGGTGAACGAGGCGGTCGCATTTTTGCGGAACAAGGACTTACAGCCGCTCATCTGCGTTTACCGGCGGACGAATGGGGCCTATGCGCTTGCCGACCGCATCAAGGGGGACGGCTCGGCGATCGGACGCGTAGAGTATGCGGATCTTGACGGGGACGGGATGAACGAGATCATCGTCTCGTGGGAGGCGGCTTCCCAAATGCAGCTCATGACTGCCTATTCGCTCACAAACGGAACGGCTTCCGTGCTCTTTAAGGCGAGCTGCCTTGATTTTCAGGTCGGAGACATGAACGGCGACGGGAGAAGCGACGTTTTGGCGCTGACGCTCGACTCGAGCGGCGGGAAGGTGGATTTCTATTCGCTTACGAAGCGCAAGGACGTTTTTCAGAAGACGACGAAGCTCTCCGCCTCGCTCAAGACGGCGGACCGTTTCCGCATTGCGGCAATCGCGGGCGGCGTGCCGGCGGCTTTCATCGAAGGCCCCTATATTGAAAACGACAGCAACAGTCTGCTCACGGACATTATCGTGTTTTCGGACGGAGAGCTTAAAAATATCACGCTCGACCCCGCGACCGGGGACAGCACAACAAAGCGTCACGGCGGCGCCTACTGCACCGACATCGACGGGAACGGCTCGCTGGACGTTCCGTTCGCAGAGACAGACGGCGGCAAGACGCGCGAGACTCCCGAGAGCAGCATTTACGACTGGTATACCTATGGAGCGGACGGAAGGAGCACGTTATGCGCTTCGACCTGCCACTGCTATACGGACGGGTGGTATTTGACGTTGCCGGAGGATTGGCGCGGAAAGCTCGTCGTGCGCCGGACAAGCGCCGTTTCGGGCGAGCACGCGGTCGTGCTCGCAGTCAAAAATGACAGCGGAAGGCCGACGGATATTTTAACAATCTACACGCTGACGGACGAAAATCGCAGCGACCGGGCAAAGCTCGGCGGGCGTTTTACGCTTTTGAACAGCGGAACGGTCATCTACGCCGCGGAGATCGAGGCGGCGAGTGGCTTCCCCGAGGGCACGGATGTGCAAAACGATGTAAAGGGACGCTTTCATCTCATTACGACGGACTGGATCACCGGCGCGCTTTGATGCCGGTACGAAAGGAAAGACAATGAAGAAGGTTTTGGTTCTGGAGGACGAGTCCAGCATTCGGAGCTTCGTCGTCATAAACCTCAAGCGCTCGGGTTACGAGCCGATTGAGGCAGAGACGGGCGAGCAGGCCTTTGAGGCCTTGCGCGAGAACCCTGATATCCGCGTTGCGCTGCTGGACGTTAAGCTCCCCGACATAGACGGCTTTGAGGTCTGCAGGCGCATTCGCGCCTCCGGCTCGAAGATCGGCATTATTATGCTCACGGCGAAAAGCCAGGAGATGGACAAGGTAACGGGCCTTATGACGGGCGCGGACGATTATGTTACGAAGCCCTTTTCGCCGGCTGAGCTTACTGCGCGCATAGACGCGCTGTACCGCCGCACAGGCGGCGAGGAGGCGGACGAGGCCGCGAGCGGGGATATTGTGAGCGGGCCGTTTCGGCTCAACACCAGGAACCGAACGCTCGAAAAAAACGGGCAGCGCATCCGGCTCACGCAGATCGAATATTCCATTATGAAGCTTTTTATCGAAAGTCCGGGTAAGGCCCTTTCGCGCGAGGAGATTTTGAATGCGGTCTGGGGGCAGGACTACTTCGGCGAGCTTAAGATCGTTGACGTCAATATCCGGCGGCTGCGTATTAAAATTGAGGACGACCCGACCATGCCGAGCTATATCACGACCGTTTGGGGTTATGGATATAAGTGGGGCTTTTGAACGTGTGCGGGGCGAACGCGACGCCGGTTTGCAGGGCGGGACCCCCGCAACCCGCCGGTCTATGGTTTGCGCCGGATGTGACTGGACGAGGGACGCGAAGAAAGAAGCAAGCGTGAATAGAAAAGAAATTACAGGTTCGCGGGCGGAGGTAGAAGATTGAAGACAAAGGCCAGCTTCAAAGGAATAAAGGGACGGTGGATGCGCAATGATATTACGCTCATCGCGCTTATTATTGTGGCGGCTGTCGTCGCGCTGTCTATCGCCGTTTGGAGCTACTACTATGCCGCCGTTCGAACGGGACTCGAAAATAAGGCGCAGACCGCCGTTGAATTCTTTACGACCTACGTCAATAAAAGTTATCTGGAGTATTACCAGAGCGCCTACCGATACACGGAGTCGTTCGAGGACAAGGACTCTGTTGAGTTGCAGTTCGTGAACACGAAGGGCAAAGTCGAGGTCTCCAGCTATGGTATTTCAGCCGGGTCCTCGCCCGGAACCTCGGACATCGAGATGGCTCTCAAAAACGGAAAAATCGCAAGTTATTCGGGCGTTTCCACATCGACCGGGGAGCGGATCATGTCCGTTTCCGCGCCGATGAAATACGCGGATGGGTCCATCGTCGGAGTTATGCGGTATGTGACGAGTCTTAAGCGTGTGGACCGGCGTATCTGGGCCATGACGGGAGGCTCGCTCGCAGTCGGGGCGCTTGTCGTGCTGTTCGTGCTTTTATCAAACCTCTATTTTTTGCGGACCATCACGGAGCCGATCCACGAGCTGACCGGGGTTGCACGACGCATCGCGGAGGGAAGCTACGGTATCCAGGCTGAGAAAAAATACAACGACGAGATCGGCGACCTCACGGACGCGATCAACGAAATGTCACAGAGAATCAGTCAGGCGGAGAAGATGCAGAGTGAATTCATCTCCTCTGTTTCGCACGAGCTGCGAACGCCGCTGACCGCCATCACAGGCTGGAGCGAGACGCTTTTGTATGATCAGGAGATTAAGGACGACTCGCGCAGGGGCGTGCAGATTATCTCAAAAGAGGCGGCGCGGCTGACGAAGATGGTTGAAGAGCTTTTAGAGTTCACGCGTATTCAGGACGGGCGCTTTAATCTGAATATTGAGCAGATGGACATTGAAGCGGAGCTGGAGGACTCCATTTTTGCCTATGGCGAATTTCTCCGGCAGATGGAAATGGAGATCGACTACAAGTCTGGCGAAAGGTCGCTGCCGCTGATCGAGGGCGACCCGGAGCGACTGCGGCAGGTGTTTTTGAACATTCTGGACAACGCGACGAAATACGGCAAGGATGGAAAGCTCATTGAAGTTTCCATTGGCGAGGAGAGCGGCTACGTTGTCATTCGCGTGCGCGACCACGGGCCGGGCATCCCGCCGAACGAGCTGCCGTTTGTCAAAAAGAAATTCTACAAGGGTAGCTCGAAGGAACGCGGAAGCGGCATCGGGCTTGCCGTGTGCGACGAGATTGTTACCCGGCACGGGGGTGACCTCATTATAGAAAACGCCGGGGGCGGCGGTGTGCGCGTGACTGTGCGGTTGCCGGTCGTGCGGCGATAGAGCATTTTTTTGAAAGGAAACCATTGCATGAGCAAAAAGCAGAAAGAAAACGATTTTCGCACATCCATCGGCGGTCAGGCGTTAATTGAGGGCATTTTGATGCGCGGACCGACGAAGCAGGCCATCGTTGTGTGCACGGCGGATGGGCTGGTGCCTAAGGTTGAGGAGCCGCATTTTGTGCGGCAGATACACAAGTGGCTCGGCTGGCCGCTCATTCGCGGAGCGGTGGCGTTTATCGAATCGATGGTGTACGGCGTCAAGGCGCTGACCTACTCGGCGAACATGCTGCCGGAGGACGAGCAGGAGGAGCAGACAAAATTTGAGGCCTGGATTGAAAAAAAGCTGGGGTCCGAAAAGGCCGAAAAGTTCTTTATTAATCTCGCGGTTGTGCTGGGTGTCGTTTTGTCGGTTGGACTTTTCATTTTGCTGCCGACGCTGATTGCCGGCTGGGTGACAGACGCCGGAGCTTCCGGGGTCTGGCGGAATTTGACCGAGGGCGGTATCCGTATCGTCATTTTCCTTTTGTACATGTATTTCTGCACAAAATCGCCGGAGTTAAAGCGTGTGTTCCAATATCACGGGGCGGAGCATAAGACGATTTTTTGCTACGAGCAGGGACTTCCGCTCACGGTTGAAAATGTGCGGCCGCAGTCGCGCTTTCACCCGAGGTGCGGGACGAGCTTTCTTTTCATTGTAATGATTATTTCGATTTTTGTGTTCTCATTCCTGCGCTGGAGTGATCCGCTGATGCGTATTCTCACGCGCCTTTTGCTGCTGCCGGTCGTTATGGGCGTCTCCTATGAGATTATTCGCTGGGCGGGGGGACACGACAACTGGCTTTCGGCTGCGCCAACGNNTGTCTGCGCCGGGCAAGGCATTGCAGCGGCTGACAACGGCGGAGCCGGACGACGGGATGATGGAGTGCGCCATTGAAGCGCTGAAGCTTGTTATCCCGGAGGAAAAGGGACTCGACAAGTGGTAATTTCGAGGCGAAGGAGAGAAATAGGATGCCAAGAACTTACAGCGATCTTTACATCGATGTGCGCAAGCGTCTGCGCGAAAAGGGTGTGGAAGCCTATCAGCTCGAAGCGCGGCTCATTTTGGCGCACTCGGCGGGAAAGACCGTCGATGCGCTTTTGCGGGAGCTGCCGCTCTATGCGTCTGACAAGACGGAGGAGATTGTTAACGAACTGACCGAAAGACGGCTTGCGGACGAGCCGGTGGCCTATCTTTTGGGCGAGTGGGAATTTTATGGACTGCCCATCGTTGTGACGAAGGACGTGCTCATTCCAAGGCCGGACACGGAGGTGCTGGTCGAGACCGCCGTCAAGGCGCTGCGGGGCCGGAAAATGGACGCGCGGGTTCTTGATCTTTGCACGGGAAGCGGCTGCGTCGGCTGCGCCATTGCGAGCGAGCTTCCGGCATCGCGCGTCGTTTTGGCGGACATCAGCACGGAGGCGCTGGCGGTCGCGAAACAGAATGTTTTGAAAAACAGGCTCAATCCGCGCGTGACCTGCGTTGAAACGGACGCGCTTTTGCCGCCGCCTCCGGTTTTGGGAAGCTTTGAGCTTTTGGTCTGTAACCCGCCCTACATTCCGTCGGACGAGATTGCGGGGCTGGACAAGTCCGTGAAGGACTTCGAGCCGCTTTCGGCGCTGGACGGCGGGGCGGACGGGCTGGATTTTTACAGGGCCGTTTTGCCGAAGTGGAAGAGCGTTGTGCGAAGGGGCGGGCTGATGGCCTTTGAGGTTGGCGAGGACGAGGCGGGCTCCGTTATGGAGCTTATGAAAAAAAACGGGCTGACGAATGTCGGCAGCGTGAAGGATACAAACGACGTCGAGCGCGTCGTGTGCGGGAATGTCTGAATAGAGAGGTACGTTTATGGCAGAAAAGAAAAAGACGCCGATCACCCTTGTGGGTCAGGCGGAGGACAAAAAGACGGCGCTAGAGGCGGCGCTCGCGCAGATCGAAAAAAACTATGGAAAGGGCGCGATTATGCGTCTGGGCGACGACATCCCTATCAATTGCGAGGCCATTTCGACCGGCTCGCTGTCGCTGGACATTGCGCTCGGCATCGGCGGCGTTCCGAGAGGACGTATCGTTGAGATATTCGGGCCGGAATCCTCCGGTAAAACAACGCTCGCGCTGCATATTTTGGCGAGCGCGCAGAAGGCCGGAGGCGAGGTCGCGTTCATCGACGTAGAGCACGCGCTCGAGCCGGCCTACGCCAAAGCGCTGGGCGTTGACATCGACAGCCTTCTTATTTCCCAGCCGGATACCGGCGAGCAGGCGCTTGANNGGTTGTCGATTCGGTCGCGGCGCTGTTGCCGAGAAGCGAGCTTGAAGGCGAAATGGGCGACTCGAGCGTCGGCGTTGTGGCGCGGCTTATGTCGCAGGCGCTTCGGAAGCTCGCGGGCACGGTTTCCAAAACGCAGACTATTGTTGTTTTCATCAACCAGCTCCGCGAAAAGATCGGCGTTGTCTATGGAAACCCCGAGACGACGCCGGGCGGACGCGCGCTTAAATACTTCTCCAGCGTGCGCATCGACGTGCGGCGCATCGAAACGCTCAAAAACGGCAGCGAGATGGTCGGAAACCGCACGCGGGCAAAGGTCATTAAAAACAAGGTTGCGCCGCCTTTTAAGGAGGCGGAGTTTGACATCATGTACGGCGAGGGCATTTCCAAGGTCGGCGAAATTTGCGACCTCGGTGTAAAACTCGAAATCATTGACAAGGCAGGAGCGTGGTTTTCCTACGGTGACACGCGCTGGCAGGGACGCGACGCGGTCAAGCAGTTTTTGAAGGAAAACCCCGAGGTATCGGACGAAATCGAGGCAAAGATCCGCGAGAACGCCCATAAGCTCGCGCCGGTTGCATCCAAAAAGGAAAAGGCAAAAGACGAGGGCAAGGGCGAGACAAAGGCCGCGGGGCGCGCCGTTGACGTGTCTGCGGACGACTTTGACGGCTGATGGCGGAGATCACCGAGCTGCGGGAGCTTTCGACGGGACGCTTTGCCGTCGGCTTTTCGGACGGGTCGGAGGTGAAGCTCTCCGCGAACGCGGTGGCCGATCTCGGACTCTACAAGGGGCGNNAGGAGCGGGCCCTGCGCATAATCGGGGCAAGGCCGATGTCCTGCAAGGAGCTTTTCAACAGGCTCGTTGAAAAGGGCGAGGCTTCGGAAAATGCAGAGGAAACCGTTCACTGGCTTTTGGAACTGCATTATCTGGACGACGCGCAGTACGCGGGCATGGTCGTTCGGCACTACGCCGCAAAGGGCTACGGGCCGCAGAAAATAAAAAGCGAGCTTTACCGCCGGGGCGTCCAGAAGGAGCTTTGGGACGAGGCGATGGAGGAACGGCCAGAGGATGGGGACGCCGTTTATGAGTTTCTTTGCAGGAAGCTCAAGAGCGACGCGCCGGACCGTGCGGAGATGAAAAAGGCGACGGATGCGCTTTTTCGGCGCGGCTATTCGTGGGACGACATTCGGACGGCTGTGGATCGATTCTGGGAAGAACACCCGAAAGATTGACCTGTTATGGACTGCATGAATATTCGGAGGAACTTATGGCAAAAAGCAAGGTGGCGCTCGTTTCGCTCGGGTGCCCGAAAAATTTGGTGAACAGCGAACAGATGCTGTATCTGCTGGCGGACGCGGGACTGGAGCTCGTGGGCGAGCCGGAGGAGGCCGACTGCGTCGTTGTGAACACCTGTGGCTTCATCGAATCGGCGAAAGCCGAGGCCATAGATACGATTCTTTCGCTCGCAGAGCTTAAAAAAGCGGGAAGAATAAAGAGCATCGTCGCGACCGGCTGTTTGGTGCAGCGGTATCAGGACGAGTTTTTGAAGGAACTGCCGGAGGTGGACTGCGCGCTCGGGACCGGGAGCTACGGCGACGTCGTTGAAGCGGTGAAGTCCTCTTTAAAGGGCAATGGGCTTTGCCGGTACGGCGACATCAACGCGCAGGACGCGGAGCTGGGCCGCATCGTATCGACCGGGCCGGGCTGGGCCTATCTGCGCGTGGCCGAGGGCTGCTCGAACCGCTGCGCATACTGCGTTATCCCGGCAATCCGCGGAAAGTATCGGAGCCGGAGGATTGAGGACATTGTTGAAGAGGCGCAGGCGCTCGCGCAGACGGGGGTCAGGGAGCTGATTGTCGTTGCGCAGGACGTGACGCGATATGGAACCGACCTCTATGGAAAGCGCGCGCTTTCGGAGCTGCTGCACAAGCTGTGCAAGATAAAGGGCATCGAATGGATACGGCTGCACTATCTCTATCCAGACGAATTTGACGACGCGCTCATCGACACGATTGCCGGTGAGAAAAAGATCGTCAAGTACATCGACGTGCCGATCCAGCATATCGACGACGATATTTTAAAGCGTATGAACCGGCGTGGTTCTGGCGAGGATATCAAGGCGCTTTTAAAAAAGCTCCGGGAGCGCATTCCGGGCGTTGTGATCCGCACAAGCCTGATTGTCGGGCTGCCGGGAGAGGGCGAGGCGGAATTTAAAGCGCTTTGCGATTTTCTCAAGGAGGCAAAGCTCGAACGCGCAGGCGTTTTTGTGTTTTCTCCGGAGGAGAGAACGCCGGCGGCGGAGATGCCGGACCGATGCCCGACCGAGGAGGCAGAAAAGCGGCAGGAAATCGTCATGGAGCTTCAGGATGGCATTATGGATGCCTGGAGCCGGAGCTTTATCGGAAAGGACGTCCGCGTACTCTGCGAGGGCTACGACGAGGAACTGGGGATGCAGTTTGGCAGGAGCTTTGCCGACTCCCCGGAAATCGACGGGATTGTATTTTTCTCCGGCGAATGCCCGGCCGGCGAATTTGCGCTTGTGCATATCAACGAGGTCTCGGACGGGGAATGGTACGGCTCCATAGCGGAATAAAGAACCGCCCGATGGGCGGCTGTCCCGGGCTGAAAGAGGAAAGGATGTTGTTTGACTTATGACTACCGCTAGTAAGATCACCATGACACGCATCGTGCTCATTCCGTTTTTCATCTTTACGGCAATTTCGGACTTTAAGGGGAGCGCCTATGTCGCGCTGGCCATTTTTATCGTTTCAGCGGCGACCGACTGGCTGGACGGGTATGTTGCGCGGCGCTACAATCAGGTCTCTACGTTCGGAAAGTTCGTCGATCCGCTGGCCGACAAGCTTTTGGTGACGGCGGCGCTGTTCATCTTCGTTGAGCGCGGGCAGATGGCGTCCTGGGCCTGCTGGATTGTTGTGGCGAGGGAATTTGCCGTTTCGGGGCTGCGGCTCGTGGCGATGGAAAACGGGACTGTGATCGCGGCGGCGATGTCTGGAAAGATCAAGACCTTTTCCTCGCTTATCTGCTGCAGCTTCATGCTGCTGCCGCTGCATACCTACGCCTTCGGCGGCTCGTGGCTTACAGTGGACCGGCTCGGGACCATTATCATCGTTGCGACGACCGTGTATTCCGGTATTGAATATTTTATTGTGAACCGCAAGGCGCTTGATCTGAAGGATTGACATTTGACGGCCTTTGAGCGTATAATGGGGCACAATCGTACAGGATTATCATTGGGCTGTGAAAGGGAAAAGTAAAACGCATCGGGCGCGAAAGAGAGCTGCCGGCATGGGCTGAAAACGGCGGTCGCGTAAGAACGTTTGAAGTGCGCCCCGGAGCCGAGGACGGAGGAAATGCCGTTCCGTTTCGCCGCGTTAAGGCGGGAACCGGTGAAGTGCCGGGGAGCGATAAAAGAGAGTGGAACCGCGAAAAATTTTCGCCTCTCATGGGAAGCCCCATGAGAGGCGTTTTTGTTTTCTGGGAAAGGAAGTTCGGCATGAACAAGGAAAAAAAGGAGCTTGTAGCTGCCTACAAAGCAAGAGACCCGGCAGCGCGGTCAACCTTTGAGATATTGACGCTGTACCCGGGCATCAAGGCGACGCTTTCGCACAATCGGGCACACTGGTTTTATGAGCATGGGATGTTTTATATCGCGCGATGGATTTCACAGCGGTCGCGGAAAAGCACTGGGATAGAAATCCATCCGGGCGCGAAGATTGGGCGGCGGCTCGTCATCGACCACGGGATGGGCGTCGTCATTGGCGAGACGGCGGAGATTGGGGACGATGTGCTCATCTATCAGGGCGTTACGCTCGGAGGAACNNACCGGCAAGGATGTTGGCAAGAGACACCCGACGATTGGGAATAATGTGCTTATCGGGTCGGGCGCGAAGGTTTTGGGGCCATTTATGGTCGGGGACAACAGCCGGATCGCGGCAAACGCCGTTGTTTTAAAGGAAATTCCGCCAAACTGCACTGCTGTCGGCGTACCGGCGAGGGTCGTCAAGGTGGATGGAAAGCGGGTCGAAAACTACGCCTCTGAGGTCGATCAGATACACGTGACAGACCCTGTGGCGCAGGAGCTTTTGGCGCTGCATATGCAGATTGACGAGATGCTCGAATGGATCGGAAACGGCGAACACACGCATAGACACGACTAATGATTTTCGGAGGAACTTACAAATGAAGCTTTTCAATACGATGACGATGCAGAAGGAAGAATTTGTGCCGATTGAGACGGGGAAGGTGCGGATGTATGCCTGCGGGCCGACGGTTTACAACTTTATCCACGTCGGAAACGCACGGCCCATCATCATGTTCGATGTGCTGCGGCGCTATCTGGAATACGCGGGTTACGACGTGACCTTTGTGCAGAATTTTACAGACATAGACGATAAGATTATCCGGCGCGCAAACGAGGAGGGCATTTCTGCTTCCGACGTTGCGGAGAAATATATTGCCGAATATGAGACCGACGTCAAGGCGCTCGGCGTGCGGGAGGCAAGCGTGCATCCGCGCGCGACGGAGAATATGCAGCAAATTATTGACATGGTGCAGACGCTCATCGACAAGGGCTTTGCTTACGAGGCGAACGGGGACGTGTATTATCGAACGGAGAACTTTGGGGAGTACGGAGAGCTCAGCCACCAGCCGCTCGAGGATTTGCAGGCAGGAGCGCGCATCGACGTATCTGACGCAAAGGAAAACCCGATGGACTTTGCGCTCTGGAAGGCGGCAAAGCCCGGAGAACCGGCGTGGGACTCGCCCTGGGGCAAGGGACGGCCCGGCTGGCACATTGAGTGCAGCGCCATGTCCGTCCGCTATCTCGGAAAAAGCATTGACATTCACTGCGGGGGACAGGACCTCATTTTTCCGCACCACGAAAACGAGATTGCGCAGTCGGAGGCAGCAAACGGATGCAAGTTTGTGAACTACTGGGTCCACAACGGATTTATTGCAGTGGAAAACAAGAAAATGTCCAAGTCGCTCGGGAATTTTTTCACGGTGCGCGAGGCGGCGGCGGTTTACGGGTACGACGCCATTCGGATGTTCATGCTTATGAGCCATTACAGGAGTCCGCTCAATTATTCGGGTGAAATATTAAATCAGGCAAAGGCGGCGCTGGAGCGACTTTCGACGGCGCGGCAGAATCTGGACTTTTTTATGGCAAACGGAAAAGACGGAGAGATGACTTCAGAGGAAGCGGTGTTTGCCGAGGGATTTGGCGCGTACAGAGTCCGCTTCCGCGAGGTTATGGACGACGATCTGAACACTGCCGACGCAGTGGCGGTCGTGTTCGACATGGTGCGTGACATCAACACCGCCGTGAGTCCGGCATCCGATCCGACGAAGGCGCTCGCGAAAAGCTGTGCTGCGGTTTTCGACGAGCTTGCTGATGTTTTGGGTCTGCCGGTACAGAAGGCTGCTGAGGGCGGAGACGTTCGGGTCGAGGCGCTGATTGCTGAGCGTCAAGCGGCGCGCAAGGCTAAAAATTATGCCGAAGCCGACCGCATCCGCGACGAGATTAAGGAAATGGGCTACGTGCTCGAGGATACGCCGCAGGGAGTTAAGTTTCACAAAATATAAAGGAATCTTTACAAAGTATTGGGTAAATTGGGCCTTGCAAGAGAGGGGTAAACGGGCGATAATCTATGCATAAGTGCAGCAGACGAATGAAAAAGGATGGTATGATAAAAAGGTGCCCCGGCTGGAAGAGAGCGGCGGGGGCCGGGAGATAAAAAATGCTGGTCGATGAACTGACAAAGGGTGATCAGGACGAAAGGGTTCTGTTCAATGTTATGGAGGAAATGGTGAGGCGGTCTGTCGATGAGACGATTGGCACACTGGATATGTGCGACTGCGAGATTTGCAGGTTGAATGCCTGTGCGATTGCATTGAATACCTTGCCGCCGCACTACGTCACCTCTAAAAGAGGAAATCTGTTGGCGCAGGTCTCAGGCGAGATGCTCAACTACAAGACGCAGGTGCTGGTCGAGACGACAAGGGCGCTGCTGAATGTGAAAGAGCACCCGTTACACGACATAAAGAACTGACAATAAAAAAATCTCCCGCTTTTTTAGCGGGAGATTTTTTTAGGCCGCTGCAAGGAATTTGCAGCGGCCTTTTGCTAGCGCACCTTATGGAAGGTGATACTGGGAAGATCGGGGAAATTGAACTCAATGCTGAAGTCAGCGGGACTGACGATAGGCTCGGAAGGCTCCGGTGGGGCAGATGGTTCCGCGCTGGGGGTGGCGCCACCGGAGGGCTTTGCCGATGCATTCGGCGATTCGGAGCCGGAGGGGCTGGGCGAGGGTGTCTCAATCGCCATGTCGCCAAAGACGTTGGTCGGGGCAGAGGGGGTCGGCGTTTTGAATTGCTTTACCTCTAAACCGTCATGCAGAGGCTGCATGATCTTTTTCCAGACCTGCGCGGCAGGGTTACCGGAGACGTACATGTGAGCGGGAGTATCGTAGCCCGTCCAGACGGCGGCACAATAGTACGGGGTGAAGCCGACGAACCAACGGTCCGTGTTGTCCGAGGTGGTACCGGTCTTACCGGCGTGTGCCATCGCGCCGAAATAGGATTCGTAGCCGGTGCCGTAGGTCGCGGCGGCTTGCATCATGGCGTCCATCGTCCAGGCGGTGTTCTGCTTAAAGGCTACGTCGGTCTGCGCGGGATTATCGAGAAGAACTTTGCCCTTGGCGTCGAGGACCTTTGTATAGGTGCGGGAATAGGTAAACACGCCGTCGTTTGCCAGAGCGTCGAAGGCTTGCGCCATTTCGCGGACCGTTACGCCTTTCGTGAACTGGCCGAGCGACAGAGGCGCATAGTCGCAGTCCGCCGGAATGAGGCTTGTGAAGCCAAGACGGTCTTTGAGATAATTAAAGGAAACCTGCGGCGTGAGCTTGTCGAGAATCTGGGCGGAGACCGTATTGAGCGAGCTGACGAGCGCCTGCTGGATCGTTACGGTACCCCGGTACTGGAGGTCGTCGTTTTTGGGGAACCATGTGGTGCCCTTGAGCTTGATGTTCGGACTGTCGTTGACGAGCGTCGTTGGGGAGATGAGCCCCTGATCGACGGCTGGCCCATAGGTGGAAACAGGCTTGATCGAGGAACCGGCAGGACGCTGCGTATCCGTGGCCCGGTTGAGGATGAGGTTTGCGGTCTTTTCGCCGACGCCGCCATACAGCGCTTTTATTTCGCCCGTATAGGGATCCAGAAGGACAACGGAGGACTGGACAGACTCGCCGTTTTTGGACTTTGCGGACGGGAAGTTTGCGGGATTCGTATAGATGCCGTCCACGATGTCCTGCGCTTTTTTATCCATGCAGGAGTAGATTTGTAGACCGCCGTTATAGATGAGGTTTTGGGCAGTTGCCTTGTTGATGCCCTTTTGCTCCATGAGGTCTTTTGTCACGTCCGCGATGACGGCTTCGGTGTAGTAGGAGTAAATGGTTAGCGGTTTCGTTTCGTTTTCGGCGCTCTTGAAGGTGAGATCCTCGGCAACGGCGTCATTATATTCCTGCTGGGTGATGTAGCCCTGCTTATACATCTGCTGAAGAACCAGCTCGCGGCGCTGCTTGTTGTTGTTGCGGCTGATATAGGGATCGTATTTGGAGGGATTATTCGTGATGGCAATGATGCTTGCGCACTCGGCAAGGTCGAGGTCCATCGCGTCCTTGCCGAAGTAGGTTTTTGCAGCGGTGCCGATGCCATTACAGCCCTCGCCCAGATAGATGACGTTTAAGTACCATGCCATGATTTTATCCTTGTCATACATCTTTTCGAGCTTGAGGGCACGGAAAATCTCCAAAATCTTTCGCTGGACGGTGATGTCGTCCTGCTTTGTCAGATTTTTGATGAGCTGCTGGGTGATCGTAGAACCGCCGAAGTCATTTTTCATGCTGAGGAACATATTGGCAAAGGCGGCGGTGGTACGGTACCAGTCCACGCCATGGTGCGTATAGAAACGCTGGTCCTCAATGGCAACAGCGGCGTGCTCCATATTCTTTGGAATGTTTTCATAATCGACCCAGACGCGGTTTTCCGTTCCGTGAAGGGCGGCGAGGGTCTGCGATGCGCCGTTTTCATCGGTGTAGTAGATCGTGCTGGCAAAGTTCAACGACATCTCTTCCAGGGAGACGTCGAGATCCTGCGAAAGATTGGTCTTCACATAATAAGCAAAAATACAGGTGAAGAGAAGCCCTGTTGTCAGGAGGATGAGCAGGAGCGTCCCGATGACTTTCAGGATGGTTCGCAGGACGCTTGAGACGGTGCCAACCGTCTTGACGGCTGCGTTGGGTTCGTGTTTATCCATTTGAAACCTCCGGTCAGGTTTTGCGTATTTTTGAAGCTGTGGGGCAGTTCAAAAAAATCGATAACCGTACAAAATATTATATCATAGGATGTCAAATAAAAAGACGATTTATTACTTGGCAGATTTGACTGATTAGCTTTATGCTTTTTGGGGAATAATCACAGAAAAATGAATACGGGAGGTATTTATTATGAAAGTGCTTGCGAAAAGAGCAATACTGGGAATTTTGTGCCTGTGCGCGGCGTTTTCGGGCGGGTTTGCCGTTACGAAGTACGCTTCGGCGCAGACGGAGACGGCGGCGTGCGTTGCGCAAGCCGCAAAGGAGTGCTATGTATTGCGGGACTGCGACGGGTATGTTGCCGTCTATGACGGACTGAAGGCAAAAAAACCGACGACTGTTACGGACATACAGGTTTCCACACTGCGGGCGCTCGACAGGCAGATGCTCGAAAACGGACTTGAGCTTGACTCCAGAGAAAAGCTCATGATGACGCTCGAGGATCTTGGATCCTGAACTTGGAAGGCGCGGGGCCTTGCTTTTTTGCGCGATATCATGTATAATGCAGCGCACAAAGGTTTTGGAGGCGCGGCTTATGAGCGAGGAATTTGGAAACGATATTATTACAATCACGGACGACGAGGGCAACGAATATGTGCTTGAACACCTGCATACGCTGGAGTACAAGGACACGTTTTATATGGCGTTTCTGCCGACAGACATGGACGAGGACGATCCCGACTACGGCCTCATCATTTTGAAGGTCATCGAGGAGAACGGAGAGGAAATTCTCGGTTCGGTTGACGACCCTGACGAGCTTGAAGAGGTATACGAGCTTTTTGCTGCTGTTCTCTTTGACGAGGAAGAAGAATAGTTTGTTCCGATTTCGGCAGAAATTCTCTTTGCTTTTTGTATGGACCGGTGTATAATAAGAATACGGACGATGGGTCCGGACACAGCGGTTTAAAACCTGCTGTGTGCGTGAGGGGCTTTATAAAACCCACATCTTTTATAAGGGATGCCACATTCTCCGGCGGATCGCAGGCCTCCCGGGACGGCTTTGACCGTACCTGGACGTTGGAAGCGATGAAAGCGGAGAGAGGCGACCCACCTGCATGTATCGTGCAGGTTTAAATAAGGTTCCCACGGCAATAGCGGGCTTGGGCCGGCGTGATTTTTTCACGCCGGTCTTTTACATATGAAACATAGAGCGCGTCGCGGCTTTTTGGAAGGCTGCGTCGCGCTTTTTCCTGCAAATTTTTACCGGACATTATTCGCGCTTATTCTACACGTTTCGAGCTTATTTTACGGATTTTTTGCGTTGGCGACGATTTCTGACAGGTTTCGCATGGGGGCGATGGTAGCATAGGGGACGTCTTTGGGAGAAAAAAATTTGTTTTTTTCTGAATTATGTATCAAAATATGCACTTTTGGCGGGTGTGCGGCGCACGGGTGAAGGGGGGAGTTTGTTGAGCAAAAAAAAGGACGTTGTCGAACGCATTACGGAGCTTGCGTTTGGGGCGCCAAACGACGCGGTGAAGCTCGTGTTTCTCGACCCGGAGCAGCCGGAACAGCTGGAGAGGATCGGAAAGCTGGATCTCAAAATGGTTTCCGAGGTCAAACGGAGCGCAAACGGGGCAGTANNCATCGTATAGCGCTGCTGGAACTGCTTGCACAGCTTTCCGTTCCGGCGGGAACGGACAAAAATGGGGAGGCTGAGAGCTTTTTTCTCGCGATGGACAAGGCGGCGGCAAAGCTTCATGAGGACGCGGAATGAAATTTGAAGCGTTCAGTGAAAAGCAGACGCTCGCACTGACATGGTGGAGCGACTCGTCGCCCTATGAGGACTGGGACGCTGTGATTTGCGATGGAGCTGTGAGAAGCGGAAAGACGCTTTGTATGGGCATTTCGTTTTTGTGCTGGGCTACGCGCAGATTTGACGGGAAACAGTTCGGGCTGTGCGGAAAGACCATTGCGTCGCTGCGGCGAAACGTCGTTTCCGTTTTGCTGCCGGTGATGCGCGATCTTGGATTTGGGGTGGATGAGAAGGTTTCTAAAAACCTCTTTACGCTTTCCTTTGGCGGGCGGGCGAACACGTTTTATCTGTTCGGCGGACGGGATGAAGGGTCGCAGGCGCTTATTCAGGGCGCGACCTTTTCGGGGGTGCTGCTGGACGAAGTGGCGCTGATGCCGAGAAGCTTTGTTGAGCAGGCATGCGCAAGGTGCAGCGTTCCGGGAAGCAAGCTCTGGTTCAACTGCAACCCGGAGGGGCCGAACCACTGGTTCTATCAGGAATGGGTCAAAAAGTCGATAGAGAGGAGAGCGCTGTACATACACTTCGCTTTGGAGGACAATCCAGCGCTGTCGCGGAAGATCATTGCAAGGTATCGGAAGATGTACTCGGGTGTGTTTTACAGGCGCTTCGTTTTGGGCGAATGGGTTGCATCGTCCGGAAGAGTTTACGACTTTTTTGACGAGAGCTTTGTGCGGGCGGCACCGGAGGGGGAGCTGGAGGAGTACGCAGTATCCTGCGATTACGGGACGGCAAATCCCTCAAGCTTTGGGTTTTGGGGACGGCGCGGGGACGTTTGGTTCCGGCTGCGCGAATACTATTATAATTCGCGCGAGGAGGGACGGCAGAAAACCGATGCGGAATATGTTGCAGCGCTTTTGCAGCTCTGCGGCGGAAAGCGGATGAGGGCCGTCGTGGTTGATCCGTCGGCGGCGAGCTTTATTGAAGCGCTGCGGCGGGAGGGCCTGCCGGTCTTGAAGGCCGACAACGACGTTTTGAGCGGGATACGGCTGACGGCGGATTTGCTCAAGGCAGGAAAACTCGTTATCTGCGAGGATTGCACGGATGCGATCCGGGAATTTTCGCTCTATGCCTGGGATGAGAGGCGGGCGGACCGGGACGCGCCCATCAAGCTTTTTGACCATGCGATGGACGACATTCGGTATTTTGCGGCGACCGTGGCGCGGCCCGGCGGGGCGGGGTGCTTTGCGGCGACCTTTGTGGAGCGCGAGCCGCTGNNAGGGCGATGTGCGGCTGTACAGGGTCATCCGCGAGGCCAGGCCGGTTTTGGACGCGGCGGTCATGAAGACCATTCGGCTTACGGGGGGCTTTACGGTGAAGTGCACGGACAAAAGGGCTGAAAAGGAGCTGGCGGCGTTTTTGCGGAACGTCGATGTCGGCAGATCGCAGAAGGGCATCGACGCTTTTATCGACTGCTACCTTGATTCGCTGTTGACCTGTGGGAGAGCGGTCGGGGAGATCGTCACCGACGGGAACCGCGAGATTGTCGCGGTGCTTTGCGGGAACGTTTGCGACGTGCAGCTCAAGGAGGGCGTTTCGGCACTCGACTTTGTGATCTGTGGGCGGAGTGATACGGGAATGTTCGAGCCGCTGCTTTATCAGGACTTGATTTTATTCACGCCGCTGAACCCCGAGGCGGATGCGCCGTATGGGGTGTCGATCTTTCGGAGTATGCCGTTTTTGGCAGAAATTCTGATGAAAATTTACAACACGATCGGCGTTAACTGGGAGCGGGCCGGAAACGTTCGGTATGCGGTTGTTTACAAGCCGCAGGGAGACGCTCTGGACAAGGCCTATGCGCAGGAGCGCTCGCAGCAGATCGCGCGCGAATGGGGCGCGGCGATGCAGAGCGGGAAAAACGGCAGCGTGCGCGACTTTGTTGCAGTCGGGGATGTTGATATCCGGGTCATCGGAGCGGACGGGCAGATTTTGGACAGCGAGGTGCCTGTGAGGCAGATTTTGGAGCAGCTTGTTTCAAGGACTGGTATTCCGCCGTTTATGCTGGGGCTAAACTGGTCCTCCACCGAGCGCATGTCGGCGCAGCAGGCGGATCTTATGACGAGCGAGCTAACCGCCATTCGCCGGACGCTGACGCCGGTGGTGGAGCAAATCTGCTCGCTGTGGCTCAGGATGCACGGGTATGCGGGGGACTTTGAAGTGGAGTGGAGCCCCATCAATTTGCAGGACGCCGTGGAGCGGTCCAAGGCGGCTTTGTATGCCGCACAGGCGGAAAATGTCGCAAAAACGGATACAAAGTCGAAAGAAAGTGTCCTGGAGGGAAATCCGCCGAAAAAGACGGACGGCGAGAAGACCTCCGAGGGCGAGTAGGAGGGGACAGGTTTTGAAAATCTACAAGGGGGGCGCGGAGGGCGTCCAGGTTGCGGCCGCGGAGGCGGAGCTGGCCGCTATCAACGCCTTCGCAAAGACGGAGCTGACGGCAGAGCAGGTCTATACCTTTTCAGTGGAGCTGTGCGACAACGAGATTGACAGGGATTTTGAAAAATTTTCGCTGGATGCGCTAAACGAGCTGGCCACGCTTTTTATCGGGCGGACCGGCATTTTCGACCACGAATGGAAAGCGGAAAACCAGACGGCGCGCATTTACCGCACGGCGGTCGAGTGCGTGCCGGGACAGAAAAACGCGGTTGGGGAGGACTACGCTGTTTTGAAGGGCTGGGCCTACATGCTGCGCTCGGTGAAAAACGCTGCGCTCATCGAGGAGATTGACGCGGGCATCAAAAAGGAGACGAGCGTTGGGTGCAGCGTATCAAAACGCGTTTGCTCGATCTGTGGGCAGGAGGCCGGGGGCGGCGGCTGCGCGCATGTGTCGGGGCGCGAGTACGACGGAGCGCTCTGCTACCGGGAACTTGCGGAGGCGGACGACGCCTATGAGTGGAGCTTTGTGGCGGTGCCGGCGCAGAGAAGCGCCGGGGTCGTCAAAGCGTTTGACAGCGCGAAAACACTGGACGAGCTGGTGCGAAAGAGTGGGGACGGAAACTTTATCGCCGCGCTAGATAAATTGGAGGCGGATGCTATCCTCGGAAGGGAATATCGAGGGCTGCTTCAGAGAGAGGTGCTACGGCTGGGGCTGCTTTGTGACCCGAAGCTCTATGAGGGACTTTCAAAAAGCGTTGCGGGCATGGGGGCGAAGGAGCTTACCAGCCTGAAAACCGCTTTTGAAAAGCAGCTTGAGGGGAAGTTCCCGCCGAAGACGCAGCTTATGGGGAAGGACAGCTTTGTCAAGTTTGACGGGGACGCTTACATCGTTTGACACGGCGGCGGGGCCGCTATGAATTTTAAATTGGAGGAGTTTTCATGAAGGTCAGTTTTGAGGGCATCGACGAAAATATCGTCACGTTTTACAACAACAAGGATAAAGGCGCGGAGTCGGGCGCGCCGGTTAGAATGAGCGCCGCATGTGAGGCGGCTCAGTGCGCGGATGGCGAGCGCTTTTTCGGCGTCGCGGTTGTGGGCGACACGGAGTTCGTTGCGGTGCAGATAAAGGGTTATGTCGAGATGGGCTTCACGGGCACGGCGCCGGGCATCGGCTTTGGCAAGCTTGCGGCGAACGGAACGGGCGGCGTCAAGACCGCTGACGCAGGCAGCGAATTTTTGATCATTGACGTCGATACGACGAACGGCGTTGTGGGCTTTATGCTTTAAAAAAGTATCTGGAGGAGAGAATTATGAACGGAAAATATAGCGAAATTAGACTCGACAAGGGTATGTACGGTGAAACGGGAAAGAGCTTTACTCAGGTCCTGGAGGGCATGGACCCTTCCGAAAACTACAAGGGTACGGGACTTGAGGGCTTTGACGCCTATCAGAGACAGCTCAAGCGCTTTGACATCAAGGTTCACGGCGCGGGAAGCGACATGGTCGAAAAGTTTTTCCATACGACCGAATCCGCCGTTTTGTTTCCGGAATATGTCGCGCGCAGCGTGCGTCAGGGTATGGAGGAGGAGAACATTCTGCCGTCCATTACGGCGACGGTCACGAAATTCGACGGCATGGACTACAGAAGCATCTACTCCGTTCCGGCGGACGACCAGAAGAGCCTGCGCCGCATCGAGGAGGGCGCGGCCATTCCCCAGACGGAGGTCAAGGTCCGCGAAAATCTCGTGAAGCTGCACAAGCGCGGCAGAATGCTTGTCGCCTCCTACGAGGCGGTGCGCTTTCAGAAGCTCGACCTGTTTTCTGTTATGCTCAAGCAGATTGGCAGCCAGATCATGCGCATGCATCTGGAGGACGCTATCGAGGTTTTGATGAACGGCGACGGCAACAACAATAAGGCGGCGGCTTTCAAGATCGGCACCGCGCCTATGAGCGGTACCGCTGGTAAGCTGAGCTACGACCAGCTTTTGGAGTTCTGGAGCCAGTTCGATCCCTATGCGCTCAACACGATGCTGGTAAGCCCGGACGTTATGCTGCAAATTCTGAAATGCCCCGAGTTTCAGAACCCGCTGACGGGACTGAACTTTACGGGCACCGGCGAGCCGGGTAATCCGCTCGGCGCGAAGCTCATCAAGTCCTCGGCTGTCGCAAAGGAGACGCTGATCGGACTCGACAAGGGCTATGCGCTCGAGATGATCGAGGCCTCCGACGTAGCGGTCGAGTACGACAGACTGATCGACCGAGANNGAGCGCGCGGCCATTACGAGCATTTCGGGCTTTGCGAAGCTCTACACCGACGCTTCCAAGGTGCTGAGTATCTGATTTGGAGAGGTACGTAGGAAGCTTTATCCCTGTGGGCGAAAGGAGCGAAGGTTTTGGAGACGGACAAGGTTGTTTTTGAGAAGGCGAAGACCGTTTATCGCGAGGAGCTGACAGGCCCGGACGAGAGCGCGCTTTTTGAAATGTGTCTCGCGGCGCGCGCGGAGCTGGAGAGACGGCTCAACGACGGCGTGGACATGACAGCGATCTACGATACGTTTGTGCGCGCAGCGGGAGTGCTCGCGGTTTCGATGTTTGTGGCGCTCGACTGCGCGGGGGCGGAGAGCTTTACGGCCGGAAGTGTCACGCTCAAACGCGGGGGCAGCTACGGTGCGAAAAAGGCGGCGGCTTCGCTGCGTGCACAGGCAGAGCTGATGTTGGCAGGCTACCTTCGTGACGGCGCGTTCTGCTTTGGGACGGTGAGAGTGTGAGCGGACGGTTCGACGGGCTGTGGCGGTTCGGGAGAACGCTCACAGTCTTTGACGCGAGCACGCCGGGAGGACGGACATTTCGCGGATTTCTTGAGCCAATGGACAGACGGACACCGACGGAGAAGATAAGAAGCATGGCCGGTATCGTCCAAAAGGAGAAATATCGACTGTTTGCGGAGCCGAGAGAGGTTTTTCCGGGCGGCGAAGGATCGAAGATCACGGCGGGGAACGAGGAATTCAGACTCCTGCGCGCGAAAGCGCTATATGATGGCGAGACGCTTACACACAGGGAGTGTGTGCTTTTGAAGACGGGCGAGGTGAAGAAAAATGCTTGACGCGGTTTTGGACGCGGTCGTGGCGGCGCTGAGGGCGGCGGGGATACGCTGCTTTCGCGCATTTCCGGAGATGGGGGAGGACCTGTCGGCCGGGGCGGGCGTTGGCGTCGGGATCGACTCATACAAGCTTTTGAGCGCCGGAATGGGGGACTATCTTGGCGTGCGTGCGGCTTCCGGAGGCAGGGACGAGATCACGCTTTTCGGAAAACGGGTCGAGCTGACGCTCGAACTTGAGGTCTTCGCACCGTTTGGCGGCAAGGGCGGATCGGTTGACTGCACGGCGACGGCGGATGCGCTTCGGGACGCACTTCTGACGCTGCCGGAGGGGCTGAAAGCGCTCGAAATGGAATGCGGCGAGGTGAAGGCGGACGAGGAGCTGGGGGCCTATCGGTGCAGGTGCCAGGCGAAGTGTCTCGCCTTTCTCGTGGCTGAGAGCGATGGGGACACGCCGGCATTTACGGATTTCAGATTGAAAGGTACGGTGAAAAATGGCGATCAGTGAGAGACCGGGGGTGTATTCCTCCGTTGAGGTGACAAGTACGCTCGCAAGCGCGGGAAACGGCAAGACCGTCGGCGTAGCGGGTACTGCGACGAAGGGGACGAAGAACGCCTGTGTGAGCGTCGGATCCTATGGCGAGGCGGTGAGCGCTTTTGGTGCGGAGTGCGGACTTACAAGACTCATTAAGATTTTGTTCCAGAACGGGGCGGCGGCGGTCGAAGCAGTGGCAGTCACGACGGATGGAACGGCGGGAAAAGCGGCGGATTATACGGGGGCATTCGCGGTTCTCGCGACAAAGGAGGCTGTTACGATCCTGTTGTGCGACAGTATGGACGCGGAGGTTGCGGCGGCGATGAAAAGCTCCATTGCCAGCTGCGGCGAGAACTGCAAGTACCGTATTGGCATTGTCGAGGCCGTCGACAGCGTTTCGGACGCGACGGCGAGGGCAGCGGCGCTGAGCTCAGAGCGGATGGCGCTCGTTTATCCGGGCATTGACGAAAGCGCCGGGGCGGTCGCGGCGGCGGTTGCGGGCATTTTGTCGGGACAGAGCGACCCGGCGCTGCCGCTGAACGGGGCGGCGCTTGCGGGGCTGGGCGGCTTTGCGCGTACGTTTTCTGACAGTGAGGTGAT
>DEMY01000040.1:45829-49562 GCA_002359425.1 Clostridiales bacterium UBA2658
GCTTACGACGGTGCTCATTATCGACGACGTGGTGCCAACAGTGCGCACGGCGCTGCGCAGAAAATTTGCGCGCGCTAAAAACACGGCGCAGACGCGCGGAGCCATTCGTACGCAGGTCATTATCGAGCTGGAGGAAAAGCAGAAGAAGGGGATTATCGAGTCCTTCGGTGCGGTGACGGCAGTTGCAGATGAAACAGAACCGACCATCTGCAATGTCAGCTTTGAATTCACCGTTGCGCATGGGCTTAACCGCATTGTGCTCTCGGCGCACATCAGCGTTTGAGAAAGGACGTGAGAGATTATGAGCGTTATCGGATTTCCGACGAGCAGTGATATTTACATTGAGGCGGACGGCAAAAAGGTCGCGGTTGTGCAGAGCTACAAGGCATCCGCAACGCGCTCGGAGCAGGTCGTCGAGGCTTTCGGCGAAAGTGAGCCTGTTGCGACGATTGCAAACCAGCTTACTTATAAGCTGGAGCTGACGCGGCTTTNNAAGCTGTCGAATTTTTCACTCGTCATTGTGAAGCCTGACCGGCGCGTCGTTTACACGGGGTGCCAGTGGAGCTGCATCGAGGAGAGCGGCGAGCTTAGTCAGATGGTGGCGGAGCACATCACCGTCATTTCGAGTCACAGAGCGGAGATGACAAATTGAGCGGTGAGGAGCTGATCGAAAAGCTTTCATGCGACCCCGTTGCGCGGCTGCGTTGGCGTGTTTGCAGGGAGTTTCACATTTTGCCGTTTTCAAGGGAGGCGAAAAGGATGACGGATCGGCAGGTTGTTTTCTGTGGGGCGCAGATGGTTTTGGACCGGCGCGAGCGAGACGGCGCGCGGGCGGGCGAGGAGGCGCGAAACGGCGGCTTTGACAAAGCGCGCTTTGCGCGGCTCGCGGAGGAATCAGAATGAAGACGGCAAAATTTTNNATTCTGGAGGAACTGGACAGGCCGGTGCAAAAAACGCACAGGTCAGACGAGCGGATGCTTGAAGAAGCGGGCGGTTTTTATGAAGTGGCAGCGGACGGCTGGGACAAGGGGAACGGGATATTGGATGAAAGGGATACTTTAGAGAAGATATCTCGACAGAAAAGATACAGGACTATGTTCTCGGCCGGAGGTGCGACGGTGAGTGGGACTGTTTTGGATGAGGATGCGCCGCGGATGGAGAGACGGCAGTTTCTTCCACAGAGGCTTGAACGGCGTGCGGAACGGACGAAGCACGATGCGGCAGACATCGGGGATGAAGCCGCGGAGGAGGAGTTTGCCGTTACCGATGTGCGGCGAAACGAGCTGACGGATACGGGGCTGCCGGCGCGGCTTTCCGAGGTGTACCGCCGGGACGCGCGCCGTGNNTTGGGGAATATGTCTGGCCCCATAACCCGAAAACGTTTGAAATCAACTACAAAAGGCGGATTGTGTGCCATAAGGTGCCGTTTGGATTCTATGCGCTCACAGACATGGGACGCGATCTGCGCATTTTGCGGGGTGAGGGAGAATTTGCCGGGAAGGACGCATACGCACAGTTCAAAAAGCTTGCGTGCATGTTCTATCTGGACAAACCGGAGGTTTTGGTGCACCCGGTTTGGCAGGCGGCGCCGGCGTGGTTCGTGGAGCTGAAGCTTTTGCAGGAGCCGAGGATGGACTATGTGCGTTACAGCTTTGAATTCTGGGAGTGCTACGACGGATATGAGCTTTCGATAAAGCAGGTCGTTCAACAGGAGACGGGGGCGGCGCAGGGGCCGGCGCAGACGGCGGAGCGGAAAACGCACGTTTTGCAATGGGGTGATACGCTTTGGGGGCTGGCCCGCGCAAACGGGCTGACGCTTTCACAGCTTTTGGCGCTTAATCCACAGATACGAAATCCCAACATCTACTATGTCGGGGATGTCATTTATCTTTCGTGAGGTGGCGGGATGGAATGTTTTTTGAGCGATTTCAACGGAAAGCAGTTCAAGCTTCCGGTGCTGATCGAATGGAACTTTTCCTATGGAGACGCATTGCCCTGCGATGCGTTTGAGGTGACGTTTTTATATGAAGCGGCGATGTATCCGGCATTGCGCGATGCGGTGCGGTTTTCCGCCGCGTACGAGGGCGCGGCGGTGTTCCGCGGGGTTGTGGACGATTTTGAAATCTCTGTTTCAGAAAAAGGAAGCGCCGCAGTCGTGCATGGGAGAGGACTGGCGGCGCTGCTTTTGGACAACGAGGCGGAGGCGGCGCAGTATTATGCGGCAAGCCTTGATATGATCCTTTCCAGCTATGTGTATCCGTTTGGAATAACAAATGTCAGAAATGTTGCGAGTTTTGCAACGCAGGCATTTGTTATTGAAAGTGGCGAGAGCGCATGGAAGGTGATTGAGGACTTTCTCTGGTTTGGGTGCGGGGTGAAACCGCGCTTTTCGCCGGATGGGGTACTGCTGATTGGGAGGCAGGAGGGAACGGTGCGAAGGATCGACGCAAGGACTGTCGTTTCCGAGCAGACGCTCAAGAGCAGACGGTACGGCATTCTCTCGGAGGCTGTCGTCAAAAACAAGGCGGCGGGAACCGCGACCGTTGTTGTGAACGAGGGCTTCAAGGCACGGGGCGGGTGCTGTAGGCGCGTCGTCAATGTGCCGCGGCGGACGCTTTATAACGCGATGCGGGCGACCGGAGAATACCAGATCAAGCAGTCTCGGGAGAACTGCTTCGAGCTTGCGCTGACGGTACCGGGGCTGTTCGCGGCATTTCCGGGGGATGTTGTGGAGCTTTTGGACACACCGACAGGGGCGGCGGGGACCTACGACGTGGCGCGTTCAGCCTGCTTTGCCGACGGAGCGCGCGCGGGAACGGAAATGATTTTGAAGACGAGAGGGGAATGAACATGTGGCTTGCGGAAAAAAGCATGGCCAAGAGCTGCGAAAATGAGGGCGGCGTTGTGGGCGTTGTGACCATTGGCGGAGAGCGTCCCTCCGTTTTGGCGGAGGGCGAAATGCGGAACGCGGAGCTTTTGCAGACCGGGGCGGTACGGCTACCGAAAACGGGGGACGAGGTGCTGCTCATCCGCACGGCGGACGGAGACTGCGTTGTAATCGGAAGGACCGGCGGCGAGGTTCCGGACGAAGCAGAGAACGGAGAAATTTTTCTGACGAACGGCGGAAGTTGCATCAGAATAAAAAATTCGGGAGAAATTCTCCTGTCGGGCAATATTCGGCTTACGGGGACGATCAACATTGACGGTACGCTGCTCATAAACGGCGCGCCTTATGTGGCACCGTCCCCAACGGTGACGAAGACTTCCTGAGGAGGCGGACAACAATGGAATTGAAGCTTTTAGACGGCCAGTATGTGACCGGCGAAAACAAGGCACCTGTCGAGATCGATGGGACAGACGAGCTGGCGCAGCGCGTAGCCTCGAAGCTGCGGGTGCGCAGAGGCTCGTTTCTGCCAATGCCTGAATTCGGCAGCCGGCTCTGTTTACTCGGACGCGTGAAACGCTCGGAGCGAGAGACAGCGGCTCGGCAATATGTTTTGGAGGCGCTCGNNACACTTTCGCTCAGCGAGCAGGCGGACGGGGATGCGGTTTTGAGTCTGTCGTTTACCTACGGCACGGAGACGCTGCGCATTGAGACCGGGATTTGAGGTGGTTTTTTGAAGGAAACAGATGAGATTTATGAGGAAATGAAAGAAGAGCTTGAGCGCCGGACAGGGACGGTGCTGAGCTCCGGAGGTGAGATGGCGCTGCGGCTTTACGCGGTGGCGGCGGG
>DEMY01000040.1:49605-51841 GCA_002359425.1 Clostridiales bacterium UBA2658
GCGGCGGAGCTTTCCAGCCTTTGGGCACAGGTGGGCTGGACGCGGAACCAGAGCTTTCCACAGACAGCCTCCCGAGAAACGCTGGATCTACACGCGGCGGCGAGAGGGCTTTCGCGCGCAGCGGCGGTGGCGGCGGTAGGAACGCTGCGTTTTTCGCTGGAGACAGCGCGGAACGACAGCGTTTCTGTTCCGGCGGGGACTGTGTGCCTGAATGCGGCCGGACTAGAATTCGTGACGCAGGAGGAAGGCGTTATCAAGGCGGGCACGCTCTTCTGCGAGGTTGCGGCAAAGGCGAAGCAGGCCGGAAGCATGGGGAATGTGCCAGCGGGGAGCATTACCTTCTTTTCGCTTGCGCCAGTCGGTGTAGCAAAATGCGGAAATCTGAAGGCTTTTACGGGCGGCGCGGATGAGGAAAATGACGAGGCTCTGCGGGCCCGCGTTCTCGCAAGCTACTCGAGTCTGCCGAACGGGTCGAACAGAGCCTATTACGAGGCGGCGGCGCTCGACACGGTAGGCGTTGGCGCAGTGAGCGTACAGCCGCGGGCGAGGGGCATCGGAACGGTTGACGTTATAGTCGCTTCACCTTCTGGGGTGCCGGAAAATGAGGTTCTGCGGGATGTAAAGACCAAGTTTGAAAAGCAGAGAGAAATCTGCGTGGACGTGGCAGTGTCCGCGCCGAAGACTGTTGAGGTGCCGGTAAGCGCGGCGATATCGGTAGAGGATGGACTGGATTTTGACACGGTGGCAGCGCGGGTCAAAAACGCAATCGAGCAGTTTTTTGATGGGAAGCGGCTCGGAAGAAATGTACTTCTGGCAAAGCTCGGCAGTCTGATCTTCGCGGTTGACGGTGTGTCGAATTGCGCGATTTTGAAGCCGGCGGCGGATGTTGCTGTGGCCTACAATGAACTGCCGGTTGTGGGGGCCGTGACTGTGACGAGGAGATGAGCTTATGGGGTACACAGATTATTTAAAACAGATGCTCGCTCCGCTTGGGCTCTACGAGCTGGATAATGGATTGGGTGCGGAAGAGCTTGCGGTGATCGGCACACAGATGGATGCGATATTTGTGGCGCTGGAGGAAATTCGGCAGGAAGCGTTTTTGGCAACGGCGAACGACTATGGGCTGACGAACTTTGTGGAGGTGCTGCCGTTTACGCCAGCGTTTCTCACAAAAGAGGACGAGCGGCGCGCGGTTATGGCGCTGCTGCGTATCCGCGGTGGCTGCTTTACGCTTCCGATGTTGCAGGACACGGTCAGTGGCTGCGGACTCAAGGCGACAATTGAGGAGGGGATGGAGAAGATGACCGCGGTTGTGCGTTTTCCGCAGAACCGCGGTATCCCGGACGGCTTTGAGAGACTCGAAAAGCGCATCGAGGAAATCGTGCCCTGCCATTTGAAGACGGACTTTGAGTTCCTCTATTCGCTGTGGAAGGAGCTGATGACAAAGCTTTTGACATGGGGCGAGGCGCAGGAAAAAGCAAAGATCTGGAAAGAAATTGAGATCTATGAGTAATCGGGAGGAATGAAGCATGAGTGAATGGACGATCGTGACCGTGATCGCGACGCTTGTGGGGCTGCTGGCGTCGGTTGTCCGTCCGCTGATGGATCTGAACGCGACAATTACGCGGCTCACGGAGGTCGTGAACGATCTGGAAAAAAACATTTCTGGGCTTTCGACCAGAAACAGCGAGTCACACGGGAGGCTTTGGGAGAAGGCTGAGGAGCACGAAGAAATTTTGAACCGGCATGAGACGCGTCTTCAGCTTTTGGAATGGAGTGGCGAAAAAGAAAAGCCCGGGCAGAAAAACTGCCTGAGCGGGTAAAGCGTGTATCGGCTTTGCCCGGAGGAACCGGACATCCGCGCGGCGCTGCGAGACGGGGAAACAGAAAAGCGNNAAGCGGCGCACGGAGGATGAGAAAGAAGGGATCGAAAGGATTTCTGCGGAGGAATTCTTGAAGATTTGCGCGGAGAGAAAGAAAAAAGACCGGCGGTCATCGGTCCAATCGTTCTAATGCTTATTGGTTGTTTGGGGGATCGACAGAGGCGTGAGAAACTTTTTCAGCTCCGCACAGAGGTCACGAACAGCGGACCGTCGGAATAACTGCTTTCTTTTTTCTATCGCACATTTCTGCATCTGGAAGATGGAGAAGGTAAAAAGGAAGAGGAAAAAATAAAAAATCCAAATGCAAGCATTCAGATTTTTTGGTGGAGGAGGGTGGATTCGAACCACCGAAG
>DEMY01000040.1:51860-58739 GCA_002359425.1 Clostridiales bacterium UBA2658
TTACAAATCAGCTGCTCTACCGGCTGAGCTACACCAGCGCGTCATCAGCGATATTTATCTTAACAAATTTGATTACCTTTGTCAATACAAAATTTTTGTTTTTTCGAACATCGGAGGCATATACTATGGCGGATATCATGGAACTGTCAGCGCAGTACCGGATTGCGGGGACAGCCTGCAAGGAGAAGCTGCGCCGGGCACAGCGGATGCTGGCCATCTGCGAGAGCTTTGAGGAGGAGATGGAGCTGCGCCGCGAGATTACCATGCTCACGGCAATGAGCCGTGACTGCACGGCAACGGCAAATTATCTCAGAACTTATGCCGAAAGGAGAGAAAGACTTGAACGGCTCAGACGGAACGAAACTGGAATGTGATGCGTTGCAGGAATTTATTGGACTGGTGGCTGTTGACGGGAACGCCGGAAAACGTGTGCGCGTGGCAATGAATGACGAGCTGACGGATCGGCAGCGCGAGCTCATAGAGCTTTATTATCTTGAGAATATGAACATGACGGAAATTGCGCAGAGACTCGGCATCAGCCCCTCCACGGTCAGCCGCACGCTCAAACGCGGGCGCGGGAGACTGCGGAAATATTTCAAATATAATGGCCGGTATTTCATGGACTCGCTGTCGGAGTAGACAAGTGGGGCTGGGCGTGGTATGATAAAAAAGCCTTTTGGCAGGCTTTCTGAAAGGGCTTTCTTCTATGAAACAATCATTTGTACATATTTCTCTCCGGCGGGCGGTGGGACTGCTTGCCTGCATCACGATGCTCTGCGGGCTTGGCGCTTGCAGCTTTGGAAAATCGGCGGTGTCAGCGGATCCCCATGCGGGGCTTGTTGAGGCCGCCAACGGAAAGGGCGGCACAATTTGGGTGCCGAAATATGACGAGCTTGCCGTATCCAATTTTAAAGCGGGCGAGTTTGCTGGCGACGGGAGCTATATTGACTATACGGGCAGCGAATACACAGCGCTGCGCGGGATCGACGTTTCCGAGCATCAAAATGAGATCAACTGGCAGAGCGTCAAAAACGACGGGGTGCAGTTTGCAATGATCCGCGTGGGCTACCGCGGGTACAAGCAGGGCAGCCTCGCGACCGACGCCTACTTTAAGAAAAACATCGAGGGCGCGCTGGGAGCGGGAATCCGTGTGGGCGTTTACTTTTTCTCACAGGCGCTGAACGCTGAAGAGGGGAAGGCGGAGGCGCAATATCTTTTGGAGCAGATCAAGGGCTACGATGTGACGATGCCGATCTTTTTCGACTGGGAGCGGGTTGCAAATGTCGGGGAGACGCGCGTTGACGGCATCGGCGGCGCGGCGATTACGGAGGCTTGCCTTGCTTTTTGCAAGGAGATCAAAGCTGCCGGATACGAAACCGGCGTCTATTTTTACAGGAGTCTCGGATACTATGAATACCAGCTCGACAAGCTCGGGGACCTACTGTTTTGGGTTGGGGCACCGGGACAGTCGCCGGACTTTTACTATCAGCACACGTTTTGGCAATACTCAGCATCCGGGACTGTGAGCGGAATATCGGCGGCAACAGACCTTGACTTGTATTTTGAAAAAAAGAACGCAACGGCGGCGCCCAGCATCACACCGGGCGGCGCGCTCGCGCCGGAGGGTTCGGGCTGACAATCATATGATATAAATAATAAGCGGCCGCCGGTTGATTTCCGGCGGCCGCGCTGTTATTATGGGAAAAGCTTATTCGGCGGGCTTGTCGTCTTCCTTGACGAAGTCCTCGTCGGAAGCGGGCTTGGTGTCGGCATCGTCTTTCACTTCGGTGAATTCGACGGAGATGTCGGAGCTTTTGCCGGCCTTGAGCCCATCGATCTCGACATTGAGCTTGCTAATGTGCTGGTTTGCAAGCGTGATCTCGTCACAGAGCTGGACAAAGAAGCCTTCTGGTGCGCTCTTGTGGGTCTCGTAATAGAGCTTGCCCATTTCAAGATATGCTTTCTGGACGGTCTCCTTTTCGGAGTTGAGTTCCATATTGAGCTTTGTGATCTTCGCGACATCCTTTGTCTTGTCAGCGGCTTTGCCGACGAGGCCGCGCGTGATATCTGCTGCGGTTCCCAGTGCGCTGAAAACGTTGCCCTTGATTTCGTTGTAGTCTGCCATGATGTTGCCTCCTTAAAATAGTAGAGTATGTATGGTTTAAAATATGGGTGACAAATTAACCGGCACTTTGATTGTCCGGTGTCTCGGCGTCCACGCGGTTTACGAAGAGATCCTTTGGGTCGTGCGGAATGGAGCCGTTGATGGCGAGAAATGCCAGTGCGGCGGCGCAAGAGATTCCGCCGACGAGTTGAGAAACGCGGATGCCTGAATTGAAGAGATAGAGACTGTCTGTGCGAAGACCCTCGATAAGTGCACGGCCAAGCCCGTACCATGCGACATAAATCGCGAAAAGCTGACCGTCGTACTTTCGCTGAACTCTTTTGGAGAAAATATGCAGGAGCAAAAAGCCCAAAAGGTTCCAAAGGGACTCATAGAGAAAGGTCGGGTGGACATAGACCGTTGCGCCGGACGCATCGGTCAGGCCCATGCGGCACCAGACGGTCGTTTCGCGGCCGAAAGCTTCGCGGTTCACAAAGTTTCCCCAGCGGCCGATACACTGGCCGATGAGAAGGCCAAAGGCGAACATATCGAGCGTGGCGCCGACGGAAAGCTTTTTGCGGCGGCAAACAAGGATGACCGTTATGACGCCGCCGATGATCGCGCCATAGATTGCGATACCGCCATTCCAGACCTTGAAAACATCTAAAAAGTGGTCTTTANNGTCTTTATAAATGGAGTAATTAAAGATGACGTAGTAGATGCGCGCGCCAACGATTGAAAACGGAACGGCCCAAATAAGAAGATCGATAAGGTCGTCGTTTTTGATGCCGAATTCCTTACTACGCTTGGCGATATAGAGATAGGCGAGGATGAAGCCGAGGGCGATGATCGTCCCGTACCAGTGGAGCGTGAGACCGAAAAGATGGTAGGTTTCCGGCGCGGTGTATCTGAAGCCGCTGCCGAACATGGGGAAGGTAATCGCTGCGTCAGGATAGCTTTGGGGCATTTTAGGACCAGTCCTTTCGTTTGCGGGTTAAAGGGGGCGGACGACCGAGAGCGCGAGCTTTTCGGGGGCGAGGCACTCAAGAATGAAGGCTTGCAGATCTTCCGCCTTGACTGTTTGCAGCTCCTCGAAAATATCGAGCGGACACCAGCCGGAGAAAAGACCGCTGACGAGACTTTGCGCGAGCGCAGAAAAGGAGCCGCAGACACGAAGCATGATTCCGTAATAGGAGCGGCGGGTATTTTCAAAAAGCGTTTGGTTGACGCCCTCCCTTTGGAGACGCGCGATTTCCGCGCGGAAAGCCTCCATGACGCCGGGGACGTCGCGGCTCTCGCCGCCTGCGAGAAGTTANNGCTCGTATTCAAAGCCGCCGTTTAGAAGACCGTCCGCATAGAGCTTGTTGAAGAGCGGGGCGGAGCTGCCGAGAAGATATTGCAGAGCCAAATCACCGACGAGAGACTGGCGCAAACGGGCGCGGCCTCTTTCTGCCGGGGTGACCTTCGAGCCGAAAAGGAACTGCGGGGCCGAGACCTCCATGGCGGCGTCAATGTCGGTCTGATGGGGAAGCGGCGTTTCTTTTTCGCCATAGTCCCGTTCAGGAACCTCGCTGGGCTCCTTCGGAAGAAGGTCCCCGGCCATTTTTATCACCATCTCCGGGTCGGCATTTCCGACGACAGAGAGGATCATGTTCGACGGATTGTAGAAAACCTTGTGACAGGAATAAAGGACTTCGGGCGTTATTTCGGCGATGCTCTCGACGGTTCCTGCTACGGAGTCGCGGATGGGGTTCGAGGCGTAAAGCGATTTTAGAAGATTATTATAAAGGACAAAACCGGGGCTGTCCTCTACCATTTTAATCTCCTGCCCGATAATGCCGCGCTCCTTTTGGACGCTTTCAGGTGTGAAATATGGTGTCGAGACGAAGGTGAGAAGCGTTTTTAAATTATCCTCGAACTGGGTCGTGCTCTCAAAGTGGTAGGCGGTCATGCCGGAGCTTGTGAAAGCGTTCACATTTGCGCCGCGAGCGGAGAGGACCGAAAGAGCGTTTCCATCCGGCATATCGAACATTTTGTGCTCAAGGTAGTGGGCGACGCCGGCGGGCGTATCGATCCAGTTTCCGGCGAGCTTGAAGCGGCGGTCTGCGCCGCCGTAGTTCGTTGCAAACATCGCAAAGGTCTTGGAAAAGGACTTTTTCGGGACAACGCGAATTTGCAGCCCGTTCGGCAGCGTTTCGGTGACGAGCGTTTCGTCGATCTTTTCAAAGCGGATCGTTTCCATCACGTATCCTCCTTTTTGCCGCGCAGAAAATAGACGGTGTCGCACTCAATGCCGGAGGCGATCGTTACGACATTCTCCGCAGTGACGCCGTCTGCCAAAGCGGCGAGTTCCTCAGGGGAGCAGTCCGGACCGATGAGGGCCTCGTCGAGATAAAAGTTTTCCAGAGCGGCGGCACTATCTGAAACCGTGTGGTAGTCGCCGGAGACAGAGCGCTTCGCGGCGTCGAGTTCTTCTTTTGTAAAATCGCCTTTTTTTACGGCTTCAAGCTGTGCGAATATCTCGGCCAAAGCGGCGTCGTATTTTTCAAATTCGATGCCGGAGGAAACAGTGAGAATGCCCTTGTGCAGATCAGCCCACGAGCTTGCAAAGTAACAAAGCGAGAGCTTTTCGCGGACGTTCATAAAAAGCTTTGAGGTGACGCTGCCGCCATATAGCGCGTTGAAAACCTTGATTGCGGCGGTATCCGGCTCCAGCATGCACTCGCCGAGCCGGAAGCCGATGGCGAGCTTGCCCTGCGTGACCTGCAACTCGTCTGTGAAACGGCGCGGCGTTTCCTCTAGCGCGTTCATGCGGATGTCGGTACCAACGTCCTGCTCCTCTCCGGAGCGGGGAAGCGTCGAATAAGCATTGAGTAAAGCGGCCTTGACGCGCGCCGGGTCGGCGCTGCCGCAATAGAAAATTTCAATCGGCGAATCCGCGATAAGCTGCTGATAGTGGCGCGTAAGCTCGTGCGGCGTAATGGACTCGGCTGCAGTTTCGCTGCCAAGCTTGTCCGTTGCGTAGTCCTCCATGGAGCACATGAGCTCGTAGAGACGGCGGACGGAGTAGGAGCGCTTTTCGTTGATGCGGCCGCGAATTTGCTCCAAAAGCTTCTCTCGCTCGCTCTCGACATATTCGCGCAGAAAAAGCCCGCCGTGGGTGCGTGGACGCAGGAGCATTTCACCTGTGAGCGCGACCATCTCCTCTAAAATATTTGTGTTCGCTGGGAGAAATGCCTCGTCGGCAAAATCGGCGTAGAGACCAATGACCTGAATTTCGCCCTTTTTGCGGACCATGGGCTTTATGCGCGCGCCGTAGAGCGAATCGAGCTTTTTGGAGATTGCCGCCATGTCCGGCAGCGTCGCTGTGCCGCGGCAGAGAACCTGCGGGATGAGCGCGTTGAGAGAGGCCGTCTCGCGGGTGAGCTGTGTCAAAAGATTGATGCTGAGACAGCCGGTTTTGAACTTGTCCGTCTGGAGACAGGTCAAAGCGACGTCCGGCAATATCAGTTCCGTTGTTGNNCAATTCGGATCTTGTTTAGATGCAAGCTCAGAGGACTTGCGCGCTGCGGAGACGGCGCAAACCGGTAAAGCCGATTTTGGCTGTCGAGCAGCATTCGTAACAAAGGTTTTGCAAGCAAAACCCTTGCAGCCTCTGGCTACCGCTACGTTCACGCGGCGTTTGCGGATATTATACCGCATGATTGCGAATTTGGAAATGATTATTTTGTGAATTCTCCGCTTTTAAGGTATTATTGACAAGCGGAAGACGTTTGTTCCGTGACTGTGCCGTCAGAGTTCAGAAGAAAACAGCGCTTTTCACCTGTATCTGTGCGGAGCGTGACTGTGCAGGACGGCCATGAGGACGGCAAACGCGGCGAAAAGACCGGTTCGCCGGAAACAAAATGGAGACCGAAAAGATCCTCCAAAACGATGCGCCAGAGCCAGCCGGAAGAGCCTGTATACCAGCTCCAGCCCGCGCGGCCCGGGCAGTCCGGGTTCGTATAGACGTCGGCGGAGAGAACATATGGCTCCGCGCCGTAGGCCGCGCCCGCGTGGTTTGCGGGCAGGAGCGCTTCCAGAAGCGGGAGCGCATCATCGGGGCGGTTTTGTTTTAACAGGGCCATAACAAGCCAGACTGCGCCGTGCGTGTACTGACCGCCGTTTTCGCGGAAGCCCGGGCCGTAGCTCTCAATATAGCCTGGGTAGGGCCGCGCGTCGGAGAAGGGTGGCGTAAAAAGAGCGACAGTGCCGTGCATGGGGTCGAAAAGACGGACGATGGCAGAAGTGAGGGCCGCGTTTACGCGCATGGGGTCGGCCTCCTGACACAGCGCGGCGAAGCTTTGGGAGACGGAATCAATTTGGCAGTTTGCGTTCTGCGTGCTGCCGACGGGCGAGCCTTCGTCATGCCAGCCGCGTAGGTACCACGCGCCATCCCACGCATTGTTCGCGGCTTCCCCCAGCTGGGAGGCCGCTTTTTCATACTGTTCAGCATCGGAAAGCTGGCCGAGGCAGCGCAGGAGTGCGGCAAAGCGGCGGGCAGTATGGCAGAAAAACCAGGTCAACCAGACGCTCTCGCCGCGGCCCTGTGCGCCGATTTTATCCATACCGTCGTTCCAGTCGCCGCCGCCGACGAGAAGAAGACCGTGTTCGCCGGTACCGCGGGACAAAACGAGGTCGAGCGCCCTTTGCGCGTGGTCAAGGACCGGGGCGCTGTCGGCAGTCGGGACGGCGGGCTCGTAGCGGTCGTGCTCATCTGAAGAAAGGGGGCGGGG
>DEMY01000040.1:58759-60682 GCA_002359425.1 Clostridiales bacterium UBA2658
GTTGTCCAAAATCTGTGATTTTGCGGGCATGGGGTCGAGAAGCAGGAGATTCACCGCATCCTGTAATTGGTCACGGAAGCCGACCGCACCGCCGCTCTGGTAGAGCGAGGCCCGACCCATGAGGCGACAGGCAAGCGTTTGATAGGGAAGCCAGCCGTTCATAAGACGGTCGAGCGCCGGGCTGGGCGTTTGTACGGCGACGCTCATGACGGCATTGTGCCAGTGCTCACAGGTCGATTTGAGCGCGTCGAGCGCGGTCTGTTTTTCGCACAGCTCGCGCAGGCGCTTGTCATCGTCGCAGCCGGTGACCAGGACAAACGGCGGTTCGGCCGTGAAGCGAACGCCTAAAAAGCCTCCGCACTCTGTTTTCCCATCCGGCTTTCCGTGCAACCAGAGGACCTGATCACTTGTGAAGTCAGATACCTTTGCCGAGGAACATATCTTGAAAGGATAGTTTGGAAATGGGCTTTCGGGGTTTTCGACCGTGAAGATGCCGTCTTCGAAGCGGACGCGGGATTTGGGGGCGCTGCGGTCGTCGCCGGAAAGGACGAGGTCGGTGCTCCAGAAAAAGTCCCGGGCGCCGCCACTCCAGGAGACGATCAGGACGCGGACGTCGGTGTCCGTTGGGACGAATGCGACGGTGGAAAGCTCCTCTGCGTCGATTTTTTTGCGCCATTCGGCAAAGCCAAAGCCGTACCGCACCGTGCAGTCCATGTCGAGCGGGGTGGCAAAAATGCTGTCTCCGCCGCTTTCCAACGTTTCGGTGCCGGTGGTCGCGAGCGGATCGCAAAGCCAGCGATTTATGCGGTATTCGCGCGCGTTTTGAAACCACATGTGGCCCGTGCCGCAGTCTGTCGCGAGAAAGCCGAAGCGGCCGTTTGTGAGCATATTGCTCCACGCGCGCGGCGGCAGCGAATGCGAGACGTGGAAGGTAAAGCTGCCGTCGTCGTTCCACTCGAAGCGCGGAAAGCTTTGCGCGGGCGCGCAGAGTCGCATGGCTGGTGCAGTGACGGATTCCGGAGCGGGTCCCTTTTCATGCTGTCGGGCGGCGGCTTTCAGGAGAATTTCGCCGCCGGACGCGCGGTCAACAATCCGAATGTGCGGGCTGTCGCCGCCCAGCTCGCGCTTTTTTTCTGCGAGCGCGCTTGACGCGGGGCGCAGATAGTCGCCGCCCTCGTCCGTCAGAAAAACGAGATCGAATGGGCGACTCAGAGAGCAGAGATAGGCGTGCTGCTTGATGAGCGTTTCCGCTTCCACCAGCTCGTCGTCGCCCTTGATCTCACGCACGAGGACCGGCAGATCGCCGGAAACGCCGAAGGGCCACAGCTCACTTTTCGCCGGTGCGTCGGCCGAAAGCGCGGGAAACGCGACGGTTTTCAGTAACTCCATCGCGCCTGAAAGTTGCTTTTCCGAAAGCGAGAGCGCCGAGGCAAGGTCGGCGGGCCAGTCGGAGACGTCTGCTGCTCCCGATGCGATAATTTGGTGTGCAGCGCTCACCGCGTCGCGCTGCGTCTGCCCGACCGCAAGCGAGAATGTCACGGACGTTTCACTGCCCGGTACGAGATGCACAGGGGTTTTTGCGCAGACCAANNCGAGAACTCTGCCGGCTGGCTGGAGGCAAAGCAGAGAAAGGCTTCCGGCAAGCTGTTTCGCGCGAGCCGCCGGAGGACGAGCGCAGAGCCTTGCTGCTGGGCATAAAGCCCAAGCTCAAAAAATGCCGGATGATTGACATAATCTATATACGGCGCAAGCACGGGCCGAAACAAAACGACCAGCTCGCCGCTCTGTGCCTCGTCCGTCGCCGTAAGCGTCACAACGCGTTTTTCGCCGTTTTCACTTGCCGAGACGGTGGCGGTGATGGCAGACTGAAGACCGGGCTGCGCTGCGCTTATCTGAACGGTTGATAGATCAAACGAATAGTTG
>DEMY01000106.1:0-3248 GCA_002359425.1 Clostridiales bacterium UBA2658
ACGTAGCGACACAGATTTCGGTTTACTTTGAGGCGATTGGCGGCGCGTTTCCGGTTGTAATCGGCCTTTTGTGCGCCAAAGCTGCCGACCTGGAATGGGAAGCGGGCGGCTTCCAAACGATGCTCTCATCGAGTGTTTCGCGCGGGACCGTGTGGCTGGGCGCACTTTTTGCGCTGCTACTCGCGGCGGCGGCCTCCGTTGCACTTGCGGTTTTTGTTTTCGGGGCCTTTTTTCGGGCGGCTCCTGCGGCGCTCTATGTGTATGCGGTACTCTTTCTAGTCGGTGGCAGTGTCTTTCTCTACATTCTTCACCTGTTTGTTGCATTTCGCTTCGGCGGCGGCGCGTCCATCGGGCTTGGCATTGCGGAGATGCTGGTCGCATTTTTGGCGCTGACGGGATTGGGCAACGGCATCTGGTACTACCTCCCCTGCACATGGGGCGCGCGGCTGAGCGCGAGCCTTATCTCCGCATGGGTGGACGCGGACAGCGCAGTCTGGCTTTTTGAGATCAAAAAAGGAACGCTGACCGCCGGAGTGTTCACGCTTGCAGCGCTCCTTTTGAGCCTCTTGTGGTTTCACCGCTGGGAGGGGCGAAAGAATTGCGAATGAGGATTGCCGCGCGGTGCGAAAACGGCTATACTTGAAAGAAAGGGGGCGATTAACATGGCCTACATTCTTGCGGTAGACGACGAACCGGATATTCTGGCGCTCATCAAAAATGCGTTGGAGACGGACGGCCACCGCGTCTCAATAGCCGAACGTGCCGACGCGGTTGTGCGGGAGCGGCTGACGGATTTCGATCTCATATTGCTGGATGTTATGATGCCTGATACGGACGGCATGGTCTTCTGCGCGGAAATACGCGCACTTGTTGACTGCCCCATTTTGTTTTTGACGGCTAAAACGCAGGAGGCGGATATTGTTCGCGGACTCGGCTGCGGCGCGGACGATTATCTTCAAAAGCCCTTTGGAGTTGGAGAGCTCCAGGCGCGGGTGCGCGCACATTTGCGCCGCGAGCAGCGTGAAAAGCACGCGGTCCTAAATGCCTCTGGAGTGCGCTTTGACCTTTCGGCAAAGGAGGTTAGCGTCGCGGAGGAAACTGTTGTGCTGACGAAATCGGAATATGAAATCTGCGAATTTCTGGCTCGGAACAAGGGACAGGTGTTTTCAAAAGAGCAAATCTACGAGTCCGTTTTCGGCTATGAAGGCGAGAGCGACGCCTCGGCCATCGCCGAGCACGTCAAAAACATCCGGGCGAAATTTGTGCGTTACGGCTTTTCGCCCATTGCCACCGTCTGGGGGATTGGGTACAAATGGGTATGAAGAAAAAGGCGCGTTCACTCCGAACGATCCTGATTGCATACTTTTTTTCAATGGCACTGACGCTGCTCGCCGCTGCGGTGTTGGTGGTCTGCCTTTTTGAGTTCGGTCTACGAAGCGACCTTTTTACGTCGGCGAACGCTGCCGAGCTTGCCGTTCAGAGTGCAAAGGCGGAGATTGCGAAGGCCCCGGCCTTTGATGCGTCGCTGGTCCCGGATTCCGTCACTTATGTTTTTCTCGCAAAGAACAGCGCTTTGCAGAGCAACATGGAGCCGGCTGAGAGAGCGCGGGCCGAATCCTTTGCAGAAGGCGGCTTTCGGCCCTCTGGTGCGGACTGCTATGTCGCTATCGAACGCAGCGACGGTGTCTGCGTTGTGCACTATACGATCCACCCCCGCTACAGTGTGCCGTGGATGCAAAAATACCTACCGAATGTAGAAGCGCTTTCCTTCTTGCTGTTTTTTATCTTTTGTTTTGCGGGCTGCGCAGCGGTGACATGGCGCTTTGCGTGGAGAATGAAGGCGCAGCTTCGGCCCATGACGGAAGCCGCAGAGAAAATTTCGGAGCAGGACCTCGATTTTACCGTGCAGCTCTCGAATGTGAAGGAATTCAATCAGGTCCTCTCGGCTCTGTCCGACATGAAGCAAGCGCTCACGGACTCGCTTACACAGCAGTGGCAGCTTGAGCAGGCGCGGCGTGAGCAGACCTCCGCGCTGGCGCATGATATCAAGACGCCGCTCACGATCATCCATGGCAACGCCGAGCTTTTGCAGGAAACGGAGCTGACGGAGCAGCAGACTGCCTACACCAGATACGTTTTGAAAAATACCGGACGGATAGAAGCATACCTTCGGTCCTTGATTGAGCTGACATGCGCAGGAGCTGAAAACGCAATCCATTTACGGCCTGTTGCAACCAGTGACTTCGTGCAGGAACTGACTGTTCAGATAAACGGCCTTGCCGCAGCGGAAAAGCGCGCGGTGTCCGTCTGCGTTTCTGAGTTGCCACAGATGATAGAGATCGACCTGGAATTGTTCGGCAGGGCAATCATGAGCATCGTGTCCAATGCGTTTGAATATAGCCCGGCGGACAGCCGCGTCAAGATCCTGATAGAAAAGCACGGTGCTGCGCTTTGCATTTCCGTTACTGATGCGGGAGAGGGATTTTCACCGGAGGACCTAAAAAACGCGACGGCGCAGTTCTACCGGGGCGACAAAAGTCGGAACGCCATTGGACATTCTGGAATTGGGCTGTACGCCGCCGAGAGAATTGTATGCCTACATCACGGAAGACTGCGTCTGGCCAATTCTGCCGAAACCGGCGGCGGGCAAGTGACGATCGAAATACCTTGCAGCAGGCAGGACTGACGAATTCTGTTTGAATAATAAAAAGCCGGGGCAACGGTAAACGTGCCCCGGCTTTTCACCGTAACCGGTGAGTATTACGGCAAAAGAAGTATGGTATGATCGGAATGAGAAGCTCTTTTATTTTGTTTTCTCGGAAAGTGCCGGTACGGTATCGCCAAAGAGCTTTCGCGTCTCCAAAATGTTTTCTGCGATGCCAGCGGAGAGCGCTGCACAGTCTGCGAACTTCTTTTCGGGCCGTAAAAATTTGAAAAACTCCACGCGCAGATACTGGCCGTAAAGGTCGCCTTCGTAGTCCAAAATATAGGTCTCGACCGTAAGCTTATCTCCGTCGTCAAAGGTCGGACGCGTGCCGACGTTCGTGACGGCGGGCCATTCGGTCCCATCCGGCAGAAGAACCTTCGTGGCGTAAACGCCGTTTGCGGGCAGTATGAGACCGGGGTCGTCGCCCTCAACATTTACCGTTGGCGTGCCAAGCTTGCGGCCAAGCTTGCGGCCGTCCTCCACCGTTCCGGCGAAGATATAGGGATGGCCGAGAAATTCGTTGGCGCGCTCGATATCCCCC
>DEMY01000106.1:3316-7111 GCA_002359425.1 Clostridiales bacterium UBA2658
GCTCCTTACAGTAATCCGGGATATTATCCGGCCCGCCCTCGCCCATATAGCCGCAGTGGAAGTCATGACCGATGACGATATGCACAGCGTCATAGTCCCGGACAAGAATGTCAATAAAGTTTTTCCAGTTCATCTCCATCGTGTGCCGGTCGAAAGGGTAGATGATGACATGTGCGACATCATAAACGCGGCGAATGATATCTTCCCGTGTGGCAACGCTGCCGATGAGCGGAACGCTTTTGCCTGTAATAACGGCTGTCGGGCTGGCGTCAAACGACAGGACTGCCGGCTCGGCGCCAATCTCTGCCGCACGCAGCTTTGCCCTTTTGCAAAGCTCCGCGTGTCCCCTGTGGACGCCGTCAAAAAAACCGAGTGCGACGACGTTTTTTCCCCCTGCCTGTGCTGCCATGAAGTACCTCCCGCCGTCAAAAGACAGCGATTTTTGCGGAAACGCCGGGCGCTCCCTTAACCCTGAAAACGGAGAAAAGCCGCGAAAACGGCCCTCTTTCCCGTTAAACCTCAAAAAAACTTTTGACTGTGCGCACAACGCCGTTCTGCATATTTCCGAGCATCAAAAATGCCCCGTCCGGCCCGTAGACACACAGGTAGCCATCTGGCGCTTCAAATGGAAAGCTAGCGCCGACAAGGCACTTTTCCCGCTGCGGCTCGTTAAGCGCCACAGCCGGATAGACCCCAAAAAGCGAGTCGATCGGAAGAAGCAGACTTTCCACGTCTCCCCTATCCGCCGCTGCTTGAATTTCCGTGAGCGTGCATGCGTCTTTGACCGAAAAAATACCCGCACGGGTCCGCCGGAGGGCAGAAAGCGCCGCGCCGGTACCAAGCCTTTGACCAATATCGTCCGCAAGCGTGCGGATGTATGTGCCCTTTGAGCAGGCGACACGGAGCAAGAAATCGCCATTTTCTCTGCCCAAAAGCTCAATTTCCCGAATCCATATTTTTCGTGGCTTTCGCTCCACCTCTACGCCCTTTCGGGCGAGGTCGCAAAGCTTTTTACCCTCTATTTTAATGGCCGAGTACATGGGCGGAAGCTGCTCCTGTTCGCCCAGAAAAGCAGGCAAAACAGCGGCGAACGCTTCCGTTTGTACCGCGCGGTCACAGGTTGAAAGGACTGTTCCCGTGATATCCAGTGTGTCGGTCGTTATGCCGGTGCGAATGCCGGCGATGTATTCTTTTTCGTGGCTTTCCGCAAATTCGACGGCGCGCGTGGCGCGGCCCACAAAGACGACGAGAAGCCCCGTCGCCATGGGGTCAAGCGTTCCGGAGTGGCCAATGCGGCGCTCATGAAGAATGCCGCGCAGCTTTGCGACCACGTCGTGACTTGTGAAGCCTTCGGGCTTGTCAACAAGGAGGATTCCGTTCATTTGAGCTGCTCTCCAATGGCTCCCGCGAGAATGTCCGCCGCCTCAAAACAGTTTTTATCCATTATGCAGCCAGAAGCCATTTGATGGCCTCCGCCGCCGAAGCGGGCGCAGACCTTGTTTGCGTTGACCAAGCCTGTTGTTCGGACGGAGATTTTGCAGTGCGTCGGATCAATCTCCTTGATGACGGCGCTTGCGACGGTGCCCTCCACCCGACCGGGCAGAGCAGCGATATCGGCGCAGTCTTTTTCCGTTGCGCCGACCTCGTCAAGAAGTTCCTTTGAGATAACGGAAATAACGATTCTCCCATCGTCATAGTAGCGGAAGCTCGACATCAGCAGAGCTTCGAGCGCAATGCGGGCGCGGGAGCTGGTGCGAAAAAGAATTTTATTTAAAACAGCGTTTCGGGCCCCGGCCTGACAAAGCTCGGCGCCGGCGGAGAGCGTCTCCCCCGTCGTGTTGCCGTAGACAAAGCAGCCCGTGTCTGTGGAAACGGCGATGTAGAGAAGGTCCGCAATCGTCGCGTCGAGCCGGCCCGAAAGAGCCTTTGCGAGTTCCATAATGACCTCGCCGCAGGAGGCCTTGTTCGGCCAGACAAGCGTATGCTTTGCGTAGCCCGTGTTGGACGGGTGGTGATCGACGCAGAAATCGACATCCCCATCAAAGCCCTTCGGAAAAAGCGTTTCGTCGGCAAGATCGACCGCGACGATGTAGGAGGGCGCGAAGCCCTCCGGCGCAAGATAGGGTGCTGCAATCCACGGGTAATTGTCCTCAAACTGGGGATTGTTGTAGAGGTAAGCCGTTTTTCCGGCAAGACGCAGCGAGTAGCAGAGCGCCGACGCGCTGCCCATCGTGTCTCCGTCCGGGCGGACATGGGTCAAAAGCAGGATGTTGTCCTGTGCGCGGAGAAGCTCCGCAGCTTCATTGATCGTCACTTTTTTCATCCCCCGCCGCGTCCTCCGGCTTTTCGTTTAAAAAGCCGGGTTGCGCCATGATCTCATTGATGTGCGCGCCGTGTTCGATGGAATTGTCCAGCTCGAAAATAAGCTCCGGTGTGTAGCGGAGATCAAGCTTTTTGCCAAGCTCGCGGCGGAGCCAGCCGGAGGCCGATTTGAGGCCCTTTTTCAGCTCTTTTTCATTTTGCAGTCCGTAGACGCTGATATAGACCTTGCAGTAACGCAGATCGTTTGTTGTCTCGGTGCGCGTTACGCTAATCATGCCCTGATTGATACGCGGATCCTTGATGGAGCGCAAAAGCTCCGCGACGACGATGCGAATGTCGTCGTTCGTTCTGTCCAGTTTGTAGCCTGCCATGCAGATCACCCTTTCTTTCCTGTGGCGAAAATCACGGCTCTATTTTCTCCATAATGAAGGCCTCTATCACGTCGCCCTCTTTGACATCGTCGAATTTTTCAAGGCTAATGCCGCATTCGTAGTTCTCTGCGACCTCCTTGACGTCGTCCTTGAAACGGCGCAGGGATGCAAGCTCGCCCTCATAGACGACGACGCCGTCCCGCACGAGGCGGGCTTTTGCGTTGCGGACGATCTTGCCGTCCGTCACGTAGCTGCCGCAGACGGTGCCGATCTTTGAGATATGGATGGTCTGACGAACCTGCGCGTGACCAGTGACGACTTCCTTAAACTTCGGAGCCAGCATACCCTTCATGGCTGCTTCGATCTCGTTGATGCAGTCGTAAATGACGCGGTAGAGACGGATATCGACGCTTGCGCGGGAAGCGTAGTCGCGCGCGGCGTTGTCCGGGCGGACGTTGAAGCCGACAATCAGCGCGCCGCTTGTAGCGGCCAGCATAACGTCCGACTCCGAAATGGCGCCGACAGCGTTGTGAATAACGCGCACGCGGACCTCTTCGTTTGAGAGCTTTTCGAGGGAAGTCTTGACGGCCTCCGCGCTGCCTTGCACGTCCGCCTTGACGATGATATTGAAATCCTTGATCTCGCCCTGCTGGATCTGCGCGAACAGGTCCTCGAGGGAGACTTTTTTCGCGACGCCGAGTGTGGCGTCCTTATTTTCCTGCTTTCTCTGAGAGACCAGCTCGCGGGCCATGCGCTCGTCGTCAACGGCGTTGAAGATGTCGCCCGCCTGCGGGACCTCGGACATGCCNNGGCGATGGAGACCGGGATGGACGGGCCTGCTTCCTTCACGTCCTCGCCCTTGTCGTTCGTCATCATGCGGACATGGCCGACAGAGGTACCGGCGATGATTGTGTCGCCCTGATGCAGCGTGCCGTTCTGGACGAGAACGGTCATGATCGGGCCGCGGCCCTTGTCGAGGCGCGCTTCGATGACGGCGCCTTTTGCCGCACGGTTCGGGTTTGCCTTAAGCTCACGCATTTCGGCTGTGAGCAGAACCATTTCGAGGAGATTATCAATGCCCTCGCCAGATTTTGCGGAAATC
>DEMY01000094.1:0-4040 GCA_002359425.1 Clostridiales bacterium UBA2658
GGTCTTTAGAATGCTACTGATTTTGTAGGAGACGATGTTTGTTATGATTCCCTTTGTTTCCAGGATTCTTTTTCCTGTTGTGCCTTTTGCGATGACGACATCCATGTCTGCGCGCATCTCGTGGTTACGGATGGGAAGGTCCAAAAGCTCGCGTATGCCGTACTGGGCGAGCGGCTCGCCGATGATGAGCGTCTCGCAGTGGCCGAAATAGAGCTTTTTCGGCGTGAGCGTCATGAGATTGCGGATGGCCTCAAAGACTGTGTCGCCATCCGACTCGACGATATGCGATTCGAATTTGGCGTTTTCGCCGCTGCCGACCGTCACGACCTCCGCCGTGAGGTGACAGCGGCAGCCCTGCTCGCCAATGTCGAGCGCGATGCCGGAGACGTTGATTTGATCGTCAATTTCCCTGTAGTTCCAGCAGCCGGACAGGAGAAAAAGCTGACAGACAGCGAGGATGAGTGCCGTGATTTTTCTTTTCATCTCAGTTCTTCCTCACAGGGTCGCGTTGCTCGAAGAGCGGCCTCGTCTTCATAAAGCGCCACGAGGCGCGAACGGCGTTGTCCTTCGCCTCCTGCGGCTTCACTGCGTCCATTTGAGACATGTAGGTAACACCGAAGCTTTCAATTGAAAATAGGTGAATGGCGAGCCCGACCATCGCGAATGCGTAGCCGAAAAGCCCCAAAAATGAGGTGGCAAAAAGCGCAATAAAACGCATCAGAATTGCCGCGCCCTTGACTTTGGGGTTTATGAGACCCGTGATGGCCGTGAGTGCGACGACGATGACCATAGGTGCGCTTACAAGCTTTGCCTGCACAGCAGCTTGCCCGACAACGAGCGCGCCGACGATGCTCAAGGCCTGCCCGATGTTCGAAGGCATGCGGATACCCGTTTCGCGGATGATCTCGAAAACAATCAGCATGACGAAGCTCTCCAAAACAGTTGGCAGCGGCACGCCTTGCCGCGCCTCCATGAAGCTCAGGGAAAGGTTCGTTGGGAGCATCTCGCGGTGATAGGTTACAAACGCGAGGTAGACCCCGGGAATACTGACCGTCATTAGAAAACCCAGAATGCGCAGCATCCTGCCTATGGAAGCAAAATAAAAGTTGAGGTAGTAGTCGTCGCCCGCCTGAAAATTTTCGATAAAAAGGTAAGGCAACGTCAAAACGACTGGAGTCCCGTCCACTACGAGCGCGATGCGCCCCTCGAGAAGCTTTGACGCGACGACGTCTGGCCGCTCTGTCGCGCCGATGGTCTTGAACGGCGAGTGAGGGGCATCCTTTATGAGCTCCGAAATATAGTTCGAGTCCAGAACGCCGTCGATATCGACTGTATCGAGCCGCCTTTGCAGCTCCGCCAGCAGCGCCGGGTCCGTCAGGCTCTCTAAATAGCAGATGCATACCTTCGTGTTTGTGCGCGTGCCGAAATAGCGGAAGGTGAATTTGAGGTCCGGCGTGCGCAGCTTCCTGCGGATGAGTGAGAGATTGACNNGTCGAAACAGTGAGCGCCTCCGCGCTGCCGTCGGCAAAGACAATGGTGTCCCCACAGATGAGATCGCGGACGATGCCGCCGATGTCATGCGAGTGCTTCACGTCGTTTGCCACCAGAACATCGCGAGCGAGATCCGCCGCCGGATCGTCCGAAAGACCGAGCGCGGCGGTCTCAACAATGGGCTTCAGGATATATTCGTCGATGGTCTGGCTGTTTGTCATGCCGTCTATAAAATAGACGCAGCAGCGCGCCTTCGGGCGCAGCCGGTTTTCAATTCGCCGCTCGACGAGCGTGCCGTCGTTTGCAAAAATGCGCTCCATGAGGGCGATGTTTTTATCGAGCGAGTCGGAAAGCGCCTCGCCCGCATAATCAATGACACCCTGCGCATCCGGCTTTATGCGATTTTTATTTTTTTTCGCTTCCATTTTGGCCGCTCCCTCCGCAAACTGGTTTTGCTTTAGTCTTTCGCGTCGGACGAGATAAAAAACATGAAAATTTTGAAAAAACCTGTTTCACTTTGCCGCCGTCCGTGATATAAGCAGAATTGTAGGGAAACACTAGTCCAAAACAGAAGGGAGTCTAAAGATGAAATTGATGACAAGTAAAAAACGGGGCGTGACGCCCGAGGAACTTGAGCAGCTCGACGCATGGTGGCGCGCGTCTAACTACCTCGCGGCGAGCGAGCTTTACCTTTTAGACAACCCGCTCCTGCGCGAGGAATTAAAACCCGAGCATATTAAAAGAAAAATCGTCGGTCACTGGGGCACCGTGCCGGGGCAGAATTTTATTTACACGCATCTCAACCGCGTCATCAACAAATACGACCTCGACATGATCTACATCTCCGGCCCCGGCCACGGCGGCAACGCCATGCTCGCGCAGGACTGGCTGGACGGCAGCTACAGCGAGGTCTATCCGAACGTCAGCCAGGATTACGAGGGCCTGCGAAAATTTGTACGCCAGTTTTCCTTCCCCGGCGGTACCTCGAGCCACGTTGCGCCCGAAGTCCCCGGCTCTATAAACGAGGGCGGCGAGCTGGGCTACAGCCTCGCGCACGCCTTCGGCGCGGTTTTTGACAACCCCGACCTCGTTGCCGCCTGCGTCGTCGGCGACGGCGAGGCGGAAACAGGGCCGCTCGCGACCGCCTGGCAGTCGAACAAGTTTATTAACCCGATAACGGACGGCACGGTGCTCCCGATTTTGCACCTCAACGGCTACAAAATCAGCAACCCGACCGTCTTTGCCCGCATCTCGCACGAGGAGGNNGCAGAAATTCTTTGAGGGCTGCGGCTGGAAGCCCTATTTCGTCGAGGGCAACGACCCCATGGTGATGCACAGGCTCATGGCGGAAACGCTCGACCGGGTCGTTTCCGAAATCCGCTCCATCCGCAGAAATGCCCGCGCCAACAACGACTACAGCCGTGTGAAATGGCCGATGATCGTTCTGCGTACCCCGAAGGGCTGGACAGGCCCGAAGGAGGTGGAGGGTAAGCTGGTCGAGGGCAGCTTCCGCGCGCATCAAGTGCCGCTCATGATGGACAAGACCTCGCATCTGCCTATTTTGGAAAGCTGGCTCAAAAGCTACCGCCCGGAGGAGCTTTTTGAGGAGGACGGTCGTCCGGCAGCAATTTTGCGCGACTTTGCCCCACAGGGAACGCGCCGCATGGGCGCCAACCCGCATGCAAACGGGGGACTGCTGCTCCGCGATCTCCGAATGCCGGACTTCCGCGACTATGCCGTCGAGGTGCCGGCCCCCGGCGCTGTCGAGGCGCAGGATATGATCGAACTGGGCGGCTTTGTGCGCGATATCTTCGAGCTTAACGAGCAGGCGCGGAACTTCCGCGTTTTCGGGCCGGACGAGACGATGTCGAACCGGCTCGGCAAGGTCTTTGAGGAAACGAGCCGCGACTTCAATGGCGAGCGTTTCCCCGACGATGAATTTCTCGCGGCCAACGGAAGGGTCATGGATTCCATGCTCTCCGAGCACATGTGCGAGGGCTGGCTCGAAGGCTACCTGCTCACCGGGCGGCATGGCTTTTTCAACAGCTACGAGGCGTTCATCCGCATCGTTGACTCGATGTTCTCTCAGCACGCGAAATGGCTCAAGGTCTGCCGGCAGCTCCCGTGGCGGCAGGACATCGCTTCGCTCAACTATATCTTGTCCTCAAACGTCTGGCAGCAGGACCACAACGGCTTTACGCATCAGGACCCCGGATTTTTGGACCACGTCGCGAACAAAAAAGCGGATGTTATCCGCATCTATCTCCCGCCGGACGCAAACTGCCTGCTCTCTACCTTTGACCACTGCATCCGAAGCCGGAACTTTGTGAACGTAGTCGTATCCTCAAAACACCCGCGCCCGCAGTGGCTCACGATGGACGAAGCCGTAAAGCACTGCACGCAGGGCATCGGCATCTGGCAGTGGGCTTCGAACGATCAGGGGGTCGAGCCGGACGTCGTCATGGCCTGCTGCGGGGATACGCCAACGCTCGAGACGCTTGCGGCGGTCACAATTTTGCGCAGGGAGCTGCCGGAGGTCAGAGTCCGGG
>DEMY01000094.1:4053-13117 GCA_002359425.1 Clostridiales bacterium UBA2658
CCCGACGCTTGTCCACGAGCTAACCTACCGCCGCCACAATAAAAACCTACATGTGCGCGGCTATAAAGAGGAGGGCACAATCACGACGCCGGTCGATATGCGCGTGCAAAATGACATCGACCGCTTCCACCTCGTCATGGACGTCGTCTACCGCCTGCCCCAGCTCGGAAACCGCGGCGCGTTCCTTATCCAGAAAATGAAGGACAAGCTCGTCGAGCACAAGCAGTATATCGACGCAAACGGCGTAGATATGCCGGAGATCACGCAGTGGAAATGGACGGCTGAATAAAAGCTTAAAACAAAGGACGCGCTGCAAAATCAAATTTTGCAGCGCGTCCTCGATTTGTCAGGTCCACAACGTACCGTTCTGTATGGCGCGGACATATTCCTTTGCGTCTCCGAAAAGCCCGGCGACAACGGTGGCCATGTGCTCGGGAGGGCGGTGCAGCCCCTCGGCGAGCCATTCCTCAACAAGGCCGATGAAGCCCTTGATGAAAAAACCGTCCACAAGCTGGGTCGTGCCCTCGCAGGGGGCGAGCAGGCCAATGCTCTGCGAAACGGGTTTGGAGATGATAGCGCTCATCGCGCACACAAATTCGTGCGAGCCGTTCGGCCCCAAAAGCGCCTGAAAAAGCTCGCTGTTTTCCTGTACCAGAACGAGTGTCGCGAGAATGGAGCGATACGCCTCGCCCTCCGCGCCGACGGCGATGCCGTCCATGATTTCCTGAAGCTGATCCAAAAGCACCCGTTCCTGCTTTTCGATCATGTCGTACACATCCCGGTAATAGAGATAAAATGTCCCCCGGCTCACGTCCGCGATCTCCGCGATTTCCCGGACCGTAATGTCCTTCGCGGGCTTTTCCATGAGAAGCTGAATGAGCGCGTCCTTGAGCTTGCCTTTTGTTCTTCTGACGCTTCTGTTTGCGTCGCCTGTCGTGTTCATGCTGTTGCCTTTCGACCGGTAAGCCGGTTCCTCTATTTCTTTTTTTGTCTCTTTTTGTGCTGCCCATATTATACTCCAAAGAATAAACGGTTGTCAATTATTCGGCCAAATTTGAAAATGTGTTGCACAAATCTTGCGTTTCAACCTCGGACAGTGGTTCCGATGATAGCGGGAGAGATACGGCGCTATCTGCGCGACAACAGCGCGGTGCGCGTTTCGCGAAGTATGCGGGATACGGCTTATAAGGTTTTGCAGGTCAAGGAAAAGCTGACCGCCGAGCAGCAGCGCGAGCCGGACATCTCCCAGATTGCAAAGGCGCTGGACATTCCGACGCAGGAAGTCTATTTTGCGCTGGACGCCATCTCGGAGCCGGTCTCCATTTATGAGCCGGTGTTTTCGGACGGCGGTGAGAGCATCTGCGTCATGGACCAGCTTGGAGACGACCGAAATACGGACGACGCGTGGATCGAGCGCCTGAGCCTTTCGGAGGCCATGAATGCGCTGGACGACCGCGAAAAGCGCATCCTCGCCCTGCGCTTTTACGACGGCAAGACCCAGATGGAGGTTGCTTCCGAGGTTGGCATCAGTCAGGCGCAGGTGTCGCGGCTTGAAAAAAACGCGATCGAGCAGATCAAAAAGGGCATCGAGAGCAAATAGGGTACGGTATAGGACAATCCGCCCCCCGCGTATACTTTACGCGGGGGGTGCATCATATGGAATGCCGCATCGAGGATTTTCGGTATAAAGAAGTTGTGAACGTGTGTGACGGACAGCGGCTGGGCTATGTTTCAGACGTCATGTTTGATATCGGAACCGGGCAGGTGACGGCACTTATTGTGCCCGGCCCTTGCAGGCTCTTAGGACTCTTCTGGCATGAGGACGACTACATTCTTCCATGGGAATGCATCAAACGCATCGGCGGCGATATCGTTCTGATCGAGGTGACGGGGGAGTACCGGCGCGGAAAAAAAGACCGGAAGCCGTGGTTTACCTGGCAGTTTGAGGAAGCCCATCAGCGCCCCGCATGCCTGCAATGCGGCTCGGAAAGGCCTTGACTTGCACGAAACATCATGACATTAGGACGAATTGGCTTTATTGCATTTGCCGGATTTGCCGCTCGGGGGCGCGCTTTCTTTGGCATGTCTCCTGAATTCATCGAGCGAAAGTAAATTTGCTTGTGTTTGACTTTTCGGACAGATATAATGTAAACATCAAATTTTGCATCTTTGCAGGCTCCGGCTTGCAAAGTAACTTTACAAGCAAAGAAGGGAAAAATATGGCCGCAAGGCAGTTTAAAAAAGTCCTCGTCGCTAACCGCGGCGAGATTGCTATCCGCGTTTTCCGCGCCTGCAACGAGCTTGGTCTCTCTACAGTCGCGATGTATTCAAACGAGGATACCCTGAGCCTGTTCCGCACGAAGGCGGACGAGGCCTATCTCATCGGCGAGAACAAGAGCCCGCTCGGCGCTTATCTTGACATTCCCGCCATCATCGACCTTGCAAAGGCCCGCGGGGCGGACGCGATCCATCCGGGCTACGGGTTTTTGTCCGAGAACGCGGACTTCGCGAGAGCCTGCGAGGAGGCTGGCATCAAGTTCATCGGCCCAAGCTCGGACGTCCTCGACAAAATGGGCGACAAGCTCAACGCAAAAGCCATTGCGATTGCGTGCGGCGTGCCGACCGTTCCCGGCTGCAAAACCCCGCTGGAGAGCGCGGACGACGCACTGGCCAAGGCTGAAAGTTACGGCTTCCCCATCATTCTGAAGGCTGCCGCCGGCGGCGGCGGACGCGGTATGCGTCTGTGCCAGACGGCGGAGGAAGTCAAGCCCGCTTTCGAGCTTGTCAAATCCGAGGCGAAAAAGGCCTTTGGCAACGACGATATCTTCATCGAAAAATATCTCGTCGAGCCGAAGCACGTTGAGGTACAGATTCTCGCCGACGAGCATGGAAACGTTATGCACCTCGGCGAGCGCGACTGCTCTCTCCAGCGCCGCTACCAGAAGGTTGTCGAGTACGCTCCGGCGTTCTCCGTTCCCGAAAAGGTGCGCAACGAGCTGCACGCGGACGCCGTCAAGATTGCAAAATATGTTGGCTACACCTGTGCAGGCACCATTGAATTCCTTGTTGACAAGGACGGCAACCATTACTTTATCGAAATGAACCCGCGCATTCAGGTCGAGCATACGGTCACAGAAATGGTCACCGGCGTCGATCTTGTCCGCGCGCAGATTTTGGTAGCCGAGGGCGAGCCGCTTTCGACTCCGCTGATCGGACTCAAGAGTCAGGACGACGTGCGCATCAACGGCTACGCCATCCAGTGCCGCGTCACGACCGAGGACCCGGCCAACAATTTCGCCCCCGACTGCGGCAAGATCACGGCCTACCGCACAGGCGGCGGCTTCGGTGTGCGTCTGGACAGCGGCTGCGCCGGCGCGGGCACGGTCATCTCCCCGTATTACGACTCCCTGCTTGTCAAGCTTACGAGCTGGGATCAGACATGGGAGGGTGTCTGCCGCCGCGCGCTGCGTGCAATCAACGAGATCCATGTCCGCGGCGTCAAGACAAACATCCCGTTCGTGACGAACATTCTGCACCACTCGGCGTTCCACGCGGGCAAGTGCCACACGAAGTTCATCGACGAAACGCCGCTGCTCTTCGACCTGAACCTTTCCCGCGACCGCGCAACCCGCGTTCTCAAGTACATCGCGCAAATTCAGGTTGACAACCCGGATGCCGTACACAAGCAGTATAATGCCCCGCGCTTCCCGACTGTGGATTACCCCGCAAAGCCGGGACTCAAGCAGATGCTCGACAAGGAAGGTCCGGAGGCCGTTTCCAAGTGGGTCCGCGACCAGAAAAAGTTGCTCATCACCGACACGACGATGCGCGATGCGCACCAGTCGCTCCTTTCCACTCGCGTGCGTACCCGCGACTGCTTAAAAGGCGCCGCCGGTACCGCCGCCATTGAGGCCGACTGCTTTTCGCTCGAAATGTGGGGCGGCGCTACGTTTGATGTAGCTTACCGTTATCTGCATGAGTCCCCTTGGGAGCGCCTTGACAAGCTGCGCGAGCAAATTCCGAATATTCCGTTCCAGATGCTTCTGCGCGGCGCGAATGCCGTTGGCTACAAGAACTACCCGGACAACCTCATCCGTGAATTCGTCAAGGAGTCCGCGCAAAGCGGCATCGACGTGTTCCGCGTTTTCGACTCCCTGAACTGGCTTCCCGGTATGGAGGTCGCGATGGACGAGGTCCTCAATCAGGGCAAAATCTGCGAGCCGACCATCTGCTACACGGGTGATATCCTTGACCCGAAGCGCGACAAGTATACGCTCGAATACTATGTGAACACCGCCAAGGAACTCGAACGGCGCGGCGCGCACATGATCGCGATCAAGGACATGTCCGGCCTACTCAAACCCTACGCTGCGAAAAAGCTTGTATACGAGCTTAAAAATGAGGTTGGCGTGCCCATCCATCTGCACACGCATGATATCAGCGGCAACCAGGTCGCGACCATCCTCATGGCGGCTGAAGCCGGCGTCGATATCGTGGATGTGGCAATTTCGNNTCAACGCCGTCGCCGCCGCCCTGCAGGGCAATGAGCGCGACACGGGTCTCAATCTCGACGAGCTTCAGAAGCTCACCGATTACTGGGCGGACGTCCGTCTGCGCTACGAGAAGTTCGACGGCGGTCTCAAGTCCCCCGCAACCGAAATCTACAAATATGAAATCCCCGGCGGCCAGTACACAAACCTGCGCCCGCAGGTCGAATCGATCGGTCTCGGCAACCGCTTTGTCGAGGTCGAGGAGATGTATTCCACCGTCAACCAGATGCTGGGCGACATTGTCAAGGTTACGCCCTCCTCCAAGATGGTCGGCGACCTTGCGATCTTCATGGTCCAAAACGATCTTACGCCGGAGAACATTGTCGCACGCGGCGAAGCGCTCACCTTCCCGGACTCCGTTGTGGACTACTTCAAGGGCATGATGGGCCAGCCCGCGTGGGGCTTCCCCGAGGACCTTCAAAAGGTCGTCCTCAAGGGCGAAAAGCCGATCACCTGCCGCCCCGGCGAAATTCTCGAACCCATCGACTTCGACGCGGTTTACAAAGAGATGGAACCGTTCATGAACGGCGAAGAGATCAACCGCCGCGCCATGCTGTCCTACTGCCTGTATCCGAAGGTATACAAGGAATACCGCCAGCACCGCACGGAATACGGCTATCTCATGCGCATGGGCAGCCATGTCTTCTTCAACGGCATGGAGGTTGGCGAGACCAACAAGATCAACATTGAGGATGGCAAGACGCTTGTCATCAAATATCTTGGCCTCGGCGATATAAACGAGGACGGCACGCGCAATGTTAAGTTTGAGCTTAACGGTATGCGCCGCGAGGTCGCTGTGCGCGATAAGAGCGCGGTGGCGAACATCAAGCAGGCCACTCTCGCGGACCCGGAGGATAAAAGCCAGGTTGGCGCGTCCATCCCGGGCGCCGTCACAAAGGTCGATGTGAAGCCCGGCGACAAGGTCGTCGAAAATCAGGTCATCGCAGTTGTCGAAGCTATGAAGATGGAAACCAGCATCGTCGCCCGTATCGACGGCGTTGTGGACGAGGTTCTTGTAAAGCCCGGTCAGACGGTCGTCGCCGGCGAGCTTTTGGCAACCATCAAGGTATAAAACATACAGCGAAAGCGCCGGGGCCTAGGCCCCGGCGCTTTTTTAGAATCTGTTATTCGCCCATGAAGCGGTTTTTCTCCTGATAATGGGTGTGGAGCAGGTGATGGGCCTTTTCGCTGCCCGGCTTTTCAAGATAGGTCTTGTAGATCTCCTTGAGAACCGGGTTGTCGTGCGACTTGCGGAGCGTCTTGCGCTCGTCCTCGGAGTAGAGGGCTTTGGCGCGCAGAGCGCGGAGGTCGAGGTTATTGCGGATGGACGCGGGCTGAATGGGCTGACCGCCGCCATTGACGCAGCCGCCGGGGCAGCACATGATCTCAATGAACTGGTAGTTCTTTTCGCCGCGCTTGACGGCCTCCAGAACTTCCTTTGCATTTTTGAGGCCGGAGGTGACGGCGACGTTCAGCGTGAGGTCGCCGACCTTGTAGGTGGCTTCCTTGATGTCGTCCGTGCCGCGCACTTCATGGAACTCGACGGGGGCCGCCGTGTCGCCGGTGATCCATTCCGCCGCCGTGCGCAGAGCCGCCTCCATGACGCCGCCGGTTGCGCCGAAAATGACGCCAGCGCCGGTGGAGATGCCGAGCGGTTCGTCGAAATCTTCGTCCGGGAGGTTCGCAAAGTCGATGCCCGCGCGCTCGATCATGCGGCCAAGCTCGCGCGTCGTGATGGCGACGTCAACATCCGGCACGCCCATGGCGGACTGCCCGTCGCGGCTGCACTCGAATTTTTTCGCGGTGCAGGGCATAACGGAAACCATGTAGATGTTCTTCGGGTCTATACCGAGCTTATCGGCGTACCAGCTCTTGGTGAGCGCACCGAACATCTGCTGCGGGGATTTGCAGCTGGAGAGGTTCGGGATGAACTCGGGGTAATAGTGCTCGCAGTAGTTGATCCAGCCGGGGGAGCAGGAAGTAATCATCGGGAGCGTGCCGCCGGTTTTGATGCGCTCGACAAGCTCGTTTGCCTCCTCGACGATTGTGAGGTCGGCGGAGAGGTTGGTGTCGAAAACGTCGTCAAAGCCGAGACGGCGCAAGGCCGCAGCCATTTTGCCCTCGACATTTGTGCCGATGGGCATGCCGAAGCATTCGCCGAGGCCGGCGCGGACGGACGGCGCAGTCTGCACGACGACGCGCTTTTCGGGGTCGCGCAGAGCGGCCCAGACCTCCTCGGTCTGATCCTTTTCATAGAGCGCGCCGGTCGGGCACACGGCGATGCACTGTCCGCATTCGACGCAGGCAACGCTGTTGAGCGGTACGTCGAACGCGCAGCCGATGTGCGTATTGAAGCCGCGCTTATTGATGCCGATAACGGCGGCGTCCTGAATTTTGTCGCACACCGCAACGCAGCGGCGGCAGAGGATGCACTTGGAGTTGTCGCGGACCATGTGTGTGGCGGAGGTGTCCAGATTTGCCGGCGTCATTGCGCCGTCGAACTTGCCCTCGTCGTCAACGCCGTAGTCGTGGCAGAGCTTCTGAAGCTCGCAGTTACCGGAGCGGATGCAGCTCAGGCACTCGCGGCGGTGGTTTGAGAGCAGAAGCTGGAGGTTTGTTCTGCGCGCGTCAAAAACGCGCTTGGAGTTTGTGATGACCTCCATGCCCTCGGAGACCGGGAACACGCAGGCGGTTGCGAGCTTCGGAGAACCCTTGATTTCGACAACGCACATACGGCACGCGCCGATCTCGTTGATTTCTTTGAGGTAGCATAGTGTCGGGATGTCGATAGAGGCATTCCGCGCCGCGTCCAAAACGCTCGTTCCCTCGGGGACTGTGACGGCGATGCCGTTGATTTTGAGATTGATCATTTTCTTTTCCATGTCGTCCCCTCCTTACTTTCTCGCGATTGCGCCGAACTTGCAGTTCGTCACGCAGGTGCCGCACTTGATGCACTTGTTGTTGTCGATGATGTGCGGCTTCTTGACCTCGCCGACAATCGCGTCGACCGGGCAGTTGCGGGCGCAGAGTGTGCAGCCCTTGCACTTTTCGGGGTCGATGGAGTAGGTGAGAAGCTTTTTGCACACGCCCGCCGGGCAGCGCTTTTCGACAATATGCGCCTCGTATTCGTCGCGGAAGTAGCGAAGGGTGGAGAGGACAGGGTTCGGGGCCGTCTGTCCGAGACCGCACAGGGCATTTTCCTTGATGAAGTAGCAAAGCTCTTCGAGGGTGTCGAGATCCTCAAGCTCCGCCTGACCGGAGGCAATTTTATCGAGAATTTCGAGCATGCGGCGGATACCGATGCGGCAGGGGGTGCACTTGCCGCAGCTCTCGTCACAGGTGAACTCGAGGAAGAACTTTGCGATATCGACCATGCAGTTGTCCTCGTCCATGACGATCATGCCGCCGGAGCCCATGATGGAGCCGATCGCCGTGAGGTTTTCATAGTCAACCGGGATGTCGAGGTACTGCGCCGGGATGCAGCCGCCGGAGGGGCCGCCGGTCTGAACGGCCTTGAACTTTTTGCCGTCCGGGATGCCGCCGCCGATCTCCTCGATGATCTCGCGCAAGGGCGTGCCCATCGGAATTTCAACGAGGCCGGTCTGATTGATTTTGCCGCCGAGAGCGAAAACCTTGGTGCCCTTGGACTTTTCGCTGCCCATGGCTGCGAACCAGTCTGCGCCGTTGAGGATGATGCGGGTGACGTTTGCCCAGGTTTCAACGTTGTTGATGATGGTCGGCTTGCCGAACAGGCCCTTGACCGCCGGGAACGGGGGACGGGGACGCGGGTCGCCGCGCTTGCCCTCGATGGAGTTCAAGAGCGCTGTCTCCTCGCCGCAGACGAAAGCGCCCGCGCCAAGACGGATGTCGATGTCGAAATCAAAGCCGGTTCCAAGAATATTTTTACCGAGAAGGCCCATTTCATGCGCCTGATTGATGGCGATACGCAGACGCTTGACGGCGATCGGGTACTCCGCGCGGACATAGATAAAGCCGTGATCGGAGCCGATTGCGTAGCCCGCGATGGCCATGGCCTCAAGCACGCAGTGGGGATCGCCCTCAAGAACGGAGCGGTCCATGAACGCGCCGGGGTCGCCCTCGTCNNAGCGCAGGCCGCTTTTCGTGATCTCGTCAACGACCTGCTGGGGGGTCATTTCAGTGAGGACCTTCGCCAGAGCCATATAGCCGTCAAAGGCTATGTATTCCTTGATGTTTTCGGGGTCAATGACGCCGCAGTTTTTCAGTGCGACGCGCTTTTGTTTGCGATAGAAGTCGGTGTCGTCCAAACTGGTAATGGTATTTTCGTCAACGACCGTTTCCTGATAGAGAAGACGGGTGACGAGACGGCCCTTGAGCAGGTGCTCGTCCACAATTTCCTTGACGTCTTCGGGCTTGACTTGCGAATAAAAAGCGCCTTCGGGGTAGATGACAACGATAGGGCCGAGCGCGCAAAGGCCGAAGCATCCGGTCTTTACGACCTGAATTTCCTCTTTAAGCCCCGCGGCCTCGATCTC
>DEMY01000091.1:0-336 GCA_002359425.1 Clostridiales bacterium UBA2658
TTTTCCTGTACTATATCTCCGGTATGCCGACTTCCCGCAACGCCTGTGCGGCCCGCGCCTCTACCTCCGCTCTCCCGGCTTTTTCGGTATAGCGGATGCCGTCACAGACGCTTTCCAGAACGGCGGCCCGCGGCTGAAAGGAAGAAACCGGGTGCTGAAAGACAAGCTGCAAATCCTTCCGCATATGCCGTGCCTGTCTGCTCTGGCCTCCGCATAGCGTTTTTCCCTGAAAACAGATGCTGCCGCTATCCGGCGTTTCAAGGCCCGCGATCAGACCGGCAAGCGTGCTTTTGCCGCTTCCGCTCTCGCCAATCAGACCAACGCATTCTCCTTTTT
>DEMY01000091.1:347-14838 GCA_002359425.1 Clostridiales bacterium UBA2658
ACGGCTTCGACCCGCTGCGCCCCTCTTTGAAACGATTTGCAAACGTCCGTGACCTCTAAAACCATATGCTTACGCTCCTTCCTCGCCTTATCCGTTTTGTTGGGCCTAAACAGGCCTCAAATACCAGTGACTGTCGCTAAGCCAAACCTTTTCGCCATTCGCTCCGCTGCCACGGTCATATTTTACGAGCGGTGGCAGCGAGCAGTCCATCTTGGGGACCGACGCGATCAGCGCCTTGGTGTAAGCGTGCATCGGCTGCAAGAGCACCTCGTCGCGCGTTCCGAATTCAACAAGCTGCCCATCCAACATGACGCCGATCTGATCCGCCATTCGGCCCACCAGGCCCATGTTGTGCGTGACAAACAGGAGCGAGGTCCGGTACTTTTCCTTAATCTTCAGCAGCAGCTCGACGATCTGAAGCTGCGAATGGACGTCCAGCGCGCTGGTAGGTTCGTCCGCCAGCAGCAGGCGCGGCTCGTTGAGCAGCGCCATGCCGATGGTCACGCGCTGGCACATGCCGCCGCTGAGCTCGAATGGATAGGCGGCGGCAATCCGCTCCGCGTTGCAAAAATTGAGTTCGCTCAAAACGGCCAGCGTTTTTTCCCGGACCTCCATGCGGGTAGCAGCATCTCTGTGCAAACGGACGCTTTCATAGCAAGCGTCCTCGATTTTTTGCAGCGGGTCCATGGACAGCTCGGGATGTTGAAAAATGACCGCGATATCCCTGCCCCGGATCTGACGCAATCGGTTTGGCGGCATGCGCAGGAGATTCTGACCTTCAAAGCAAACCTTGCCGCCGCGTATGCGCCCGCTCGCATCGAGCAGCCCGACGATACTGCGCAGAACCGTGCTTTTCCCACTCCCGCTCTCGCCGACGATCCCGACGGCCTCACCGACGCCGACCGCGAACGACACGTTCCGCGCCGCTGGCACGGTTCCGTAATCCACGCTCAGGTTCTCCACATTCAGCAGCATGCCGCGTCCTCCCGTACGATTATTTCGCTGTTGCGCAAGCTGTCAGCTCTTTGCTCCCATGTATTCGTCAAGGCAATAGTATTCGGTCGGATTGTTCACAAAGCCGGTCACTTTGTCCGAATAGGCAACGACGTATTTTGTATGCGCGAAAAATATATAAGCGCACTGATCAAGCACGATTTGCTGAATGTCCCTTGCAAGCGTTACGGTTTCGGCGGCGCTGGCGGTTCCCATCTGTTTTGCAAGCGCGTCCACCTTCTCGCTGGCAAAGCCGCCGTAATTCTGCGTGCTGTTCGAGAGAAATTTGATATTGATAAAATAGTCCGCCGTTCCAGTTGGCGCCATTGCGTAGGATAGGCAGGCGAGGTCGTAATCCCCGGACTTGAGCGTGTCCGCGGTCGTCTCACGCGGAACGATCTGGAGCTTTATTCCAATGCCTGAAAGCCGGTTCTGCAAATCGTCGCACATACTGGTCATGGCCGTGTCCTTGCTGCGGATAATGAGCTTGAGGTCGAGCGCAACGCCATCCTTGTCAAGAACGCCGTCGCCGTCCGAATCCGTATAGCCCGCTTTTTCGAGCAGAGCCTTTGCGCCGTCCGGGTCAAGCTTCGTGACCGTCGGGTTCAGGCCGTCCGTTCCGCCAAAGGCCAGCGCATTGCTGAATACGCCGTAGGACGGCGTGACGGTGTCGTTGCAGATGTTTTTCGCGTAGCCCTCTCTGTCGATGCACATGGCAATGGCGTTTCGGACATTGACATCGCCAGTCGCCGGATGCTTCAGGTTGTATTCAAGGAACTGCCCTCTGCTTGAAGTGACGCCGTCGCTCTTGATGCCGCTTTGGCCCGTAAGCGTACCGACTGCGCCGGAATAGACGGGGTAGATCATGTCAATCTCGCCTTTTTTTAATGCCATGACCGCCGACTCGTCGTCCGCGACTGTGATAAAGCGCACCTCATCGAGCTGCGGCTCGTCGCCCCAGTATTTGTCGTTTTTCACAACAACGGTCTCTTTGGACGCCTCGAAGGACTTTAGAACATAGGGGCCGGTAAAATAGCTTTTGCCATCGTTATAATCGACCTTCTCGTCCGCATAGTAGACAATCCACATCGGGTCGGAAAACTCGTTTGCGATGGCTGGCATCGCACGGGTCGTGTGAATCGTCAGAACCTGGCCCTTTGCCTCAAAGGAGTCAATCCAGTCGCACGCTGCCGCGCGTTTGTTGACGGAATGTGTTCTTTCAAAGCAGTTTTTAACGGACTCCGCCGTCATTTTAGGCCCGTTGTGGAAATACACATTGTCCCGCAGCGTAAATTCCCAGGTGTTGTCATCAACCTGCTTACAGGACTCGGCAAGCCACGGCTCCGGCTCAAACTTGTCGTTAAGCTTGAAAAGCTCCTGCGAAACGCCGTAGTAACCGATATACCAGCCGTTCCAGGTGTCGTTTGCCGCAGGCTCCATGTCTTCGTTGCACCAGTAGCCTGTCGAGCCGAGATTCAGGACCTTCCTTGCCGCAGCTTCTTTCTCTGTTTTCCCGCAGGCGGAAAAACAGCCGAGTATCAGAACGGTCGCCATGAGAAGCGAAATGCGTTTTTTCATTTTTTCTTTCCTCTTCTGAAAATTAATTTTATGAACAGATATTGCTCTTATAAAAACGGCACGCCGCAGGGCTGGCGGGATACCGTGTTTTTCGTTGCCGAACAGCAGTCGGACATACATACATACAAAACCCGACATCTCTAAAGAAGTTCTTTCAAAAAACGAATAATTCCCCGAAAAAGCGAAATGTCAATGGCCTTGCGGCCATTGACCCTTTATTTTGACGACATATAGCGTATGAACTTTTCCTGATCGTCCGAGCCGAGGCTCCGATAGATCAGGTAGCATTTGATTTTCAGTCTGTCCCACCCGAGGATATCTATGATCCTGAGCGCACCGTCCGCAACAAGCCTATCGGCCTGACTCTTCAAAAGAAAGCCGTAGCCGATGCCGCTTGTAAGAAAAGGTGCGCTCATGCTGCCGGTGTCGATGTAAGCGACCGTTTTCCCTTCGCCAGAGTAGATGTATTCAAACCATTCGGGGTCTGCCAGATAGGTCAGCTCGTCCCGGATCAGCGGCACACGCCGCAGCTCCTCGATTGAAATGCCACCGGGATAGGCATTGTTGCCGGGGCCTGTCGCCAAGACAACTTCCTCGTCGGCAAGCTCACGGCAGTGATAATTGTTCTCCCGGAAAGGGAAAAAGCCGATGCAGGCGTCAATCTTGCAGTCATACAGTAGATTGAGCATTTGATTAGAACCGCCATTGCAGATATGCAGAGAGATGTCCGGACAGCTTTTTTGAAACGCGATGAGACTGTCGCAGATACGGCAGACATACAGCGACGTGACGCAGCCGACCGTTATACAGCCATAGCCCGAGCTGTCGGAAAGCACGGCCTGCCGGGCCGTTTGTTCCAGCTGCAGGAGTTCCTCTGCATAGTTCAGAAAGACGCTTCCGTGCGGGGTGAGCTTGACGCCCTTTTTATTTCGCACGACGAGCGCCGCACCAAGTTCTCTTTCCAGATCGTCTATCCGTTTGCTGACCGTGGACTGCGAAACGAGAAGCCTCTGCGCCGTTTTCGTGAAGCTCCGCAGCTCGGAGAGCATAACAAATGTATTTAAAAGCTCACTGTTCATTGCAGCACCGTTTTCATTTTTTCGACATCTTCTGACCAAATGTTACAATACCATTCCCATAATTCTCCGCGCAACCCCGCCCCCGGGTCAAACAGAAGTTATTTGTATGATTTGCGCAAATATTCGTTTATTTTGTGTAAATTGTTGTGTGAATAGCTCATTTTGTACTTTGGCCCTGTTTCTTTCATCCACATGCTTTCGCACTTTCACACGATGCGTTTGCGTTCAGTGGAAAATGAGGCTTCGTAATTCCTGTTCAGGACTGCATAGTGCGACCTGAAGCGTGTTTCCGGCTCCCTTCAAATTGCCGCTCAAAAAATGACCCCCCTCCCGGCTTGTGCGGGTGTGTGTCGGCTGATAGACTGCTTTCGTATGATAATGTGACAATTTTCGAGGATTTGCACATTTTGTAGCAATTAAAGCGATTCATTTTGGGAGGGGAAATCATGAAAAAAAGGATCTCTATGATCCTTGCTTTCGCAATGTGCCTGTCTTTGGCGGCCTGCGAAAGCAAACCGGACAACGCGGAAACAAGCGCCTCAACTGCGCAGGCAGCGGCATCGGCAAAGAACGCCTTGACCATCGCGGTCGAAAAGGACATTGGCGATATCAACATCCACCTTTATGCCGGCAGCATGGTCGCGCAGGGCATGGTGTTCGAGGGCCTCGTCGAAAACACGGCGGATGGCGTAAAGCCCTGTCTCGCCGAAAACTGGACTATCTCCGACGATGGCACCGTTTACACCTTCCATCTGCGAAAGGACATTAAGTTCACGGACGGCGAAGCTTTCAATGCGCAGGCCGTCAAAGCGAACATTGACGCGGTACAGGCAAATAAGGAACGGCACAAATGGATTGTTTTGTCCAACAAAATCAAAAGCTGCGACGTTGTGGACGACTACACAGTAAACCTCATTCTGACGGATCCCTACTACCCGACTCTGACAGAGCTGGGACTGACGCGGCCTTACCGCATGATGTCCCCCGCTTCCTTCAAGGACGGTGGGNNTGTGGTGGACCAGTATGCCGTCTTCAACGCCAACGAGGACTACTGGGGCGGCGCGCCCAAAATCAAGACCGTGACGCTCAAGGTCATGCCCTCCGGTCAGACGACGCTTCTTGCGTTCAAAAACGGCGAGATCAATTTCCTGTTCGGAACCTATTCCTCCGCGATGATCGACCCGGACGCGCTCTTAAGCCTTGAAAAAGACAGCAAGTATCAGGTCAAATACAGCGACCCCTGCTCGACGCGCTTTTTGATCACAAACTCCAGATCGGACCGTCTCATCTCCGATAAAAACATCAAACAGGCCGTTTGGTACGCAATCGACCGCGACGAAATGTGCAAGTCCGTGTTCTCCGGCCTTGAAACGCCTGCGCAGACCGTTTTCGACAAGACGGCGCCCTACTGCAATGTCGAACTCGCGTCCAGAGAATTCAGTCTCAAAACAGCAAAGAGCCTGATCGAGCAGTCCGGCTGGACGCTCGACAGCAGCTCCGGCTACTACAAGAAAAACGGGCAGACGCTCACGTTGGAGTTCGTCTACAACAGCAGCGTAGCGACGAACAAAACGCTTGGCGAGTACATTCAAGGCAGCCTGAAAAAAGCCGGCATTGAAGTCATATTGACCCCGGTCGACAGCACAACGGTTCAGCAGGTCCGCAGCGCCGGCAGCTATGATCTCTATCTCGACAGCTCCTGGGGGCGTCCCTATGACCCGCAAAGCTCGCTGACAGCGATTTTCGCGCAGGGTTCCTACCTCAACGCGGTCTCCCAGCTCGCCTGCTACGGCGATTTGGACAAATGGGTCAACGCCGCGCTCGTCTCAACCGATGCGAAGCAGCGACAGGACGATTACACAAATGTTCTGAAAACGCTACAGGAGGAATGCTGCTTCATTCCGCTTTCCTATTCGCGCATCTCCATCGTTGCGGACGCCGGCCTGAAGAATCTCGCCTTCAGCCAGACGCAGTATGAGGTTCCGTTTAAGGACTTCAGCTACTGAGTCTTCAAAAAACTTGCGCTCACTCGAGGATTTTAGGTCCGCGGGTGAGCGCATCATAAAAGCCCGGCAACGCCGGGCCGGATCAAGGTGTTTTTCATGCGGGAATACATTATCAAAAGGCTTCTTTTCCTGATTCCAATGTTTTTTATTGTCTCCTTCTGTGCTTTTTTGCTCGTAAATCTCTCCGCGAAAGAGCCGGCCATGATCGTTTTACAGGCGCAGGGCGTTCCGGCAATCACGGACAAGCTCGTGCAACAGACGAATCAGGAATACGGCTTTGACCGGCCGTTTCTGGTTCGATACGGAGACTGGCTCAAGCAGGCCATTAAATTCGATTTTGGAACCTCGTTTGTTACAAAAAAGGATGTCAGCAAATCCATCCTGACGGCCTTCGGCTATACGCTTGCGCTTGCGCTGGCGACAGCCGTGACGACGATCGTGTTTTCACTTTTGTTCGGCATTCTCTGCGTCATCTGGGAGGGACGCGCCTTTGACCGGTTAACGCGCGCCGTTATGTTTATTCTTTCCGCCATGCCGGCCTACTGGATCGGGACGCTGTCCATCTGGCTTTTTTCCGTGAAGCTGCCGTGGCTGCCGACAAGCGGCGTGGGTTCGCTAAAAAACTTCATTCTGCCGACACTCGTTATGTCGATCGGCTATTGCGGTTTTTATTTTCGCATGATTCGCAATTCCATGCTTGAAAACGTCAACGAAAACTATGTGTTTTTTCTTCGATCCTGCGGCGTCGGAGAGAAAAAAATCGTCCGGCACATTCTGAAAAACTCGCTACAGACGGTGATTGCAGCGTTCTCCATGGCTATTCCCGGAATGGTCGCCGGCACGGTCGTCATTGAAAACGTCTTTGCATGGCCGGGACTCGGCAGACTGTGCGTGAGCGCGATCTTCAGCCGGGACATTCCGATTATTCAGGCCTATGTGCTTCTGCTCGCGCTCTTCTACTGCACGTTCAACATTCTATCAGATATTATCAACGCGGCGGTCAATCCCAGGCTGAGAAAGGCATCGTCATGAAGATGTGGAAAAAGCTTTTGAAGGACCGCATCGCGGTACTTTGCCTTACCGTAATTGCTGTTGTTGTGCTGGCCGGCTGCTTTGCGCCGTACCTCGCGCCGAACGACCCGAACGAGATGAATGCGGTCCTCAAATATGCCGGACCCTCCGCGCAGTTCCCGCTGGGGAACGATTATCTCGGAAGATGCATTCTGTCGCGACTCATCTATGGCATTCGGCCCAGCGTTCTGCTTGTCATGCTCGCGATGGCGGTCACGATCGGCGTCGGCACAGCCGTCGGTCTTGTCGCCGGTTACTTCAAAGGAAAGGTGGATGAAATTTTGATGCGCCTGTGCGACGTCATGCTCTCCTTCCCCTCCGAGGTCATGATTTTGGCGTTCGTCGGCATTTTCGGTATCGGACTGCGTAACATTCTGCTGGCGATTGTGCTGCTCCGCTGGCCGTGGTACGCGAGAGTCTTCCGCACTGCCGTGATGAAATACACGGACAAAAACTACATCCAATTCGCAAAGGCAACCGGCTGTGGCACGCCGCATATTCTCTTTCAGCATGTGCTGCCCTCCGTTTTGCCGGAGGTCTCCGTTATTGCGAGCAGTAGCCTTTGCTCCCTCATTTTGAGCATTTCCGGTTTTTCCTTCCTCGGTCTCGGCGTTCAGGCGCCGACCGCCGAGTGGGGCATGATGCTCAACGAAGCGAAGGAATCCATGCTCATTCACCCCGAACAGATGCTTGCGCCCGGTCTCGCAATTGTGCTTGTCTGCGTTGCGTTCGCGTTTCTGGGCGACAGCCTGCGTGACGCGATGGACGTAAAGCATGTGCAGCATCCGTCAAAACAAAAGCGCTTTGCAAAAAAGCGCGAAAAAGGAATGGCAGCATGAATGTGATCGAAGCCTCCAATTTAAAAATATGGGACAGTCGGAACGGCGAGGTCATCGTAAACGACATGTCGTTTTCTCTAAAGGCGCACAGCTGTCTTGCAATCGTCGGTGAAAGCGGCAGCGGAAAATCCATGACTGTCAAGGCGATCAGTGGGATACACAAGCCATGGATCTGCTGCGGCGGGAGCATTTTGTTTGATGGGCGTGACCTTTTAAAGCAGCCGCCACGAGCCATGCGGGAGATTCGGGGCAAAAAGATATTCATGATCTTTCAAGACGGTATGAGCGCCTTTGACCCTTCCTGCACAATCCGCAGTTCCTTCCGGGAAATTCTCATTGAAAACCTTGGCGGCGCTGCACAGCAGGCGGATCTAAAAATAGCCGCGGCGATGGAAAAGGTTGTCCTGACGGATGCGGGCGGGCTTTTGGACAAGTATCCACATCAGCTCTCCGGCGGTATGCTGCAACGTGTCATGATCGCCATAGCGCTGGCGCTGGAGCCGGATGTTATCATCGCCGACGAGCCGACAAGTTCGCTCGATACGATCACGCAGTTTGAGGTTGTAAACGAGTTTCAGCGCCTACGCCGGGAAAACGGCGTCGCAATGATCTTCATTTCGCACGATCTGGGCGTTGTCCGAAAACTTGCCGACGAGATCGTCGTCATGCGAAAGGGCGAGAAGGTTGAGGCGGGTCCCGTGGAAGAGGTCTTTCGCCATCCGCAGAATGAATATACGCAGTATCTCGTTCATACCAGAATGGCGCTGGCAGAAAACTATAAAAGGCTGATTCAGGTACGGCAGTATGCTTGAAGTAAATAACGTCCGAAAATCCTATAAAAAGCCGGACATGTTCACAGCGAAGCGGCAGCTTATCCTGAACGGCGTGTCATTTTCCGTCGGGGATGGCGAGTGTCTGGGCATTATTGGGGAAAGCGGCAGCGGCAAATCAACGCTCGGAAGGCTTATCCTCGGCAGCGAAAGGCCGGACAGCGGCGACGTGCTTTTTGACGGGAGAAATGTTCAGATCGCCAGAAACCGGCGCGGCGTTATGAGCGCCGTATTTCAGGACTATACTGCCTCAATCAACCCGAGAAAGACCGTTTATCAGGCAATATGCGAACCGCTTGACGTGTTCGGAAAATACAGCGACGAAAAGACGGTAGCAACGCTTCTGTCGCAGGTTGGACTTGACGGCTCGTATCTGGAGAAATACCCGCACGAGCTGTCCGGCGGAGAAACGCAGCGTGTCTGCATTGCGCGGGCGATATCGACAAATCCAAGGTTCCTGCTTCTGGACGAGGCGATCTCATCGCTGGACGTCTCTGTGCAGGTTCAAATTTTGGATTTGCTCAAAGATCTGCGCGAGACGCACGAGATGAGCTATCTCTTCATAACGCACGATATTCAGGCGGCGGCCTATATCTGTGACCGGCTCATCATCTTCAAAAACGGCACCATCGTGGAAGAAACGCCGGTTGACGCCATCGGCTCGGTCAGAGAGGAATACTCTCGAAAGCTGCTAAACTCCGTCATCACGTTTTAATACGGACAACAAGTTAGAGTATGGAGGTATCTATGGAATACGCAAAGCAAACGGCAAATTATTGGACAGACTCCGCGGAGCGCTACAGCGACAATATCCGCGGCGAACTGTGCCACGCCGAAAATGAGGTCTGGACTAAGCTGATCCTTGAAAACGCCCCGCAAAAGGAGAAACTGAAAATTCTGGACATCGGCACGGGTCCAGGCTTTTTTGCCATTATCCTCAGCGCTGCGGGTCATGATGTGACAGCAATTGACGTGACACAGAAGATGCTCGACGAGGCGCAAAAAAACGCAGCGACGGCCGGCGTTGCGCCGGAATTTCTTTTGATGGATAGCCATCGGTTGGATTTCGCGGACCGCAGCTTCGACCTCATCGTGAGCCGCAACGTGACCTGGACGCTCTATGACCCGAACGGCGCTTACGCGGAATGGAAGCGCGTTTTGAAGCCCGGCGGACGGCTACTCGTTTTTGACGCGAACTGGTATATGAACTTCTTTGACGCGGAAACGGACCGCAAATTCAAGGAGGGCATGACGGCCTACCGCGAAAAGCACGGCTCTTTCCCGGAGGGATTCTCCATGTACGAGATCGAGGACTACTGGCTAAAACTCCCGCTGATCGGCATCCGCCGCCCGGATTGGGATAAAGCAACGCTCTGGAAGCTGGGCTTTACAGACATCCGCTGCGTTTGCGACCTCGACGATCTCGTCTATACGGCGGACAACGCCGACAAGCGGCTTATTTACGGCGCAACGCCGATGTTTATGGTTTCTGCCGACAAACCTTAACAGCGAAAACGGGTCATGTAAAAAGCGAAGAAGTAATAAAGGAATAAATGAAATGGACAACATTGAAAAGGAAAAAAGTGTTATCAGCTTCGCGGGCTATCTGAAGGTCGCGAAATACGCGAAATACATAAGGCCGGAGCTTATTATAAAGGTGCTGCTGGGCCTTTGCGTCACAGGAACCTATGTGGCACAGGCGGTTTTGCTCGCGAAAGGCGCTGGCTCGGCGCTGGTAAAGGCGGCGTTTTCGACGACCGTCGTCTACTTTCTGCTCGTGCTCGTCTGTATCGCCGTGCGTGCGCTGCTTGTGAGCTATCTCGAGGGTTACACGAACACTGTCGGCGGAAAAATCAAAGCCGTTTTGCGCGAAAAGATCGTCGGAAAGCTCCTTCAGCTCGGCCCCGGCTATCAGGCAGACAAGCGCTCCGGCCGTTTTCAGTCCCTCGTAACGGACGGTGTCGAGTACATTGAGCCTTACCTGGTCACCTATATCCCGCAGGTGTTCATCGTTGCGCTGTCGGTCATCCCGATGCTGGTCTATATCTATTCGCAACAGCTTTCCTGCGGCCTTATTGTGACTTTTGCAGTGCTGATTTCGATCTTCATGCCGCATCTTTTGATGCCGCTCTATACAAATGCCTGCGTCGGCTACTGGCAGGAATATGCGGTTTTAAATTCGCAGTACATTGACACAATGCAGGGCATGAACACGCTCAAGCTCTTTAACGCCGAAGCCGACAAGGGCCGCGAGCTGGAAGCCTCAAGTGAAAAATTCCGCCGCCGCCAGCTCGTGAACACGCGCAACTCCCTCGTCTCCTCCGGCATCATTGCGCTGATGACCGCCGTCGCCACTTCGGTCGCGACCGGCGTTACCGCCTACGGCTGTGCGGATGGAAAGCTCGCCCCNNGGCGGGCCTTTTGACGATTATGTTCCTCGTCATCGAGTGCGTGCGCCCGGTCGGAGACCTCAACACCGCGTGGCACGCGAGCATGATGGGCTTTTCTGTCGCGAGCGACATTCTTGAAATTCTCGACGCACCCGTAGAGACCGTTGAAAAGGAAAATGCCGCCGCGGATGGCATGGAGGGTGCGCTTCCCGCCATTCGCTTTGAAAATGTCAGCTTCCGCTATGGCGCAAAGCGAGACTGGGCGCTGCGCAATCTGTCGCTCGACATCGCACCGGGCGAAACGGTTGCCATCGTCGGCGCGTCCGGTTCCGGCAAATCGACGTTCGTGAGCCTCCTTTTGCGCTTCTATGATACAAGCGAGGGCGAAATCCTCATCAACGGCAGAGATGTGCGGGATTACAGTCTTGAATACCTACGGAGCAAGGTCTCCGTCGTGTTCCAGTCCTCGTTCCTGTTTTACGGGACAGTTCGCGACAACATCGCCATGGCGTCTCCAAACGTAACCGACGAAGAAATTGTAGTCGCCGCAAAGGCCGCTAATGCACACGAATTCATCACAGCTCTGCCGAATGGCTACGACACGATGGTCGGTGAGCGCGGCGAAACACTCTCCGGCGGTCAGCGCCAGCGGATTGCGATCGCGCGGGCGATCTTGAAAAACGCGCCCATCCTCGTTTTGGACGAGGCCACCTCAAGCGTTGACGCGGCGAGCGAGCACCTCATTCAAGAAACGCTTGAGAGCCTGCGCGGCCGCTTCACAACCGTCGTCATCGCGCACCGCCTGTCCACCATCCGCAACGCCGAGCGCATCTATGTATTCGACGTGGGCCGGCTCGCAGAGGCCGGCACACACGAGGACCTTTTGGAGTGCGGCGGCATTTATCGCGCACTCACCGAAGCGCAGAACGGAGGGGTAAGCGCATGAACGAAACACGTCTGAACGAAATGCATGTAAACCGAGCGCACAGCGTTCACTACCTGCTTGCGCAGCTCAAGCCCTATCGCAGCAAGATGGCACTGAGCGTTCTGTGCGGACTTTTGAAAGAGATCAGCATCATCGCGGCCTGCGGTGTCTGCGCCTATATGGCGGCGGTCGCAGTCGGGGGCGGCGGACTCGCGGGGCATCCCTGGCTTGCCATCCTCATTGTCTGCGCGCTCGGGCGCGGCTTCGGGGCCTACTTTGAAAGCTATCTCGCCCACGACGTCGCCTATCACGATCTCGTCGAATACAGGGTGAAGCTCTATAAAAAGTTCGTGACCCTCTGCCCAGATATTCTGCTGAAAAAGCACTCCGGGCAGGTCGCTACGACGCTCATGAACGACGTAGAGCAGCTCGAGTGGTTCTACGGGCACACGGTCGGCTTCGTCATTATGGTAGCCATTGTCGTCGCCGGACTCGCGGCTTTCCTTGCAACACTGCACTGGTCGCTCGCCGTGGCGCTGCTCGTTTGCGTCGCCGCCATTTTGTGCGTGCCGCTTCTTATGAAGCGCACCGCCGACAAACAGGGCGCAGAGAGCCGCTTTCGCCTAGGCGAAGCCAACTCCGTTACACTCGAGGGCATCAACGGCATGAACGAAATTTTGACGCTCAACTGGCAGGATCGCTACAGCGAAAAAAACCGCCGCTTCATGCAGCGGCTCACGGATATTCAGGTCGTTTACGCAAAACGCATGGGCGTAGAGGGCGGTCTTTTACAGATCGTCGCGGGATTTTCGGCAGTGCTCATCAATATTCTCGGCATCTGGCTCACGCTGCAAGGGAAGCTCGCAGTCGAGTGGTATGCCGTTGTTGGTACAACGGTCTGGCTCGCCTTTAACCCGGTGCTTGAGCTTTGCAGTCTCGCGCGGAATTTCGGAAACGTCTTTGCCGCCTCCGAGCGCGTCACGAACATTCTTCTCTCCGCGCCGATCGTGCGAGACGAAGGCCGGGAAACGGACGTTACAAAGCTCGCGCCGGACATCTGCTTCGACCATGTACACTTCGGCTACGACAACGGGCCGGACGTTTTGAAGGATTTGTCCTTTGAAATCAAAAGCGGCGAGATCGTCGCGTTGGTTGGCGCGTCCGGCGCGGGCAAGACTACCTGCACGAGCTTACTCACGCGGCTCTGGGACGTTCGGAGCGGCAGCGTCACCGTCGGCGGTACGGACGTGCGCGACATGTCTCTCCAAGACCTGCATAGCATGATCTCCGTCGTTTTGCAGGACGTTTACCTCTTCAACACCTCCGTGCGCGAAAACATTCGTCTCGGACGGCCGGACGCGACGGATAAGGAGGTCATCGAGGCCGCAAAAATGGCGCAGATCGACGATTTTATCCGCTCGCTTCCAAACAGCTACGACACGGTCACCGGCGAGCGCGGCGTGCAGATGTCCGGTGGCCAGCGCCAGCGCATCGCAATCGCCCGCGCGCTTTTGCGGGACGCGCCAATCCTCATTCTGGACGAGGCCGTCTCCAATCTCGACACAAAGACCGATCAGGAAATTCAGGAGACGATCCGCCGTCTCGCACATAAAAAGACGATTTTGCTCGTTGCACATCGCCTTTCGACCATTCTGGAAGCCGACCGTCTCCTCGTTTTAAAGGAAGGCGAGCTTGCCGAGGAGGGTACCCACGACCAGCTTGTCGAGGAAAACGGATATTACCGCGCGCTCATTTCCGCCCAGCTGGCTGTTAAAGAAGCTGCGCATTCGATGCAAAAGTAGCGCAAGCAATGGACAATCAGCCGGTATCGACATTTCATCCAAAATGGCTTGCGCACGGTCAGATGCTAATTGCGCTGATTACATGGACAGCGGCATCGCCGCCGTCTGAATAGACGGAGCGCTAATGCCTCGCTCCAAAACGGTCTGATAGGTTGCGCCATTCATGCGACGATTACCACGGTGCATTGAGAAAAACGCACATATAGATAACCGCCTCCGGCCCCCACAATCTCATGGGAGCCAGAGGCGGTTTCTTCGCCCCACTGACAGGCAGGCTATGGCAAACAGGCCGGATGGGGTTCCATTCGGCGCTGTCTTCTGCGGTCACCAATCGACGCGGAACCAAAAGGTATAGGTGTAGCTCGTATCAAAATACCGATGCTCCGCGGCCTCCCGTGTCGTTTTTTGCACGGTAGCAAGATAATCGCCGGGCTGTGTAAGCGGGAAGGTCAAATAGCCGTCGCCGTCCGTAATCAGCTCGTCGGTAAGCGTCCCTCCGGAGTCCAGACGACGGGTGACGGCAATGTCGAAAAGCGGCTGCGGCTCCTGCGCGAACCAAAGGCGGCACCACAGGCTCTGATCGGGATGAAAGCCCGTTAGCCGTTCAAACTCCAGCCGTAGCGGAAACAGATAGGGTTCTGCAAAGGGTCCTGCTGTTCCCGCGCCTCCTATCCGCATGGCAGCCTCCGCATATTGAAAGTATCTGGTTGCGGAAACTGCCGTCGGGTTTTCCCGGAACGATCCGTTCATGTAATTTCCCTCCGCATCCAGACTGTAGCAGCCGCTTTTTTCGCAGATGAAGCGGTAAACGCCATTTTCCAACGCGCGCTCGTCGAGCCGAAAGCGGGTCGCACCCTCCGTCGGCTTGAGACAGCGCCGCTTGCCGGAGGGCGTGATGGCGCGAATTGTCGGGATCGCTTTTGCGGGCGGAACAGACTCCTGTAGGCGATGTCCCCAACAAAATGCGGCGCTGACGCT
>DEMY01000091.1:14876-15049 GCA_002359425.1 Clostridiales bacterium UBA2658
GGCAAAAGCACACAAGCCGTTTTTCGGGCGTCTATATTACAAATAAGAGTGTACAGGAAGGGCGGCCCACCGCACAAGCTCCCCGGGGGGATGGAAACCGCTGCATTCTGAAAGAACGCTCCCGGAAACAGGCCTTTTCCGGGAGCAGAATATTTATTTATTCCAGTCGTCAA
>DEMY01000057.1 GCA_002359425.1 Clostridiales bacterium UBA2658
TGCCTGTTCGACCGGGACGAAAAGATCAAAGGCGAGCGCCTCATCCAGCGGCTCACAAACGAGGAATATGACTTCATCGGCATTATAGACACCTCAAAGCGGCTGCTGCGGATTGTGAACATCAAGTCCGGCGAAGCCTTTGCCCTTCCAAGCGTGAAGGCATATCAGGAAAAGGATCTTTTCACGCGCCGCGTGATGTCTACCATTGCAGCTGAAGATCAGGAGCGCTACGGTCAGAGCATTATGCTTGACAACGTTATCGACCGACTTGAAACAGAGGCGACCTATGCGTTTTCCTTTACCTACATAAACCCGGATGGCGAGCGCCGCAGAAAACGGATCCGCTATTGCTGGCTGGACGACTCACACGGGGAAATACTCGTTGTCCGAATGGATGTCACGGCGAATTACCAGCGTGATAGAGAGCAACTGCGCCTTTTGCAATCCGCCCTGCGCTCTGCCGAAAAGGCCAATGAGATGCGCAGCGACTGCATCGCCAATCTCGGCCATGAGCTGAAAACGCCGCTCAATGGCGTCGCTGGCTTTACAAATTTGGCGTTGCAGTCGCGGGACGAGGCGATTGTGCACGATTATCTCTTGAAGATTGGCGCCGCCGCCGCACAGATGCAGGAAACGGTGTCCGACATGNNGAAACTTTCGATATGCGCGTTTTAGTCGAAAACCTCGTCGTGCCCGTCCGCGCATGGGCACAGGAAAAAGGCGTCTGGATAGACGTGGATGAAAGCGACTGGCATCTCGACCGCGTTGTTGCCGACAAGGCCAGCCTCCATCGTGTTTTCAGCGCGCTTTTGATGAATGCGGTTCGTTTTTCAAAGCCCGGGAGCCGGGTTGCATTCATTATGGAGAGCTTTGAGCCGGTTGCGGACGGAGCCAACTGCCGTTTTCTCGTGCGTGACAGCGGCGCGGGTATTTCAAAAGAGTTTTTGCCCTATCTCTTTGAACCCTTTTCAAACGAGGAGCGAGCGGAGTCTCCAGCAGCGTCCGGCGGCGTGAGCCTCGGGCTTTCCGTCGTAAAGCGGCTCGTCGAAATGATGGGCGGCGCCATTTGGGCAGAGAGCGACAAGAACAAAGGAACAACCTTTTCCATCCTCTTCCGTCTGCCGGAGCAGCCCGAGGAGCAGGATGAGCCGGATGAGCCGGATGGGGAGCGCAAATCAGGCCGGCTCAGCGGCCGGCGTATCCTCGTTTGTGAGGATAGCCCGCTCAATATGGAAATTGCACAGACCATGCTTGAGCAGCAGGGAGCCGCCGTTATCTGCGCGGACAATGGCGAAACGGGTCTCGCCGCCTTTAAGGCTTCTGAGGAATACGAGTTCGACGCCGTTTTAATGGATCTCCGTATGCCGCGCATGGACGGACTGACTGCAGCGCGGGAAATTCGCCGGCTCGACCGGGAGGATGTGCAGACGGTTCCCATTATTGTAATGACCGCGGACATCCTCGACAAAGGCATGGACAGGCTCAAGAACTCCGGTGTGGACGCCTGTCTTGAAAAACCCTTTTCACAGGACGAACTTTTCGCAGCCCTTGCAGCGCGGCTGCGGAGCTGAACGCTGGCGCTGCGAAACAGAAACTTTTGATAAGGAGTGCGACGGCTTATGACTATAGAACTGATAAATAATCTTGCAGAATGGCGGACTGGCAGTACGCTTATTGCAAATTTCGGGGGGCGTGGTCAATGAGTGACCGCAGAGACACGATCCTGATCGTGGACGACATGGAGGTCAACCGCGCCATTTTGAGCGGCACTTTTGAAAAAAGATATAATCTGCTCGAAGCAGAAAACGGCGAACAGGCAATGCTGCTCATTCAACAGTATCACACGCGGCTTGCCGCCATATTGCTTGACGTCATCATGCCGGTGAAGGACGGATATCAGGTCTTATCCGAAATAAACGCGCATGGCTGGCTTTTCNNTGCGGAAAACTCGGCGGAAAGTGAGATGCGCGCCTTTGATATGGGCGCGTCGGATATCATCGTAAAGCCCTTTGAGCCGCACGTAGTGCGCCGTCGCGTCCAGAATGTGATCGAACTAAACGAGCACAAGCTTTATCAGGACGAGCTGATCGAAGAGCAGGCGCAAAAGCTCCGCGAGTCGAACGCCGTTATGATAGACGCGCTTTCCTCCATCATCGAATACCGCAGCGTAGAGACCGGCAGACACATCCAGCGCATCGGCGTTTTTACAAAGGTGCTTTTGGAGGATGTTGAGCAGTGCTACCCCGAATATCTGTTGGACGACAGGAAAATCGCCATTATTGTGAGCGCCTCAGCTCTGCACGACATCGGCAAGACCGCCATACCGGACGCCATTTTAAATAAACCCGGCCGGCTCACGCCGGAAGAATACGAGGTCATGAAGACACATTCGGTCAAGGGCTGCGAAATGCTTGCAAGGCTTGACCGCATGGGCGACGAGGAATATCTGCAATACGCCTACAGCATTTGCCGCTACCACCACGAACGCTGGGACGGACGCGGCTATCCGGACGGACTCAAGGGGGACAATATCCCCATCTGTGCGCAGATCGTGAGCATTGCGGACTGCTACGACGCTTTGACGAGTGACCGCGTCTACAAAAAAGCGATTCCGCCGGAGCAGGCCATTAACATGATTTTGAACGGCGAATGCGGGGCTTTTTCGCCAAGACTGCTCGAAAATCTAAAAAATGTGCAGGATATCCTGATGCTTCTGAGCGCCGAATACGCGGATGAGGCGCAGACCCCGTTGCAGGAACACAGGCCGGTGTACGCAGAGCCTCCCGACATGGCAAAGAGCGACCCTCTGGATACGCTCCAGATGGGTCAGATGAAATACNNGACCCTTCTCAAGTACATAGATGCGACCGTTATGGAAGTTGACCTCGCGACGGGGCTTTACCATGTCGTCTATCTCTCCAGTGAGGATTTTGCTCTGTTAAAGACCGGCAGCACCTTTAAAGAGTCGCTTTTTAATTTTGCGTCCGCCTCCGTCCACCCGGACGACCGTGAGACCGTCATGAAGCTGACGGACGCCTATGTTGACCTCCTTTTTACGGAGGGACTCATGAAGCGCTCCCGCCGCTACCGCGTTTTCAACAAGCGCTCGGGCGGCTACTGCTGGTGCGAAGCGACGACCATGCGCATCAACACGGAGTCGCCTCTTCAGCGAAAGGTCCTCATCGCGTGGAAGGAGGAAACGGTCTGCGAAGCGGCGTGTCCGACCCCGCAGCAAAAGCTGGACGAGAGCCTTCTCCAAAATGTTATCAAATGTGTGCAGATTTTCCGAAACGACAAATGGTACACGATGATCGACCCCAGCGCGGGAATCCAGGATCTTGTCGGCTATTCGGCGGAGGAACTCCGAGACAAATTCAACAATCACTATACGGAACTTATCTATCCNNAACACAATTGAGGTTGAATCACGGCTGGTTACGAAGCAGGGCGAAACGGTTTGGGTTCTCGACAAGAGTCACCTCTACAAGGGCGAGGATGGAGACGAATATTTCAGCGCCATCCTCATCGACGTCACGCAGACCCGCCGCATTCAAGACGAGCTGCAGTTTCTCACGGAGCGCTACCGAATCATCATGGAGCAGACGAACGATATTATCTGCGAGTGGGACGCAAAAAAGGACCAGCTTAGCTTTTCTGCAAACTGGATCAAAAAATTTGGTTATGAGCCGATCCGCGAGCAGGCGAGCCGCCGAATTCCAAGCGCTTCGCACATTCACCCGGAGGATCTGCCCCTTTTCAACCGCCTTATCAGTGATATCCGCAGCGGCGTGTCCTATGAAGAGCTGGACGCCCGCCTTGCGGATGAAGCCGGGCGCTACTGCTGGTGCAAGTTCCGCGTTGCCGCCCAATTCGACGGAATGGGAAATCTATTCAAAGCCGTTAGCGTCATTACGGATATTGACGCGGACAAGCGCGCTTCGCAGGAGCTGCAGAGCAAGGCCGAGCGCGATTCGCTCACGATGCTTTTCAACCGCCACGCTGCAACGAAAAAAATAGAAGCGCTTCTGCGCCAGTTTGAAAGCGGCGAGGAGGCTGCGCTTCTCCTTGTCGATGTGGACGATTTCAAGCGTATCAACGATATATACGGCCACATGTTTGGGGATGTTCTTTTGCAGGAAATCGCAGCCGAGCTGCAAAAGATTTTCCGCAGCGGCGATATCGTTGCGCGCGTCGGCGGGGACGAGTTTCTCGTTTTCATGCGCGGCGTCCGCAATCGGGAGATTGTAATCGAGCGTATAGAAACGATCAACGAAACCTTCCGTACCGTCCTTTCCCAAAACATGGAGGGACAGGGGATATCCTGCTGCGCCGGTGTCGCCTTTTATCCGCAGGACGGCGAGAGTTTGGACGCGCTTCTTCGTCACAGCGATATCGCTCTCTATAACGCCAAGGCAAAGGGCAACAAAAACTACGAGCTTTACAGCAAGTTGATGGATCGCCCCTTCGGCATGCCGCAGGGCCTTACTACCGCCACGGCGATCGACTCCGAGCCCTGCCTCGATGAGGCGAGACAGGAATCGGTCGTTGACCATGTATTCCGCGTCCTTTACGAGACGGACGACACAGACAGCGCGATAAACGGCATTCTGGAAATGGCCGGACGGGAATACGGCGTGAGCCGCGCCTACATTTTCGAGGACGACGGAGACGGCCTTTTCCAGTCGAACACCTATGAATGGTGCGCCGACGGGATTTCCTCGGGGACCGGAGAAGACATTAAGCTCCCCTATGTGTGGGACGGCGCGGATTACCGCGAGCTTTTCAGCGAGAGCGACGTCTTTTACTGTCAGGACATTACAATCCTGCCGCAGTGGGAGCGCGAATTTTTTCTGGCGCGGGGCATCAAAGCCATGCTCCAGTGCGCCGTTCGCGAAAATGGCGTTTTCAAAGGCTTCGTCGGCTTTGACGACTGCGTGGTTCGTCGTATTTGGACGAAGGAGCAGATCGACACGCTTGCGCTTATTGCGCAACTGCTATCGGCGTTTCTCCTCAAACGCCACGCGCAGGATCGCTTTGAGGCAGACGCCAAGAACATCTCCACCATTGTTGATGCGCAGAGTGTCTGGGTCGTCGTCATCGACCCTGTGGACCGGCGCGTCCTTTACCGCAACAAGGCGCAGGAGCGTAACGCCCTGAATCTGGAGCCTGGCGTTCTCTGCCACAAGGCGCTTTACGGCAAGACCGATCCGTGTGTGGACTGTGGCCTGAAAAAAATCTCTGAGGATAGTACCATACATGTGGAANNGGCCAGACGCTTTCTTATGAAGCCCGCTGGATCGAGTGGAGCGGCAAACCGGCCTGCCTTTTGACGGGGCGTATTGCGCTGGAAAACTAAAGCATGGAAATCTTTTGCCGGAGAAGCGCGCAGGGCGAATTTCTCCGGCAATGCCCTTGTTCACGGATTCTTAAAATTTACCGCGGCACAAAAACGGTCTTGCGCCGTCAGAATAGAGGATGGCAAAGGAGGGTTCGATGAAAAAGTTCAAAAAAGCGCTTGCGTTCTTTCTTGCGGCCGCGATGGCCGCGCAACTCGCCGGTTGCGGCAAACCGGAGGGAAACGCCTCGTCCGGGACGGACGAATACAAACAGAACAGCGCCGCTCTTACGCTTAGCGGCGCATGGAATTACGACAGTCAAAACGACGTCTGCTGGAAGCTCGATGTGCCCTACACGGCGCCCGCAAGTGGGCAGAAACAGCTGCTTGATGGCTATATCCCCG
>DEMY01000063.1:0-227 GCA_002359425.1 Clostridiales bacterium UBA2658
GCGCAGGTCCTGCCTGCAAATCCGCCGTCTACTATCATTGCGGCGAGCGAAAGAGACTCCGCCATCGTCGAGCAAGCCCCGTAGAGTCCGAAAATTGGTACGCCGCTGTCCTTTAAGGCAAATTCCGAACCGACGCACTGGTTCAAAAGATCGCCCGTAAACACATAGTCTAGGTCGTCCGCCGTAACGCCGCCTTTGGAAAGCACGGTATCGAAGCATTTCTTGAG
>DEMY01000063.1:375-12717 GCA_002359425.1 Clostridiales bacterium UBA2658
CGTTTGACAGCCATCCGTCATCGCATCCTTTTCCGTTTTGTATTGCGTTTAGTTTTTCCGACCGGGGATAGATTATTCTTTGGCGCATGTGTAATTTTAAGCTCAAAATTCTTAAAAAGTATTATGAAATATACACAAAATAATTTTTCGTTAATAAGGAAAACATAGAAAATGGGCTCGCATTCAAAATGAAGTTGAGCTTGCAAGCTTTTTGCGATAAAATAACCAATGAGGAGGCTGAAGGCGTTTTGAGGAAGATNNCTATTATGCAAAAATAATTAAGGAGGAACATCATGAAAAAGACAATCGCTCTCTTGCTGAGTCTCTGCATGCTTCTTGCGCTTTGCGCCGGATGCGGCACAAAAAAAACGGAAACCTCCCCTTCTGCCGGAACGAGCGGCTCCGGTAAGGTATTTTACCTGAACTTCAAGCCCGAGCAGGCCGACCAGTGGGTCGCTCTTGCGAAGAAGTACACCGAGGAGACCGGGACCGAGGTCTCCGTCATCACCGCAGCCTCGAACACCTATGAGTCTACGTTGAAGGCGGATATGTCAAAATCGGACGCGCCCACGCTGTTTCAGGTGAACGGCCCCGTCGGCCTCGAAAGCTGGAAGAACTACTGCTACGACCTTTCCGGCACGGATATCTACAAGCAGCTCAAAACCCCCGAAAACTTCGCGCTGAAAAACGGCAATGAGGTCGCCGGCATCGCCTACGTCATTGAGACCTATGGCCTTATCTACAACAAGGCTCTTCTTGAAAAGGCTGGCTATAAGGCTGCGGACATCAAGTCCTTTGCAGACCTCAAAAAGTGCGCCGAGGATATTCAGGCCCGCAAGGACGCGCTGGGTGTGAAGGGTGCTTTCACATCAGCCGGCATGGACAGCTCCTCCGACTGGCGCTTCAAAACCCACCTTGCGAACCTCCCCATCTACTATGAGTACAAGGCTGACAACGAGACCTCCACGAAGGCCATCAAGGGCACCTACCTTGAAAACTACAAGAACATCTGGGATCTTTATCTCAACAACGCCACCTGCAAGCCAACCGAAATCGGCAGCAAGACTGGCGACGAGGCTGCGGCCGAATTTGCGCAGGGTCAGGCCGTCTTTTATCAGAATGGCACATGGGCCTACGATCAGATCAAGGGCTACAGTGTCAAGGATGAGGATATCGGCATGATGCCCATCTATATCGGCGCTCCCGGTGAGGAAAATCAGGGCCTTTGCACCGGTTCCGAAAACTACTGGTGTGTCAATAAGAAAGCCTCCTAGGAGGACATCGACGCGACGCTCAAATTCATCAACTGGTGCATCACAAGCGACGAGGGCAAAACGGCGATGAAGGACATGGGCTTTGTCTGCCCGTTTACCGGTTTCACGGACGAATTTTTGCCCACGAACCCGCTCATAAAGGCGGCCAATGAGTCCATCGCCGCCGGCAAGACCCCGGTTGCATGGAACTTTACAACCTTGCCGTCCGAGGAATGGAAAAATACGCTCGGCAGCGCGCTTCTTGCCTATGCGCAGGGCACCGGCAACTGGGACGCCGTCAAGGCCGCGTTCGTCGATAACTGGGCCAAGGAATATTCGCTCAAATCGCAGGCGACTACCTGACCGCCCGCTTCATCTCGCAGTTTCGGAGGGATGGGTTTTCAATAAACGCATCCCTCCTCTCTTCATAAGCTGCAACTGCTGACGCAAGTGAACGGCTATCCCCCGTGCTCCAATGAATCAACAGATCGGAGACGACTAAATGGAAAAATCCATAAAAAAGTATTTTCTCCTGTTTACGCTGCCAACGCTCATCGCGTTCACGATTTGTTTTATCATTCCCTTCATTCTGGGCATCTACCTTTCGTTTTGCAAATTCACGACCGTGTCGGACGCACAGTTCGTCGGCTTCCAGAATTATAAGCTCATCTGGGGCGACGCGAGCTTTGTCCATTCGCTGTGGTTCACGGCGGTCTTCGNNCACAAAGCAGATTCGCGGCGCGAACCTTTTCCGCACCGTGTTTTTCATGCCAAACCTTATCGGCGGCATCATTCTCGGTTACATCTGGCAGATCATCTTCAACGGCATTCTTGCCTATTACGCCCGCAGTCTTACCTATTCTGCGGCCTACGGCTTCTGGGGTCTTCTGATCCTGATGTGCTGGCAACAGGTCGGCTACATGATGATCATCTACATTGCGGGCCTCCAGAGCATTCCGACCGACATGTACGAGGCCGCGCGTATCGACGGCGCAACGCCTCGTCAGCAGCTTTTTAAGATCACCCTTCCCATGTCCATGCCGGCCATCACCATCTGCACCTTCCTAACGCTGACAAACTCCTTCAAGCTCTTTGACCAGAACCTTTCGCTCACAAACGGTGCACCGTCCAAAATGACTGAAATGCTCGCGCTGAACATTGTCAACACTTTCTACGGCCGCACAGGCTGGGAGGGCGTCGGTCAGGCAAAGGCGGTCGTGTTCTTTGTCATCGTGGCGGTACTGGTGTTTTGCCAGCTCAGACTTACAAAATCGTGGGAGGTACAGCAATGAACGCAAAAAGGAAAAGCTCCGGAGCGGCGCTGGTGGTCATTTTCTCCATTCTTTCGGTCGTCTACATCGCGCCGATTGTAATCATTCTTTACAACTCGTTTAAGAAAAAGGGCTATATCATGTCCCAGCCCTTCACGCTGCCAACAAAGGAAACATGGACGGGCATGGAAAACTACGTCACCGGTATTACGAAAACGCACTTCTGGTCCGCTTTCGGACNNGGTTCTCTCCGTCGCAGTCATCCTTTTGTGCACGTCCATGACGGCCTGGTACATCAGCCGCACAAAAAGCAAATTTTCTCGTATCTTTTATTATCTTTGCGTCTTTTCCATGGTTGTCCCTTTCCAGATGGTCATGTTCACGCTCGCCAAGACGACGGACTTTCTTGGACTCACAACGCCGCTCGGACTCGTCCTCATTTACCTCGGCTTCGGCGCTGGGCTGGCGGTGTTCATGTTCTCCGGCTTTATGAAGGCGGTGCCGATTGAGATCGAGGAGGCCGCGATGATTGACGGGTGCAGCCCCATCCGTACCTTTTTTATAATTGTTTTGCCGATTTTGAAACCGACGCTTATTTCCGTCGGCATACTCGAAACGATGTGGATCTGGAACGACTACCTGCTTCCCTACCTCACGCTGAACCTTCGCAAGTATATGACCATACCGATCGCCGTTCAGTACCTCAAGGGCGGCTATGGCTCCATTGATTGGGGCGCCATGATGGCGGTGCTCGTTCTCTCCATCATTCCCATCATTGTGTTCTATATCTCCTGCCAGAAATATATTATTAAGGGCGTCGCCGCGGGAGCGGTTAAGGGCTAATGCCCAAAAAAGCCCGCTTTCTGCGGATAAAAATCGAACGGAGACTTAGCCATGCGAAAAAGCGGCGTTCTGATGCACATCTCTTCCCTGCCATCGCCCTACGGCATCGGGACCGTGGGCGCGGAAGCGCGCGCGTTTGTCGATTTTCTTTCGGATAGCGGGCAGAGCTTCTGGCAGATGCTGCCCGTTGCCCCTACCGGCTTCGGGGACTCACCTTATCAGGCGTTTTCCGCGTTCGCCGGAAATCCCTATTTCATCGACCTTGACACGCTCGCAAACGAGGGATTACTCAAATGCGAAGATTATGTAAACCTGAATTGGGGCGTAGACCCAACGCATGTGGACTACGGCCTTTTATACAAGACGCGCTATCCGGTGCTCAGAAAAGCGGCGGAGCGGCTGCTTTCACAGGGCAGCGAGGATTTTTCCGCCTTCTGCGCCGAAAATGCCTTCTGGCTTGAGGACTATGCGCTATTCATGGCGCTCAAGGACAGCCACGGCGGCGCCGCCTGGAGCGAATGGGAAAGGCCGCTGCGCTTTCGCGAGGCGGCAGCTCTGGAGCGCTCGCGCGCTGCGCTTTCAAAGGACGTCTTTTTTTACAAAGCGTTTCAATTCTTCTTTTATAGCCAGTGGCGCGCATTGCACGCGTACGCAACGAAAAAGGGTGTTTCAATCATCGGCGACATTCCGATTTACGTCGCGCCGGACTCGGCGGATGTTTGGGCGAAGCCGGAACTGTTCCAGCTCGACGGGGACCTTCGCCCTGTCGAAGTCTCCGGTTGCCCGCCAGACGGGTTTTCTGCGGACGGGCAGCTCTGGGGCAATCCGCTCTACGACTGGGAGAAGCATGCCGCGTCCGGCTACGCGTGGTGGATTGCCCGCATCCGCCACAGTTTCGAGGTCTACGACGTTCTCCGCATTGATCATTTTCGCGGCTTCGACGCCTACTATGCCATCCCTTACGGCGACGATACCGCGCAAAACGGACGCTGGCGCAAGGGACCCGGCTATGCGCTTTTTGCCGCAATCAAAGCCGCGCTCGGAGAAAAGCCAATCATCGCGGAGGACCTCGGCTTTCTGACGGACTCGGTGCGAAAGCTTCTTGCCGACTGCGGCTATCCTGGCATGAAGGTTTTGCAGTTCGCGTTCGACAGCCGCGAGGAGAGCGACTATCTGCCGCACAATTTCCCCCAAAACTGCGTCGTTTACACCGGCACGCACGACAATGACACGATCATCGGCTGGTTTCAGACTGCCCCGCACGACGACGTAAACAAAGCCAAAGATTACATGCGCCTGCATGAGAGAGAATCCGAACCGCGCTGCATGCTTTCGACCCTTTGGAGCAGTGTAGCAGAGCTTGCCATCGCACAGATGCAGGACCTTTTGGAGCTTGGCTGCGAGGGACGCATGAATACGCCCGGTACCCCCTCCAGCAACTGGCGGTGGCGTATGAGGCCGGATACGGACCTGTCTGAGCCGTCGCGCTGGCTAAAGCATATAACGAAGCTCTTTGGACGGCTATGAAAAAGGACAAGAAAACGGCGCTTTCCAAACGGAATTGGAAAGCGCCGTCCTTTTATACGCAGGTTTCTTTCGTACACGCGCGATTGCTCTCGTCCACGAAAACGACCGTCGGGCGGAATCCATCGGCCGCTGCTTCATTCATCTGGCAATAGCACATGATGATGACCTTATCGCCGACGCTTACGAGTCTCGCTGCCGCACCGTTAAGGCAGATGATGCCACTGTCGGGCGTTCCCGCGATGGCGTATGTCACGAGACGGTTTCCGTTTTGCAGGTCTGCAACATGAACCTGCTCATATNNTAAAGACATGAACCTGCTCATATTCGTGGATGCCGGCGGCCTCCATGAGCGTGCGGTCGATCGTAATGCTGCCTACATAGTCAAGCTCCGCGAGCGTCACGGTTGCGCGATGTATTTTTGCTTTCAGCATTGTCAGTTCCATAGCCTATCCCCTGTCCCGCAAAATTTTGTTATCAATAAGCCGAGTGTTTCCAAAACGAACCGCGACGGCGGCGAGTGCAGGACGATCCGGCTCTATAAAAGACGTGTCCGCAAGCGTCTCCGCATCGACGATCTCTACATATTCGATTTTCGCGAGCTGCTTTTTGCTGATCTCGTCGGTGATGACTTTTTTGAGGCTGAATGCATTCCTGCTGCCCGCACCGGTCGAAAAGCACTCCACCGCCGCTTCAAGACCGCGACTGAGCGAGACGGCTTCCTTCCGCTCCTCGCCGCTCAGATAGCGGTTCCGGGAACTCAGCGCAAGCCCGTCCGCCTCTCGGACAATGGGGCACACGACGATTTCCACGGGAATATGCAGGTCGCGCACCATTCTTTTGATGACGACCGCCTGCTGCGCGTCCTTCTGACCGAAGTAAGCCCGGTCCGGCTGGACGATGTTGAAGAGAATGCTCACGACGGTGGCGACCCCCTTAAAGTGGATGGGACGCGCCACGCCGCAGAGCTTATGCGTAATCTCGCCCTCAACCTCTACCTTCGTCGAGGCGTCCGGCGCGTAAATATTCGCCGCGTCCGGATGAAAGACGATATCCGCCCCGGCGCTTTCTGCAAGCTCGCAATCCTTTTCTATGTTGCGCGGATATTTTTCAAAATCTTCGCCGGGTCCGAACTGGGCGGGATTTACAAAAACGCTCACGACAACGATGTCGTTGTGCTGCTTCGCCCTTCGGATGAGTGAAAGATGCCCCTCGTGCAGGCAGCCCATCGTCGGCACAAGCCCGACCGATTTCTCCTTGCGGCCCATTTGGGAAAGCGTCTCGCGCAGCTCCGCTTCCGTTTCGATCAGCTTCACACTGCGGCCCTGCTTCCCGTTTCCTCTACGCGGAGCGCGGCGATAAGCTTTGCATCCATCGCAAAGGTGTTCTCCTTTGCGGGGAACTGCTGGGCACGGACATCCCCGGCGTATGTTGAAACCGCTTCGGTGATCGAGTCCTTGAGGTTTGCGTAGCGGCGGACGAATTTCGGCGTGAAATCGGAATACATGCCGAGAATGTCGTTCACAACCAGAATCTGCCCATCGCAGTACCGCCCCGCGCCGATGCCGATGGTCGGGATACTGAGCTTTTCGGAAATGAGCCGCGCAAGCTCTTCTGGAACGGCCTCCAAAACGATCGCAAAAACGCCGGCTTCCTCCAGAGCAAGCGCGTCGTCGATGAGCGCACGGGCGCGGGCTTCCTCCTTGCCNNAAACGCGCGGGCTTCCTCCTTGCCCTGCACCTTGAAGCCGCCAAAGACGTTCACGGACTGCGGCGTGAGACCAATATGGCCCATGACGGGGATCTGCGCGTGAACGATCGCGCGGACGACCGCTGCCATGTCCTTCCCGCCTTCTAGCTTGACTGCACCCGCGCCCCCCTCCTGCACGAGCCGCCCCGCATTGCGGACGGCCTCTTCCGCTGAAACGTGGTAGGACAAAAACGGCATGTCCCCGACAAGCAATGCGTGCTGAACGCCCCGGGAGACGCAGCGGCAGTGATAGACCATATCGTCTATCGTTACCGGCAGGGTCGAATCGTGCCCCTGCACGACCATGCCGACCGAGTCGCCGACAAGGATGGCGTCGATGCCGGCCTCGTCTACGATCTTTGCCATGGAGTAGTCATAAGCCGTGAGCATCGTAATCCTTTCCCGTTTTTCCTTTGCCGTTTGGAATGATTTCGTCGTGAATTTCGTGTCCATTGATTCCACATCCTCTCAATATTGTTTTAAACGCAGTCGCCTTTTCGCGGCCCAGTTTTTTTCCTTCAATCATGTCAAGCGTTGCTTCCCCAAGCGAGCGGTAGAGCGGTGCGTACTGCGGCAGGGCGCTTTCAATGGCCGACATGTGCACTGCGACGGTGCCCGTGTCGCCGCGCGCGATGGGGCCTGTGAGCGCATCGACCGTTCCCTTTTCCCGGACGTTTTCAAGCGTTCCCAGTATAAGCGGCGAAACGGCATCGAAGATTTCGTCCTCCGGCATCCCGGCGGCGTGCAGAAAGTAAAAGCCCGTATCCAACAGCGTCACAAGATAATTTGAGAGCACGCACGCGCCTGCGTGGTACAATGGTTTTTGCGACGTTTCAAGCTCGCTGTACCGCGCGCCGCAGGCGTTCAGTAGAGCGCACATTGTCTCCTTCGCCTTTGACGTGCCCTCGACGGTGAAATATGTATGTTCAAGCGCATCCGCGCTGACAGAGGGGTTTCCGAAGCTTTGCAGCGGGTGCAGGCTCCCGACGGCGCATCCGGCTGCCGAGAGCTGCGCAAACGCACTTGACGGCAGCGCGCCGCTCACATGCAGCCAGACCTTGTCTCCCGCGGGCTTTCCCGCGCGAAGAAGTCCGGCGGCTTCGGCATCGATCTCGGAAATAGCGCCGTCCGGCGTTGTCACAAAAAGCACGTCGCAGACGGCGCAGAGAAGCCCCATCGAGTCGTAGCAAACCGTTCCCGTGAGTTCGGAGGCTTTGCGCGCCGAAGCCTCGGTCCGGCTGCAATATCCTGCAACGGGAAACCCGTGCGCTTGAAAATACAGGCCGAGCGCCATTCCAACCTTGCCCGCGCCGATAAACCCAATTTGCATGATATTGTCCCTCCGCGCAAAAAAATCGCCCTTTTCATCTGCCAAATCACGCAAAGCGGCGCTCCTAAACAGACGAAAAAGACGTTCGTTTTAAAATCATAATAGCATAGTCTTTGTCACAGAGGATCAAAGCAGATGTTGTTATTTTATTGCATAGACATTGAGAGAAAAAGTACGTGTGCAGCTCACGAAAAATCATGATACCGCCTGCCGTGTGGCTCGTTTCAGATGCCGCCGGTGTTTCACTTTTGCTCACTGCCGTAATAATATTAAGCTGATTATACACAAACCAAATCCGTTTGTAAATAGTCAATAGAAAAATTTTAATGCAATTTCCGAACAGTCGTGCAAAAAAGAACTTTATCAGTAGAAATGTGCCGGACAAGTCCGGTTTTTAGTAAATACGGACCTCCACATGCAGACGGCCCTTGCGCGTTTCCGCTGCCGCGCCCTCATAGAGAAAACGACCGTACCCTCGAACGGAAACCATATCGCCGGACTTCAGTTCAAAAGCCGGGTTTTCCACGAGACGGCTGTTTACAAAAACGCGGCCGTCCTCTACAAGTTTTTTCCCCTCTGCACGGGAGAGCTTCCAGACCGCCGCGGTCAGCGCGTCGAGCCGTTCGGAGCCGACGACAAGACCAACCTTTTCAGGAGGGGTTATCAGAAACGGCGGTAGCCCGTCGGCGCGCGAGACGGTTACGGGCGTGCGCCGGACCTGTACGAGCTGCTCCGCAATATAGTCCGCAATGGACTCCAGACAAAAGAGATATGCGCTGGTATCCTGGATAAGAATGTCTCCCAGCACCTCGCGCCGGACGCCAAGACCCATGAGCGAGCCAAGAAAGTCCCGATGACACAGCGCTTCGGCGAACTTCGGAGCCAACGGCGCAATCAAAAGACAGACAATTGGCGCTTCTGCCTCATAACCGCAGAGCGCTTCCGACCCAAACTGTGCCACGCGCCGTTCTGCGCCTTCATACCCGCCAACGAGGCGGCAAGGTGCGTCGAGCTTGGCCCGGCAGGCAAGGTCCTGTTCCGCCGTCGTGAGAAATTCCGTGTTGGTCCAGCACCCGCGCGCCGCCGCACGGGCCGATAGTTCTTCAATCCGTCTTTGTGTCTGTTTTTCGGCTTCGTTCAAAGTATCGCGCCTCGCTTTCCCCGTTATTATCGCAGGGAAAGCGAAACGCGTCAAGCATTTATGGCAGGTGCTGTATATGTCTGCGTTGTCGATCTTGTAATCTCCTGTCAGAATATGCTGCAAGTCGGAAAAAAATTATTACTCTGCGTCAGAAGCTGCGCAGGTAGCGCTTCCGGAGTTTACTTGGAAGCGTTTTTGTGAACAGAATGTGGTTGATGAGAAGCGAGGCAATTCGGTTTTTACGCCATGTCCAACGTATTCCTGTCAGATTCGTTTGCATCGAAGAAACGAAGCATCTCTAACCGAGAATCCCCTCGCCTCAAGAATAATACAAACTAGTTTTTATTTTGCAACATTCTGCGCAAAGCGCATAAGAATCGCGGCGACCTGCGCGCGCTGGGCGTCGCCCTGCGGCATGAGCTTTCCGTCGTTGCCGTTTATGAGCTTTGCCCCGCAGGCCCACTGCATGGCGGGCATCGCATATTCGGAGACGCCCGCGACGTCTGTGTAGCTGAGAAGGTTTGTGTCCTTGCCGACTGACACGTCGTATTTCTTGCTCTGCGCATAGCGGTACAGGATGACAGCCATCTGCTCGCGGCTCACATGATCGTCCGTTCCGAAGGTCGTATCATTGTAGCCGGTGACAAGCTGGTTCTGCTGTGCCCACAGAACCGCGTTCGTGTACCACTGTCCGGCCTTGACGTCCGTAAACGTGCTCGTGCCGGTGACGGCGGGCGACTTTTCCATGCGGTAGAGAACGGTCACGAGCATGGCGCGCGTCATCGCGTCGTCGGGGGCGAAGGTTGAGGCCGAGGTTCCATTAAACAGGCCGTTTTGCGCGGCGTACTGCACCGCGTCATAGTACCAAGCGCCCTCCTTAACGTCCGTGAAGCCGATGGTTTTTTCCTTCGTCACAATGAAGGTTGAAAGGTGCTTGCTGCTGACTTCGACAGTGAGCTTGCCGTTTACGGATACGCACTTGCCGCTGGTCGTTTCTTTTGTTCCGTCCGCACTCAAAATGACGACCTTGTAGCTCTGCCCCGCCGTGTAACCGCTATCGACCGGAATGCCGACCGTGAGCGCCTGCCCACCGAAGGTAGTAACGGGGGTGTTGTTGGAGCTTACGGTAACGCTTATAATGACAGCGCCCTTCGTGTCAATGGTCTTGTCGGTAATGTCGGCCGCAGTCCCGGTCTTTACATTAATCTTTACATCGTCGCCGGAAGCCTGTTTCACAATGGAGGCCAGCGTTTCATTCGGAATGGTCACGCTTCCGCTGCCGGTTTCGATCTTGACCGCCGCTTTTGTTCCGTCCACCACGGATTTTGCCGCGGTTTTCGGAATGGTAACGTCAATGTTTTTCGCGCTGCCGGTGTTTTTCGGCGCGATCGTAATCGTCTTTTCCCCGGATTTTTGAACCGCCTCAATGGCGCTCGTCACAGACTTTTCGGGAATGGAAACGGTAGCGGTGTTTCCGCTGACAACCGTCTCGGGTTCGATCTTGGAACCGCCGCCCGGCGTCGAACCGGAGCCGTCGTTCCATTTTTCGGAGCCTTCCTCTTTCGTATAGTCATCCGTGTAATGGAAAACGATTGTATCCCCATCTTTCAAATACTGCTGCTTCACGCCGAGCAGCGGGTGCGTTCTGTTCAGCGTATACATCCAGCCGGAGAACTTTCCGTTGTCGAACTCGCCAAGTTTTACGCCGCCCGGCGGCGTAATCGACTGAATATAGTTGCCGTTACAGCCGTCTTTTACATTCTCGTTCATCCATGAATAGCCGTTCGCATTCAGTTCATTTGCAAAAACATCCATTACAGTTGCATCTTTGGATACAGTGACAGTATTCTGGGCAATCCATGTCGTCAGATTGTTCCCGGAGAGCGTATGCGCCGTTCCTCCCTCGCCGTGCAGGGCATCGCCGAGCAGCGTAAACGAAACGTTAATCGTATCCGCCGGAGTCGTCGGCTTTGCGCTTCTGACATTGAGTTCAAAAACAAAAGTATGGTTTTTGTAGGTAACTGTTACAAGCTTATATCCGACGGTATCGGTGTTATAGCCTGATACCGTCGCTTTATCGATTCCAACCGTCTCCTGCGTTCCGTCGCTGTAGGTTGCGGTGACGGTCTTTCCAGTCAGCAGGCTTGTGCCGCCGCCCTCAACGGAAATGCTGCCCATACTGAGTCCGAGGCCGTTAACCGTAACGTTGATCACATGTGTTTTTTTACCGAAGACCGGTGCAGAAGCGCCATTCACCCAATCGCCGCTGCTGTTGACCCCTGAATTGAGCGCACTCAGAAGGGTTCCATCCGTGAGAGACGAAGTCGGAATTGCCTTTGCAAGCTTGTCCGCGCCCGTGCCGGTGGGATCGTCTGCTCTGCCATATTCACTTCCGCTCGCAGACGTATCCGGCGTGCAGACTGCAACGACTGTCCCGATGCCCTTTGTGGCACCACAGCCTTCAACATAAAAGTTATTTGATATGATGTTATAGCGGTTCATCGACTGCATGTAGCCGATAACACCGCCGACGCTGCTCCCGGAACCGGACACAGTGCCGCTGAAATAGTTGTTTTGAATATAGCCAATTCCGTTCGGCCAGCACTCTTTGACGCCACCTTCGCCGCCGAAAATTCCGCCGACATAGTCAGAACCTGTAACCCTCCCGGTGACGTAACAGTTTTGAATGCTGACACAGGGGCTGTTCGGTGCCGATTCCACACTATAACCGGCGCCTATTATGCCGCCCGCAAAATCTCCAATGGCTGTAATGGTTCCATGGAAGGAGCTGTCCCAGATGGTGCAGTCGCCCATGGATTGCCCCTTGCTTCCTGCAAGACCTCCAACATTCCCGACGCCGTAAACATCCGCGTAACTGACACACCCGAGCATGTTGCCATTAAGGCAGGAAATGAAAGAACCCACATTAGNNTGGTAAAAAAGATATTGTTCATTCCGGAGCCGTTTCCGTCCACCAACCCGGAAGCACTTGTTTTTGAGCCCTCTTTCAGGGTAACATTGTCGATTTTTGCTATGTAAGTCGGAACATTGCTATAGTTTCCGCTGGGGCCATAATCGACTGCATAATTGTTGACCAAGGCCGCTCCGTCAATCTGTTCACCAAAAAGCTTAAGGTTGCTGATTGACGCTATGCGGACATAGCCGAACGGCGCCTTACCATCCTTGGGAATGGTAAGTGTGTGATTTCCTCCGTCAAAGCTGGCCGAAAAC
>DEMY01000022.1:0-2772 GCA_002359425.1 Clostridiales bacterium UBA2658
CTGCATCACGCAGCAGCAGCCGAAGGCTTAAAGGTCATTTTCACGCGAGAGGGGGAGTCGAATGAAAAAAAGAGACACGGTCCGGTTTCTTCTCTTTCTCGCAGCGGCGCTCCTTTTTGCAGGGCTGTGCTTTCGGTTTTTAAACGGCGAGGCCGAACAGATTGCTTCGCTTGCAAACGCGGCCCACGTTTCGACGAGCGAGGGTGCGGCCCGGGCACAGGCGGTCGCAACGGGCAAAACGCTCGGTCTTCTTTCTCTGCTTCCGGCGGTGCTCACTGTTGCGCTTGCCTTTGTGACAAAGGAGGTTCTGTTTTCGCTCTTCACGGGGCTTGTCTCCGGGCTTGTCATTTTGGAGAGTATCGGCGGCTCCGGCGGTTTTTTCGTGCGGCTTGTCTCTGTTTTTGACGCGCTATGCGGGGTACTTCTCGATACCGCTTCGGACAGCTTCAAAATGGCCATCATCATCCTCTGCCTCGCGGTCGGCGGCATGGTCGAAATCATCAACGCCTCCGGCGGCTTTGCGGCGCTCGGAACAAAGCTCACAAAAAACGTCCGCACCGCGCGCGGCGCGCAGCTCGTTGCGGGGCTTCTGGGCGTGCTCATCTTCTTCGACGACTATGCGAGCGCGCTCATCTCCGGCCCCGTCATGCAGGACATAACCGACCGCCGGGGCGTTTCGCGCGAAAAACTCGCGTTCATCGTAGACTCCACTGCGGCCCCGGTCGCCAGCGTTGCTGTTGTTTCAAGCTGGCTTGCCGCGCAGCTTGCCGCCATCCAAAGCGGTTTTGATACGGCAGGCATTTCAGGCTCGGCCTACGAACGTTTTATCGAAAGCCTGCCCTACTGCTTTTACAATTTCCTCGCCGTGGCCTTTGTATTCATAACGGCGGGCCTTGGNNCGCGGCCTTGGCCGGGAATATGGCCCGATGCTCATGGCCGAGCGCCGTGCACGGGCCGGACAGCCGGCGCTGAATGGCTCCGACTACCCACTCAATGCACTGGAGGACAGGAAAGAGCCGGAAACCGGCAGCATTTGGACAGCGTTCGTTCCGGTTTTGGTCCTCATCGTCTACGCCTTCGCGGGCTTCTATGTGAACGGAACGCAAAACGCGGTCGCCGCCGGGGCGCTTCCGGCAAACGCGCGCTTTTCGCCCTCGACGTTTTCGCTTGCGTTCAGCTACGCGGACGCCGTGACCGTTTTGCTGCGCGCCTCGCTTCTATCCTCGCTTGCCGCCATCTTTTTGGTGCGCGCGGCGGGGCAGCGGGACATTGCCGGGGCGGTAGCCGACTGGCTGCGCGGCGCTTCCGTCATTTTACCGACGGTCGTGATGCTCGTATGCGCATGGGCGCTCTCGACGGTTCTTGGCGAGCTTGGAACGGCATATTACCTCGTAGATGCGGTATCCGGCGGACTGCCGTCCGCCGTTTTGCCCGCGCTTATTTTTGTTATTTGCTGCGTCATTTCGTTTGCCGCCGGAAGCTTCGGCTGCATGGTCGTTGTGATGCCGATCGCGGTGCCGATTGCGCTGCAGGCTTCGATGCGTGGAACCCTGCCGGATGGCTTTGTCGCCGCTTGCATAGCGGCGGTGCTCTCCGGCTCTGTCTTTGGCGATCACTGTAGCCCCGTGACAGACACGACCATCTTGTCCTCTCTTGGCTCCGGCTGCCCGAACCCCGCGCATGTCGAAACGCAGCTCCCGTACGCGCTCACCGCGGCGGGCCTTTCGGCAGCGCTCGGCTATCTTCCCGCCGGATTTGGCATGTCGCCCGCGCTGTCCCTCGTGTTGGGCCTCGCGGCGAGCGTTCTCATCGTCCGCTTCGCGGGCAAAAAAGTAGAAGGAGCCGGAAAAGCGTGCGTTCCGGCAGAAAACCACTCCGCCGTTTCCGGCGGCTCACTTTAAAAGGAGGCTATTTCCATGGCTCATACAAAGAACTTTATCGACACACAGGATTTTACGAAGCAGGAGCTTCTGGACATGATCGGGCTTTCTCTCAGACTCAAGGCCTGCATAAACGTCGGCTACTATCCCCCGCTCATGCGCCGCAAGACGCTCGGCATGATCTTTCAGCAGTCCTCGACTCGCACACGCGTTTCGTTTGAAACCGCGATGGAACAGCTCGGAGGTCACGCACAGTACCTTGGCCCCGGTATGATCCAGCTTGGCGGGCACGAGACAATCGGCGATACCGGCAAGGTTCTCTCGCGCCTGACCGATATTGTCATGGCGCGCGTTATCGAGCACAAGACCGTCATCGAGCTTGCAAACGCCTGCACGGTTCCGGTGCTCAACGGTATGTCGGACTACAACCATCCGACGCAGGAGATCGGCGACCTTTGCACGATCGTTGAAAATCTCCCGCAGGACAAAAAGCTCGAGGATTGTAAGCTTGTTTTCGTCGGCGACGGCACTCAGGTGTGCGCCAGCCTTGGCATGATCGCGACCCATCTCGGTATGGACTTTGTCCACTACGGCCCGAAGGGCCATCAGCTCGGAGACGAGCACAAGGCCATTATGGAGGCAAACTGCAAAATTTCCGGCGCTCACTGGGATGTCACTGATGAGCGAAGCGCGGTGAAGGGCGCGGACTTCATCTACACCGACGTGTGGTATGGCCTCTATGAAAGCNNAACCGCGACCTCATGCAGCTCGGAAGCCTCGGCTGCAAATTCATGCACTGCCTGCCCGCGACACGCGGGGAGGACGTAACCGACGAGGTCGCGGACTCCGCAGCTTCCCTGTGCTGGGATGAGGCCGGAAACCGGCTCACCGC
>DEMY01000022.1:2820-26205 GCA_002359425.1 Clostridiales bacterium UBA2658
TACTTCATGGCCGAAAAGGGCCTGCTCTGAGGTGGTAATATGGCAAGAATCGTGATCGCGCTGGGCGGAAACGCGCTCGGCGATACCCCGGCGGAGCAGCAAAAACGCATCGACGAGGCAGCTCCGTCCCTCATCGGCCTCATCAAGCAGGGCCACGAAATCATTGTCAGCCACGGTAACGGCCCGCAGGTCGGCATGATCAAGCTCGCGCTCGACACAGCCGCCGGCGCGACGGACAAGGTTTCCCGCTTCCCGCTGCCGGAGTGCACGGCGATGAGTCAGGGCTATATCGGCTATCACCTGCAAAACGGTATTTTGCGCGAGCTGCGCATTGAAGGCATGCCCTGGCACGTCGCGACCGTCGTCACGCAGATGGAGGTTGACCCGAACGACCCGGCCTTCCAAAATCCCACAAAGCCCATCGGCGCTTTTTACACAAAGCAGGAGGCCGAAAGGCTCATGGCCGAAAATCCCGGCGCCGTTTTTAAAGAGGATGCGGGGCGCGGCTGGCGGCAAATGGTTCCGTCCCCGAAACCACTGAACATCGTCGAGCGCGACAGCATTTTGAATTTGCTTGACCACGAGTTCATCGTGATCGCCTGCGGCGGCGGCGGTATCCCGGTCGTAAAGGACGCGGACGGAGACTACGAGGGCGTGTCTGCCGTCATCGACAAGGACTTTGCCTCGGCGAAGCTTGCGGAGCTGTGTCAGGCGGACTATCTCTTCATTTTAACGGCGGTTGACCGCGTGTGCATCAACTTCGGAAAGCCCGATCAGGAGGCGCTAGAGGAGCTAACGGTCGAGCGCGCGAGGGCGCTTGCCGCCGAGGGCCAGTTCGCCCCGGGCAGCATGCTCCCGAAGGTCGAGGCGGCCATTCAGTTCGCAAGCTCCAAGCCCGGACGCCGCGCCGTCATCGCGTCGCTCGAAAAGGCCCCGCTCGCCATGAAGGGCGAAAGCGGAACCGTCATTTCCCTGTAAAAACCGGGGCGCGACAGGACTTTGGGTAAAAAAAGAGCCGCCCAAAGCGCCTTTATGCGCGTCTGCAAATCAAAAAGAGGAGGACAAAACCAAATGGAGAAACAGGTAAACCTTTGGAAAAGCGTACTGTTCACGGTGTGCAGCATCCTCGTCCTGGATACCTTCGTCGCCCCGTCGATCATCGGCGTGTCGTCAATTACGATTTGGATCATCACCGCGATCATTTTCTTTATCCCTTATGGCCTCATCAGTGCGGAGCTGGGCAGCAGCTATCCCGACGACGGCGGTATCTACAGCTGGGTCAACCGGGCCTACGGCGAAAAGACCGCCGTCATGGTTGGCTGGTACTACTGGGTGAACGTTGCGTTCTGGATGCCTGCCGTTTTCATTGCGTTCGCCGACTGGATGAGCTACACTTTCTTCCCCAACGCAAATCCGTGGGTCCTGTGCGCGATTGCAATCGCGATGTGCTGGGTTATCGTCGCCATAGGCATCCGCGGCATTGAGCTTTCTGTCACAGTGGCGAACATCGCCGCCATCTGCAAGGTCGCGGTATTGCTCATCTTCGGTTTTCTCGGCATCGTCTACGGCGTTAGAAACGGGCTTGCAAACGACTTCAGCCCGAAAAGCTTCATCCCGACCTTTGGCAACACCACGCAGTATATCACGGCAATTGTCTATAATCTGCTGGGCTTTGAGCTAATCGGCTCCATCGGCAGCAAAATTGAGGATCCCGGCAGGACCATTCCAAAAATGACAATCTTCGCAGGCATCATCATCACAGCGCTCTATGTTTTCGGCACCTTCGGCGTACTCGCTGCTATTCCCGCCGACAAGGTCGATACGGCGGACGGCTTTTTCTACGCGCTGCAGGAACTGTGTACGGTACTCGGCCCGGCGCAGCGGGTATTCTTTGTCATAATCATCGTCGTCGCCTCCCTTACGCTCGTTTCCAACATGGTCTCCTGGACCATGGGCGCAAACGAGGTGCTCGCCGCCTCAGAGCTGGATAGACGCAGCCGTCTGCTTGGACATCGGAACGAAAAGTTCGATACGCCGGACGGCCTCTACTTTGTCATGGGCATTTTGTCCACCTTCCTGCTCATTTTGAACTTCTCTCTTTCCGGCGATGCGAACGACATCTTCTGGACCATTCTCTCGTTTAGCTTCGTTATCTTCATGCTGCCGTACCTCTTCATGTTCCCGGCGGCAATCAAGCTTCGCAAGACTGATTCAGCCACCGACCGGCCTTACAGCGTTCCCGGCGGCATGGGCGGCCTGCGCTTTTGCGTCATTTTGTGCGAATTCAGCATTGCACTGTCCATCGTGTTCCTATTCAAAGACGCCGGCAGTGGTCTCCCGCTCTGGACGCTCATCATCGGGACCATCATCACAACTTTCTTCGGCTGGCTCCTCATCAAAGCCGGCGCCAAGTCGGACGGCGCGGGGGAGACCGGCAGGAAATAGCGCTTTCTCTGTATCCCTGTGATCATGCAAAGATGTTATATTGTCCAAATTGAAAATTCTAAAAGCTGTGCTATTGCCGTGCAGCAAAGTTTTCGTCTGACTCGACGAGTTGGCTGGTCTGATAGATGAAACTTATAAAATTTGAGCGTCCGGGGAAATGAATTCCCCGGACGCTCACCTTATCTCGCTCCACAAAGCGAGAACCTTTTGGATTGTGCCTGCAAAGTCCAGTCTTTAGACAATAGACGCACCGCCGTCAACAACGATGAACTGGCCCTGCACATAACTCGAAGCGTCGCTCGATAAATAAAGGATCGTGCCGTTGAGTTCCCCCTTTGCGCCGGGACGGCCCGCCGGGTTCGTATAGCTGTAATAGGACAAAAACTCTTCGCTTTTAAAGAGCTTGTCCGCCGTCATCTCGGTTTCANNTGCCGTACTGCGCATAGGAGCAGGCCATGCCAGTCGTGAGGCCGATGACCGCCGCCTTGGAGGCGTTGTAGGCGTGGCGGATGAACAGGTCGTTTTTGTCTGCGACGACCGCGTTCACGGAGGAGATGTTGACGATCTTGCCGTACTTCTGCTCCTTCATATGGGGGACGACATACTTGCAGGCGAAAAAGATGCCCTTGACATTCGTATCAAAGCTCTTGTCCCAGGTCTCGACATCCATATCATCCACGCCGCCGTGCATTGCAATGCCGGCGTTGTTGAGCAAAATGTCGATATGACCGAACGTGTCCAGCACCGTCTGAACGGCGGCTTTGACATTTTCCTCATCCGTTATGTCGCATTTCACGGCCNNCTGTTTCGAGCTTTTCAACGCGGCGGGCAAACAGTGCAAGGTCCGCGCCGGCTTCGGCATAGGCAAGCGCCGCATCTGCGCCGAGTCCAGCGCTCGCGCCCGCGACAATTGCAACGCGGTCGGTCAGATCAAACATGGACTGCATAGTGAAGTACCTCCTGATTTTTATACATTTTTCAACTAGTATTTCCGCATTTTCCGAAATTATGACTTCTGGTCCAGCCAGATTATTTTACACTTTCACGCGTTAAAAAGCAATAGGTAATTGCACTCTAATGTAAATTTCATATCCGGCGGAAAAATGCCCGCGCCGGAAAGAATCCTTGGTACTTCCGGCGCGGGCTGTGATATAATAACATTATATGAATAATGCTCACAGGAAAAGTTGCTTCGCGGCTTACCCGCCCGGTTTTATAAACAGCCGGAGAAAAGAGGAATACGCTATGCCCGACATCAGCGACATTCTGATCGAAAACCCCATCATCGCCGCCGTACGGAACGATGCGGAGCTTGCACGCGCCGCAAGCAGCCGCGTCAAGATCGTATTCGTCGTCTACGGCAGCATTCTGACGCTGCCTGACATCTGCGCGCGCCTGCATGCGGTGGATAAGCTTGTTTTCGTTCATGTAGACATGATCGAGGGCCTGCGCGGAGACACGGCGGGTTTAGAATACATCCGCCGCGCCGCAAGTCCGGCGGGCATCGTTTCAACCCGCGCAAGTATCATCCGAAACGCAAAGCAGCTCCATTTTCAAACCATTCTGCGCGTTTTTCTGCTGGATTCGCTCGCGCTCGAAACGGGCGTCAAAAATGTCCTTGAAACAAAGCCAGATGCCGTCGAGATCATGCCCGGCATCGCCTGCCGCCTCATCGGACAGATGGAGCGCAAAATTTCCGCTCCCGTTATCGCGGGCGGACTCATCAAGACCAAGGAGCAGGTCATAGACTCGCTGACCAACGGCGCTGTCGCCATTTCCACCAGCAATATGGAGCTGTGGGAGAACTGATCTGGCCCATAGAAAGCGGCCCGAAAACCGGAATGATCCGGCTTTCGGGCCGCTGTTTATTTTTTTATTCCTCCGCCCAGTTCATCGACCGCTGCACCGCGCGCTTCCAGCCCTTGTAGAGCTGCTCGCGGCGGGCGGGGTCCATCTGCGGCTCAAAACGGCGCTCGCTCCTGCGGTAGGCCGCAAGCTCGTCGGTATCCTTCCAGACGCCGGCTGCAAGCCCCGCAAAATAGGCGGCGCCCAGCGCGGTCGTTTCAACATTCTGCGGGCGGTCAACGCCCATGCCAAGGATGTCGGCCTGAAACTGCATCATTATGTTGCTCACGCTTGCACCGCCGTCCACGCGCAGGCAGGTGCAGGGCAGTGCCGCGTCACAGGCCGCCGCATTAATGAGGTCGCGGACCTGATAGGCGATGCTCTCCAGAACGGCGCGGGCAATGTGCGCTTTCCCCGCAGCGCCGGTGAGACCGACGATTGCGCCGCGCGCGTACATATCCCAATACGGCGCGCCAAGTCCCGTGAAGGCCGGAACGAAATAGACGCCCTCCGTATTCTCCACACTTTCGGCCAGAAGATCGCACTCATGCGGCTTTTGGATCACGCCTAGCCCGTCGCGCAGCCAGTTGNNAACCACGCGACGGAGGAGACGAGATTGCAGTTGGAGCGCACAGGCTGGTCACCCGTGTTCATCAAAAAGAAGCAGCCTGTGCCGTAAGTATTTTTCATCATACCGGGGGCAAAGCAGCCCTGCCCGAAAAGTGCCGCAGGCTGGTCGCCCACAGCGCCCGCAATGGGCACGCCCTCGAGCGCCTCAAAGCCGGGCACCCCGTGTGCCACTGTTCCGTAAATGCAGCTCGACGGCATGGGCTTCGGCAGCATTGCAAGCGGCACGCCGAGCCGGTCGCAAAGCTCAAAATCCCACTTGAGCGTATGGATGTTGAAGAGCATCGTACGCGAGGCGTTTGAGTAGTCCGTCACATGCGCCCTGCCGCCGGTGAGGTTCCAGATGAGCCAGGAGTCCACGTTTCCGAACAAAAGCTCGCCCTTTTCGGCCCGCTCGCGCGCGCCGGGGACATTGTCAAGGATCCACTTGATCTTCGTGCCGGAAAAATAGGCGTCGATGAGAAGCCCTGTTTTTTCGCGGACCGTCTCCTCAAGCCCCTCGGCCTTCAAATCGTCGCAGATGGAGGCGGTGCGGCGGCACTGCCAGACGATTGCGTCATACACCGGAACCCCGGTCTTCGCGTCCCAGACGATGGTCGTTTCCCGCTGGTTCGCAACGCCGATTGCGGCGATGTCAGACGCTTTGAGGCCGCTTTTTTCAAAGGCCTCCTTCGCGGCGAGTCCCTGACTTTCAAACAGCGCCATCGGGTCCTGCTCGACCCAGCCGGGGCGGGGAAAGATTCGGGGATACTCGTATTGCGCCTTCGACAGCACGTTTCCCTCGCTGTCGAACAAGATCGCGCGGGAGCTTGTCGTTCCCTGATCGAGCGCCAAAACTGCCTTCATGGTTCTTCAACACCTTTTATCAAAATCAAACCGCGTCGCGGTGCTTCTATTTTAGTGGAAAGGAATGCAGATTGCAAGGAGAGTCTGCGGTCAAGCGGCGTCTATATTTCTTGTGGCAATCAAATCAACGCCCGACCCCGCGACATTCGCGATGACGACCGCTCCGGCTTTAACGGGGGCGTTGAGCTTCACGCTGTGAATTTGCTTCATCGCGGCAAAAAGCAGATCCTCGGGGATGTCCTTCGCCGTGCGCACGGGCGCCATGCGAAACGCGCCGCCCATGACCGGAACCGTGGAGGTAAGGGTGCGCTCCGGACGCACGCACTCCTTTTCGGCATAGCTCTGTCCGTGGGGGCAGGTGTTCCCGGAAACGGACACGACCGCGCCGTTTTCCATCTCAACATGCAGCGCGCAGCCCATGGGACAGCCGATGCAGGTGAGTTCCCTCGTTTCTTTCATATCGAAAACCTTCCTTCTGAAAGTCTCTTATTTTTCTACTTTAATGGTAATTTCTTTGCAATCAGGATACTTTTCAAAGGTTTCCGGCTTCACAATAACCGTCTCCATCTCACCGGGGGTGAGAATCCGCTTTTTGAGATGGGTCACGCGCTCGCCGCCGAAATAGACCGAAAGGCCGCTGTCCTTGTAGACGCCGCCGACGCGGAAACGGATTTCTTCCGGCCCCGTGAGCCGCACGGGGTCGATGGAGGACGGCACCGTGTAGCGCACGCCCTCGCCCGCCGTAACGGGGATGCCCGCGCCGGAAACCTCGCCCTTTAAATAGGCGGAGGCTTTTTCACCGGCGAGGGCGGACTCTTTGGAGACATTATCCACGAGGTCGTGGACATGCAGCACATTTCCGCAGGCAAAAACGCCGGGGACATTTGTTTGTAGGCTTTCGTTCACGACAGGGCCGCCCGTCACCGGGGAAAGTTCCACACCGCACTTGCGCGAAAGCTCGTTTTCCGGCAGAAGGCCGACAGACAAAAGCAGCGTGTCGCATTTTATGATCTGCTCGGTGCCCGGAACGGGACAGCGCTTTTCATCGACCTGCGCAACGGTGACGCTCTCCAAACGGTCCCTGCCCGTAATTTTTGTGATCGTGTGCGAGAGCAGAAGCGGAATCCCGAAATCGTCCAGACACTGGACAATGTTGCGCTTGAGGCCGGAGGAATAGGGCATCAGCTCCACGACCGCGTGGACCTTTGCGCCCTCGAGCGTCATGCGGCGGGCCATGATGAGGCCGATGTCGCCGCTGCCCAGAATGACGACCTTGCGACCCGGCATACGCCCGTCGATATTGACAAGGCGCTGCGCCGTTCCGGCTGTAAAAATGCCCGCACAGCGGCTGCCGGGAATATTCAGCGCGCCGCGCGGCCTTTCACGGCACCCCATGGCAAGAACGATTGCCCCGGCCTCGATCTCCAAAATTCCGTTTTCGGGATCGACGGCCGTTATCTTTCTCTGCGGGTCAATGTCGAGCACCATGGTGTTCAAACGAATTTCAATGCCGAGTTCATTTGCGCGGCCTATAAAGCGCTGCGCGTACTCGGGGCCTGTCAGCTCCTCGCGGAAGGTGTGCAGACCGAAGCCGTTGTGGACGCACTGGTTCAAAATGCCGCCGGGCGCACTGTCGCGCTCCAAAATGAGGATGTCCGAAACGCCCAGCTCACGGGCGCGGATCGCGGCGGCAAGTCCGGCGGGACCGCCGCCGATGACGACCAGTTCCTTTTTCATCATAACGCCGCCCCCTTAATTTCTGCCGCCGGTCAAAACCTCTGAACCGGGGCCTCGTTTCGTGATAGTTTCCGGCTCGACGCCCAGCTCGCGGGATAAAATGTCCAAAACGCGCGTCGTGCAAAAACCGGACTGGCAGCAGCCCATGCCCGCGCGGGTGCGCCGCTTGACCCCGTCCAGCGTTGTCGCTCCGAGCGGGCGATTGATGGCAGCGACGATCTCCGCCTCCGTGACGGTTTCACAGCGGCAGACAACGCGGCCCCACGCGGGGTCTTTGGAGATGTATGCTTCCCGCTCGGCATTCGTCATCTCACGGAATTTCGGGATGCCGCGGCGGACCGGGTCAAAGTCTTCTTTCTTTTTCGCGCCAAGGATTTTCGCCGCGATCTCCGCGACCGCTTCGCCGATGGCGGGGGCGCTCGTCAGCCCCGGGGACTCGATGCCGGCGGCGTTCACAAAGCCGGGCGCATCCTCTACTTCGCCGATTTCAAAATCGTCGCTCTCCAAATGCGCGCGCAAACCGGCAAAGGAGGTGATGATCTGCCGCTCCGGCAGAGGGCCGACAGAGCGCGCCGCCGTTTTCAAGGTGTAGGTAAGGCCGTCGGCAGTGGTATCGACGTTGTCCTTTTCGTCGATATCAACGGCGGTCGGCCCGGCGAGGAGGTTTCCGTCTACGGTCTGCGCAACCAGTACGCCTTTGCCCATCGGGGTCGGGGTCTGGAAAATCGTCATCGGCGCAAGCGGCGCCGCCATACGGTCGAACAGGCAGTATTCACCCTTGCGCGGAATGATGTGCAGCTTCGTTTCGCTCACCATGTTATTGAGTACGTCCGCATAGACGCCTGCGGCGTTAATAACCAAACGGGTATCGACCGTTTCGCCGTTTTGAAAATGCAGCCTCCAGCCGCCCTCGATGCGCGTAATATTCATTACCTCCGCGCCGAACGTGAACGTTACGCCGTTTTTTGCCGCGTTTTCGGCAAAGCCAAGCGTCAGCTCATAGGGGCAGACGATGCCGGCAGTCGGGGCATAAAGCGCGGAGTTGACCGCCGGAACAAGGGTCGGGCAGAGACTGCGCGCCCTTTCGCCGTCCACAAGCTCCAGCTTCGGAACACCGTTTTTTTTGCCCGTTTCCAAAAGTCCCTCGAGCCGCGTTTTGTCCTCCGGCGTGAAGCCGACGACGAGCGAACCGTTCTGCTTGAACGGCACGTCCAGTTCCCGGCACACTTCCGGCATCGCGTCCGCGCCGCGGCGGTTGTATTTCGCCTTTAGGGAACCCGGCTCGGCGTCATAGCCCGCGTGGACGATGCCGCTGTTGGCTTTTGAAGTACCCTCCGCGACGTCCGAAGCCTTTTCAAACAGGCAAATGTCCAGTTCAAAGCGCGAGAGCCCCCGCGCAATGGCGCAGCCCGTAACGCCGCCGCCGATAATCGCAGCGTCGATCATATCTGTTCCTCCCCAATCAAAAAAGCGGCTGAGAACGCAAAAAAGCCGAGACTTCACAGACCGGCATTTTTTTCGGTCCTGCAAAAGTCTGGCTCTCAATTCTCCGCCGCGACTCTGTATACACTTTTTCTGCTTTTATTATATCACCGGCCGGACCGACACGCAAGAGATAGTTTTGCGTCTTTTGCACAACTTTGCACAGTGATTTTTAGTTGTCCTTTTTTCAACGATAAGCACTGAGAATGCCTGTTTACTTATTCCGTTGTATGTAGTATAAATAAGTGTATCACACTTTTGCGTTTGTGGCGAAAAATCCTTCCGACAAGGAGAAAACATGGATATCAACAACATCCTAAAGATATACCGGCTGGACTGGAAGCGCATCATCAAAAATCCGATTGCTATGATCGTTCTCATCGGTATTTCCATTCTGCCGTCGCTGTACGCGTGGGTCAACATTCAGGCCTGCTGGGACATCTACGACAACACAAAATATATCCCTGTGGCGGTCGTCAACAACGACCAGCCCGTCTCCTTCCGTGGCAAGACCATCAATGTCGGCAGCCAAATCGTCGAATCGCTCAAGAAAAACGACAAAATCAAGTGGGTCTTTACGACCGAGGCGGACGCGAATCTTGGCATTTTGGACAGCACCTATTACGCAATGATCGAAATTCCCTCTGATTTTTCTGCAAAGCTCTTGACGCTCACGACCAAAAACCCGCAAAAGCCAGAAATCGTCTACAAGGTCGATACCAAGGCAAACCCGGTTGCAAGCAAAATCACCTCCACTGCCAACGGCACGCTCATTCAGCAAGTCACGAATGAATTTGTCGCAACCGTCAACGAGACGGTTTTTACTTCTATAAATAGCGCCGGAAAAACGGCGGAGCAGAACGAGCAGAGCATTTTGAAGATGAAGGACTCCATCGTGGGTCTCAGCCGCAATATGTCTACCATTCAGGACACGCTGCAGACCATCGACTCAAATTCCGCCAACATGAGCGGCCTTCTTTCCAGCATTTCCAGCTCCATGCCCTATGTCCAGAGCAGCCTCGCCGCCGTTGGTAAGACGAACAGCGACAACCAGAAGGTTTTGCAGAACATGCAGAACACCATGGACCGCTCAACGCAGAACCTCGGCATGAACCTCGACTACATGCAGGCCTCGAACAACAAAATAAAGGCGCTGTTTGACTCCCTGAACGACGCCGCCGCGAGCGCGAACGCAACGAAGCTCAACACGACCATTCTGCTCATAAACGCCCAGCTCACGTCCCTGAACAGCTCCATCGACGCGACCGTCATCTATCTTCAGCAGTGCCGTGACAACGACTACGGCTCCGATATNNTCCGCGCCGCGCTCGTCGCCGTGCAGAAGGACGTGGATGACATCCATAAGGGCGTGGACGAAGCTTACGACCAGCTCAAAAAGGACCAGCCGGAGCTGAACAAAGCGCTGGACGATTTGAGCGCAAGCTTGGACCAGGCCATCGACGCGCTTGAAAAAATGCATGCACTCGAGCCCAATAACGAGGATATCACGACGGCACTCAACGCGCTGAAGGCCATTCGGGACGCGGATCTCACCACCTCGATGAAAAAACTCATTCAGCAGGTCATCGACGCGCAGGGGGACGTGGACGCCGCACTCACCGCGCTTTCAAAATCCATTGGAGACGCCATCGTGCAGACGGACAAGGCGCTCAAGATGGTGGACGACACGATCGCCGTTTTGCAAAAAATCCAATCGACGGACACCGCCTCGCGCAAGGCCGAATTCAACAGCATGATCGAGNNCCAGCTTGAAAACATCCGAAAGCAGCTTCTTTCAGCCAACACAATCTCCAAGTCCGCGCTTGACCTTGTAAACAGCGACGCGAACAAAATTGCGAACCAGCTCGTCAGCGCCGCCAAAACCTACGATTCGGATGTGCGGGACAATATCAAAACCATCAGCCGCAACCTCTCTGTCAGCATGGACAACGCAGCTATCCTCATAAAACAGGCGCAGGACCTCGCAACACAAATCACAAACATGGTCGCCACGGCGAAGAAGGGCGCAGACCTCTCGTCAGAATTCTCCGGCGACCTGCTTAGAAAACTCAATCAGTTTCAGGACATCATCTCTTCCCTCGGCGGCAAGCTGGAGGTGCTCGGGAACGGCGACATTGCGCAGATTATCAGCATTATGGAAAACGACCCGAAGCTCATGGGCCAGTACATCTCCGATCCGTTTGAAATTTCGGAGGAGAGCATCTACCCCATCCCGAACTACGGCACCGGCATGTCCCCGATCCACACGACCCTCGCCATCTGGGTCGGCTGCCTCGTTCTGAACGCCATTTTAAAGCCCGAGGTCGCATGGTTCGAGGGCGTTGAAAAGCTCACGCTGCGCGAAAAGCATTTTGGAAAGATGCTTCTCTTTAACACCTTTGCCGCCGTTCAGGGACTCATCGTCGCGCTGGGCGACATCTTCCTTTTGAAAATCTATGTCTCGAACCCCGGGATGTTCGTCTTTTTCTGCGTCTATTCCGGCGTTGTATTTTCGAACATCACCTATACGCTTCTCTCGACGCTCGGAAATGTCGGCAAGGCGCTCGGCATCATCTACCTCATCGTGCAGGTCGCCGGCTCCGGCGGGTCCTACCCCATTCAGGTCGATCCGAAGATATTCCAGATTTTGCAGCCACTTTTCCCATTCACCTACACGCTCAGCGGTATGCGCGAGGCCATCGCCGGACCGCTCGCCGGCAGTGTGACGGGGGACGTCGTGGGACTTTTCATCTTTGGCCTTTTATTCTGGCTCGGGGGCTACTTCACAGTCGGGCCGCTTTACAGGACCTTCCACCAATTCGAGCTGGGCTTCAAACGGTCTGGATTAGGAGAGTGACGGCATGAAAAAAATGAAACCTTCCATGAAAATGCGCCGTCTCTGGTACACCTGTATCGATTTCTGGACCCGGCTTTTTCACCGTGTGGGGTATGCGGTGCTACCGGTTTTTCTCCTGTTTTCACACGATGTGCGCACGATTTTCAAAAACCGTTCGACGGTCATTATTCTGCTCGGCCTGTGCTTTCTCCCCTCGCTCTACGCGTGGATCAACATCTACGCCTGCTGGGATCCCTACGCGAACACCGGGAATCTTCCCGTCGCCATCGTCAACAAGGACGAGGGCACGGTCTATAACGGCAAAGTCGTAAACGTCGGCAACGGCGTTATCGACGCTTTGAAGGAAAACAAATCCATCGGTTGGAGCTTCGTAGACGAGTGGCAAGGCAACTACGGACTCAACGAGGGCAAATACTATGCCCTCATCGAGATTCCTGCGAATTTTTCCGCACGCCTGACAACGCTCGTCAGCGCGACGCCCCAAAAACCGATCATTACCTATCGCGTCAACGAAAAGCTCAACTCCATTGCAACCAAAATTACGGACGCCGCGAAAAACAAGCTTGTTGACAACATCAAAACAAACTTTGTCAAATCCGTCACGGCGGAAGCCATGAATACGCTGAACATTCAGATGCAGAGCGCGGATCTCAACGTCTCGAATATCGGCACCATCAAGGACACGCTTGTTACGCTTAACAACGACGTTTCAAAGCTCCAGAACTACATTGCGGACGCAAGCACGGACTCGCAGAGCTTTCAGAATTTCGTAACGCGGTGCTCCGCGCAGCTGCCGCAGGTAAATCAGGAGGTTGACGCGCTGCAAAACATCATTGAGGCGGACCGGGCGCTCGCCCGCAGTACGCAGAAGATGGTCGAATCCGTCTCCTCCGACCTCAACACAGACGTGCAGCAGCTCACAGTGCTCGACAGCTACAACCAGCAGCTCATTTCGCAGCTCAANNAGCGCGGACACAATCGAGATCATGAAGCACTGCAGCAGTCTCTGCGACTCCGTCCATGCGCTTTTAACGACGGACGCGCAAAACATCCGCAGCATCAACACCGACTACAACCTCACAGTGCTTTCTGCGACGGCAGACGCTATTGATTATGCCGACAAGCTCGTTATGAGCGAGAAAACGGCGCTTGACACACAGATCCCCATTCTCAGCGCCGACAGCTCCGCCCAGTCCGTCGATAAGGCGCTCACAGCATTCTCCGGGCTGAGTACGGAGATTTCAAAGCAGATCATCACCCTGTCCGCCAGCATTCAGACGAACGCGGTGCCGACGCTGAACAACCTCGTCACGGATTTCGAGCTACAGCTCGACGATGTTGCGAGCATTGCGGAGCTGAGCCGCGCGATTGTGCCGCAGCTCTCCGCGCTCGCCGTTTTCAGCAGCGCAAGCGGCCGGCTCACGGTCAGCCAGGCAAACGAACTCAGCAAAAAGCTCACCGATGTGCAGAACAGCTTGAACACGCTTATTGAGAAAATAAACGGCGTTTCAAACGAGGATCTCGAATATGTCGCAGACCTCATTCAAAACCACCCGGACGAGATTTCGGATTTCATTTCCTCCCCTATCAAGGTCAAGGAGGTTGATATTTACAACACGACCACCTTCGGCGAGGGACTTACGCCGTTTTATACGGTTCTCGCCATCTGGATCGGCGCGCTTTTATGCTGTGCACTTCTGGCGGTCGAGTGCCGGACAGAGATCGTCGGCGGCTATAAGCTGAATTTGGTTCAGAAGCACTTCGGTAAAATGCTTTTGTTTTTGTGCATCTCGCTCATCCAGTCCACCGTTATCACGCTCGGCGATGTCTACATTCTCGGCGTCCATCCGGTCAATTTTCCTCTGATGCTCGCTTGCAGCGCGCTCACTTCGGTCGCGTTCACCATTCTCATCTTCACGCTGGTGTCGCTGTTCGGGAATGTCGGCAAGGCCATTGCGGTCGTCATGATGGTCTTTCAGATTGCCGGCGCGGGCGGCATCTACCCCATTCAAACAAACCCGAAGATTTTCGGTCTACTCGAACCGCTGTGGCCGTTTTCCTACGCCATCGATTATTTCCGCGAGGCCATCGCGGGGCCGGTCTGGTCGAGCGTCCTGTATAACGTCCGGGCGATGTTCGTTTTCATCATCGTCTTTCTCCTTGCCGCCATCCTCAAAAAGCGGCTGCATATTTGGAACGAGTTCTTCGAGCAGATATACGAACAGGCGCAGATTTAAAAAATGCAAAGCGCGCGGGCTTTCCGAAAAAAGCCCGCGCGCTTATTTTTATCAACCAACAATAAAGCCGCCGCCCAGAAGCATATCCCCGTCGTAGAAGACGGCGGACTGCCCCGCCGCCGGGGCGCGGACCGGCTCGTCGCAGACGACGCGGGCGCCATCGCCCTCTGCATAAACGATACAGGACGGGTTCTCCCACTTTGTGTGGCGCACCTTAACGGACGCGCGCAGGGGGCTTTCCGGTCTTTCAATCAGCCAGTTTATATCCCGAACCGCAAGCTCGGTTTTGAATAGTTCCTCCCAGAGCGCCAGCTCAATCTCGTTTCGCTCGGGAATGATTTTGGAGACATAGAGCTTTCGCTCGTTATAAAGCCCCGGAAGGCGCTGACCAACTGTCCAGCGATAGATGCCCTCGTGCCGCCCAACCGGCTCGCCGTGAAAGACAAAGTTGCCGCCCGGCAGAGACGCGCCGCGTTTTTGGAGCCATCCGACATAGTCGTTTTCCGGGATAAAGCAAATTTCCATGGACGCCGCCTTGTGCGCGACCGGCAGGGAAAAGTGCTCGGCAAGCTGCCGGACCTCCTCCTTATTATAGGGGCCGAGCGGCAGAAGCAGGCGCGCAGCCTGCGCCCTTGTCAGACGGCAGAGCATATAGCTCTGATCGTTTTCGGGGCGGCCCTTAAAGAGCCTTCCGTTTTCCGCGCGGACATAGTGTCCTGTTGAGACATATTTGGCATCTATTTTATCGGCATAATCCAAAAGCGTCTCAAACTTTACCGCCGGGTTGCAGAGAATGCAGGGGTTCGGTGTCTCGCCGCGAAGATAGGCGTCCATAAACGGTTTTCGCACCTTTTCCTCCTGCTCCGCCGCAACGTCTGCAATCTCAAGTGATACGCCGAGCCACTCTGCAACGGATACCGCGTCCTTTCGCGCCTGCTCTCCGGCGATGTCGAGATAGAGACCGCGCACCCCATAGCCCTGCTCCTGCAAAAGCCTTGCCGCGACGGCGGAATCGACGCCTCCGGAAAGGCCCAGAACAACTTTTTCCATGTCACTCCCTCCGCCCGTGGCTCTCGCACCAGACCATCAGCGCCGCAACGTCGGCGGGCGAAACGCCGGAGATGCGGCTGGCCTGTCCGAAATTTTCGGGTCTGATCTTCTCAAGCTTCTGCCGTGCTTCTATGCGCAGGCCGTCGATGGTCATATAGTCAAGCTCTGGCGGGAGCTTTTTGTTTTCCAGCTTCGTAAATTCCCGCACCTGCCGGAGCTGGCGGTCGATATAACCGGCATATTTCATCTGGATTTCGACCTGTTCCGTCACATCCGGCGGCAACTCCGGGCGCGCCGCGTCGAAGAGGGCAAGGTCCGCGTAGCCGATCTGCGGACGGCGCAGAAGCGTTGCGAGACTGATGCCGCTCACGGGCGGCGTGGTGTCCTTTCCCTCCAGCATTTGGCACAGCGGTGCGGAAGGCGCAACATATGTGTTCTCCAATCGGGCGATCTCTGCGTCCACCTTCGCGTATTTGGATAAAACAGCTTGATAACGCGTCTCGGAAACAAGGCCGACGCGATAGCCGTATTTGGAAAGACGGAAGTCCGCGTTGTCCTGCCGCAAAATCAGACGATACTCCGTGCGCGAGGTCATCATGCGATAAGGCTCGGTCGTTCCCTTGGTGACGAGGTCGTCGATAAGGGTGCCGATATAGCCGTCGCTGCGCCGCAAAAGGAGCGGCTCCTCGCCTTTGATTTTGAGCGCGGCATTGATGCCCGCGACAAGGCCCTGCGCGGCTGCTTCTTCATAGCCGGAGGAGCCGTTGAACTGACCCGCGCCGTAAAGGCCGGATATCTTTTTCGTCTCAAGCGTCGCGTAAAGCTCGGTCGGATCAACGCAGTCGTATTCGATGGCGTAGGCTGGGCGCGTGACCTCGGCGTGCTCCAATCCCGCGACGGTGTGGAGCATTTGGAGCTGAACGTCCTCGGGCATCGAGGACGAAAAGCCCTGAATGTAAAGCTCCTCGGTATCAAGTCCCATCGGCTCAACAAAAAGCTGGTGGCGAAGCTTGTCCTTAAAGCGCACAACCTTGTCCTCAATGGACGGGCAGTAGCGCGGCCCGACGCCTTCGATCACACCGCTATAGAGCGGACTGCGAGAGAGATTTTGGCGAATGATCTCGTGCGTTTTCTCATTTGTATAGGTAAGGTAGCATACCGCACGATTTTCGGGTGGGTTTGTCGTCGCAAAGGAGAACGGCACAACAACCTCGTCGCCGGGCTGCACCTCCATTTGAGAAAAATCCACCGTTTGGCGGTTGACGCGCGGGGGCGTTCCCGTTTTGAAGCGGCGCATATGGAGACCCAGCTCCGCGAGCCTCGGCGCGAGCGGCACGGCAGCGGCGGTTCCATCCGGCCCCGATTCCTTTAAATAATCCCCGATGATGACCCGGCCGCGCAGATAGGTGCCCGTGCAAACGACGGCGGCCTTGCAGAAGTATTCCGCGCCGACGGCGGTACGGACCGAGACAACTTTGCCGTCCTCGACACCGATATCGACGATCTCGGCCTGCTTGATGCGCAGATTTTTCTGCTGCTCGAGCGTGTGCTTCATGACGCTTTGATATTTGCGCCGGTCCGCCTGTGCGCGCAGAGAGTGGACTGCGGGGCCCTTGCCGACATTCAGCATGCGGTACTGGATGCAGGCTTTGTCCGCGGCAACGGCCATTTCGCCGCCGAGCGCGTCCACCTCGCGTACCAGATGCCCCTTGCCGGTGCCGCCAATGGCCGGGTTGCAGGGCATATTGCCGCAGGTATCCATGTTTATGGTAAAAATGATTGTGTCGAGTCCCATCCGTGCAGACGCGAGTGCGGCTTCAATACCCGCATGGCCCGCACCGACGACGGCTACGTCACAGCTTCCGGCGTTATAATTCATATAAGGTATGCCTCCCGGCAAAAAAATTAAGATGTCATTCGTTATTTTAACGCAAGAAGAAACGAAAGTCTATGCAAATTGCTGCCTGAGACGAATTTTTCCTTGACAATCGGCGCAATACAGTGTACATTGTCTGTGTTAGTACAAATAGTACAGTTTGTGCTGTCTATGGAGGTGAGAATGTGTTTTCAATAAACTACCGGGACGCGCGTCCCATTTATGAGCAGGTAAAGGACACGCTGCGCGTGGCGATCCTGACCGGCGCGATGAAAACGGACGACAAGGTTCCCTCCGTCCGCGAGCTTGCCGGCGAGCTTGCCATAAACCCCAACACAATTCAGAAAGCATATCGCGAGCTTGAGGCCGAAGGCTACATTTACTCGGTTCCTGGAAAAGGGAGCTTCGTAGCCGAGTGCCGCGAGGCAATCGCTCTGCGCAAAACAGAGCTTTATGCCAAGCTTGACGGGACGGTCACGGAGCTGATTCACGTCGGCGAAAGCAGCGAAAGCATCTGCATGCACATCAAAAATTCAGGAAAAAGGGAGGTCAGAGCATGATAGAAGTCAAAAATGCCGTCAAGCGCTTCGATGGCTTCAAGGCGCTCGACGATCTCACGATGACGGTGCCGGATGGCTCGATCTATGGACTCGTCGGTCCGAACGGTGCGGGCAAATCCACAATTATCCGCCATATCACCGGCATCTACCGGCAGGACGCGGGCGAAGTGCTCGTTGCCGGCGAACCGGTCTTTGAAAATCCGAAGATCAAAAACGACATTGCTTATATCCCGGACGACGTTTTCTACTACACGCAGGCAACAATCCGTGACATGATGAAATTTTATAAGGGCGTGCGCCCAACCTTTTCGAGCGAGCGCTACGAAAAGCTGCGCAAGGCCTTCGATTTGGATGACAACATGAAAATGCGCAGTCTGTCAAAGGGCATGCAGAAGCAGGCGGCCTTCTGGCTCACGATGTCCATGTGTCCGAAGGTGCTGGTTTTAGACGAGCCGGTGGATGGACTGGACCCCGTCATGCGCCGTCAGGTCTGGAGCATCATCATGGCGGATGTTGCGGAAAACGGAACAACCGTTCTTGTCTCCTCGCACAACCTGCGCGAACTGGAGGACATCTGCGACCACGTCGGCATTATGAACAAGGGAAAGCTTCTTCTGGAGCGCAGCCTTTCGGAGCTGCAGGAGAACATCGCAAAGGTCCAGCTCGCGCTGCCGGACGGTTTGGAACTGCCGGAGGGTCTAAACATTCTGCACCAGAGCAGCACCGGGCGGCTTCAAACGCTCATTATCCGCGGTGTAACCGAGGAGATCACGAACACGCTTGCAACGTCGGAGCCGCTTTTTATGGACATTGTCCCGCTTTCTCTGGAGGAGATATTCATTTACGAACTGGGAGGTGAGCACTATGAAGTCAAAGACATCATCCTTTAATCGAACGCTCATCACAAGTCTTTGGAAGCGCTTCTGGCCTCTGTATATGGCATATTTCGCAATTTGGGTCATCGTTCTTCCGCTCCAGATTGGAAACAGACTCGCATGGAATCTCCGCAACCTTGCCACCAACAGTACTGCTGCAGCAGAGCGATACGCAACTGTCGGCCAGCTCATTTTGAATGATGGCATAAGCGGCGGAACCATCATGTCCATCTTCTTTTGCATACTCGTCGCAATGGCGGTCTACAGCTATCTTTACAATGCGCGTAGCGTTTCGATGATGTGCGCGCTGCCCATCAAACGCGAAAAGGTCTTCCTTTCGCAGTTCATCGCGGGCCTTTCGATGATGCTGCTCATCAACGTCGCAGTCTTCCTCATCACACTCGCAGTCGGCTCCGCCTATGGCTCGGAGGCCGGGTTTGATTCCGCCTATCTTTGGCAATGGCTCGGCATAGTGTGTCTGGAGAACGTTTTCTTCTTCGGCTTTGCGTCCCTGTGCGCGAGCTTTACGGGAAATATCATCGTTCTCCCGCTCGTCTATTTCGTTTTGAACTTCACGGTCTGGGGCGTCAAAGAAATGATCGCGGCAATCATGAGCCTTTTCAGCTATGGCTATGCGGGCAACTCCAGCTCCGTTGCCGATTGCTTCTCCCCGGCGGTCAGGATCATGGATTCCAACGGTCTCGACGCTGTGACAATGTCAGACAGCGCAGCCGCTGTCGTGAGCGGCTACACCTTCAAGCACTGGGGCATGCTCCTTATATATGCCGCCGTCGGCATCGTTTTCGCGCTCCTTGCGATGTGCTTCGTCAAGCGCCGCCGCATGGAGTCTGCGGGCGACGTTGTCGCCCTGCGCCCGCTCAAGCCTATCTTCAAATACTGCATGACCGGCGGCGCCGCGCTCGTTATGGGCCTTTTGCTCTACTCTTCAAGCGGCCTGAGCAGTGCGACCGTCAAGGATTTTTCAATCATGATTTGCTACATGCTGATCGGCGCGTTTATTGGCTACTTTGCCTCCGAAATGATGATGCAGAAGACACTGCGCGTTTTCGGCGCGAAATGGCTGGGCTTCGGCATAAGCTGCGCCGCTATCGCGGTTTTGATGTTCTGTCTGCGCTGCGATGTGTTCGGCTATGAAAAATACGTCCCAGAGGCAAGCGAGATCGAAAGCGTCTACCTCGGCGGCGGCACCGTAAACTCGAACCTTGCGGACCCGGAGAACATCAGCAGCGTTCTTGAGCTGCACAAGAGCCTCATAGACCACAAGAGCTCCTATGTCAACGCACAGACGCAGAGCAGCGCCTGGTCCTACAATCTGCGCATTGACTACGTGATGAAGGACGGCAAGCTTGTTCGACGCGATTACGAAATTACGGAGAGCGCCCATACAAACGATATTGAAAAGCTACAGGAGCTTGCAAACTCGAAGGAAGCCGTTCTCTCCCGTAAAAAGCTCGACTACCCCGTAACTCCCGCCACCATTCTCGCTGGACAGATCAACTACTTTGACAAGGCAACAAAGCAGTATGTCACCATTCAGATCCCCTCCGACCAGATGTACGAGCTCTACACAAACTGCATCAAGGCCGATATAAGCGAGCTTACGCTCGGCCGAGTCTGGTACATCACGGACGACAGCTATCTGAACCGCGTTTTTGATTGCACAATCAATTTTGACGTTCAGCAGAAGGCCGAAAAGCAGCGCAAGGATGAAAACACACGGTATTACGGCCAGAACTTCAGCACCACGCTGACGCTCGACGCCAAGCGCACCTATCAGTGGATTGAAGATCACTATCACCTTGACCTCACCACGATGGGCGAAAGTAAAAAGCTACAGGGTGAGAGCGTCAAGATCGGTGAGCCGGACATTTATCAAAACGGCACCACTACCTCCGCCACCAACATGACGGTCATGGCGGACGCCGCAATCACTCCGCAGCCCTCATCCGAAACTCATCTCACTGGTGATACAGAAGCGATCGGCTAAACTTCCTCAATATCGAAAGGACGCTCTCAAACGAGAGCGCCCTTTCTTTTCGGGAGTTATATGGAGAGAGAGCTTAGATCTTGACAACAGTTTCGAGGTACTCGGCGATGCTGTCCTGGACCTCCTCGGCGGTCTTATAGCGGCCGTCAATGCAGTCGACGTCGAGAAGCAGGGTCGGAATACCGTAGTTCTCCTGAATATAGTCGGACAAAATCTTCGTTGACGCCCAGGTGTGCTTACAGCCGACGTGGCCGAGAAACACGGAGGTGTTGATGTTGAAGTTATCCATGAGGTATTTGATGCGGTCCTCATAATACTCGACGGGCCCGGCGGCGCCGTGGATCATCGGGAGATTCATCATCTTGTGGGACATGACGCGGAAGCAATCCTCTTTGTCGTCCAGGTGCTCATAAAAATCGCCGTGGAAGTGGCCGAGAACGTCCATGACGCAGACGGCACCGCACTCTCGTTCGAGGTAGCCGTAGCTCTTCAGGCTGGTCCAGAGCATGTTCTGGAGGAAAAGCATGCGGTATTTTTCGCCGTTCATGCAAGCGCCCATGCCGAGGTCGAGCATCATCTGGCCGGTCTCGACTTCCTTTTCGAGGAAGGTCGCCATGGCAGGGTCGGCAGCCTGCCCGCTCATGCAGGCATTTGTGACAAGAAGCGTTCCGGGCAGCGGGCAGGGCGTGTGCTTACGTAGCTCCGCACACTGCTCCAAAAGCTCGTTCGTACGGTTTGCCACCTTCATAGACTCCTTGAACTTTTCCCAATCGAGTTTCGTGCCGGTGAGTTCTTCCATAAAGGTGATAAATTCTTTGGTCTGCTGAATCAGATAATCCTCGCCGCGCTTATCACGGCGGAACGGAAGGTCAACATTGAAGGTCGGCACATTCCAAATCTTCTCCATAACCGGATACGCAATACGGGAGGAATCGCAGGGAACGGTGGAATAGACAAAAGCATCCGGCTTTACGCCGACCTGATCGGCCAGAAGCGCGCCCATTTCGACCTTGTCGATGGAGCACATACTCTGGTTCGTGTGCGCTTCGCAGAGGTCCACAAACTTTGCGGTCATATCGACGTTTGGCGCCGTGCTCAGCGGGAGCTGGTCAAGGTAATAGGGCTGGCAGTCAAACGCATACATGAGATCAACCGGGACCGGCCCGCCAAATGCGATGACTTTTTTGCCGTTTTTCTGCGCGTCGCGAATCGTCGCCCACTGCGCGACCTGAATGTCATAGATCCAGACCATATCCGGGTTTCCCTCGATTGCATGGGCCTGCTTGCTTTCGGCGGTACCGGCAATGTAATCAAGCGTACTCATTTCGCCGCTGAGCACCTTGGGCATATTCAAATCCTGCATGTTCAGTCCTCCTTTTCGACCATCTCGACAAACGCTTCGGCGCGAATTTCAAGCTGTCCGAGATTCGCAAGCTTTTCCTCACGCTCCAGATACAGAAGCGGAATGTCCGCATCCTTGAGCATCGGCTCGAGGAACGTGTTCTCGCCGCCCCAGCATTCGCAGTTTTGCATCTTTTCATAGATGAGGCCGTCTACCCTGTATTCTTTGGCGCGGTCGAGGATGAGCTTGTGGAGCTTGTCGCGGTTATCGATCATGCGCGGGCAGACAATGCGGTCGAGATAATAGGCCGCGATGGAGCCCATGACGTCATTCGGGTCGGCCTCAAGCGCTTCGCCAAAACCCATGCTGCCAAGGCAGAGGGTGTCGCAGACAACGAGACCGCCCTTATTCTCGATGGTTTCGATGTACTTTGGGTTGTCGAGCGCGGAGCCAATCATCATGAGACGCGCGCGATAGCCCTCAAGCGGCTTGCGGTTTTTCGCGTNNTCTATGTATTCCTCTACCGGCATGTTCGTCGCGGAGAGGAGGATTTCGCAGACCTCGGTGCCCGTGACGACAGGCTTTTCAGCCTTTTGGAGTTCAAGAAGCTGCTTTACCAAGCGGCGTTCCTCGTTGTAACGTTCGATGGATTTCAGGAGTTTTTCGTCCGTGACCTTATTGCCACTGAGCTGCTCCATCTCCTCGCGGAGAAGGTTCAGCTCCGCTTTGTAGTAGTTTTTCGTGGTGGCGCTGCTCATACGGGGCGCACCGATCTCATAGAGATGCTGCTCCTTGCCGGCCTTTTTCGAGACTGCTTTCCAGTTGTCGTAGATGCGGACCGCCTGCATGCAGCCGTCCGATGTAATAAATCCGTCGAGATCGTAGACGTTATCAATAAAATACTGCAAAATCGACTTCGCAAAGCTACAGCTAAAGCTCGACATCCACACCTCCGCCTCGCTGTAATCTTCGCAGTCGGTCGCCCGCAAGCGGATCGGCAGAATATCCGCCGCATGGAGAATTTCGTGCGGCACATGGCAGCAGACGATGCCGAGGGCCTTTTTGCCACTTCCGCGCCAGGCCGCGATCGCCTCCTTGTCAATTTCAGCTTTGAATTGTTTCTGATTGTCCATACTGCTCCTCCCACATAATGTCGTTCAAATAAATTGCGGCTATTTTAGGACATGTCATAGTGCACAATTTAATTTCTCAATCCACCATAAATTATATAAAGCCTTCCACAATAATAAAGAAACGAATTTACATTTCTATCTCATAATGATACAATATCTTATAAATATATCGTTACAAAACACTATGGCAAAAGTGTATTAACTGGGGGGCCAGGTATGAAGCAGCTTACAAAGGATCATATACTGGATTCGTTCAACCGCCTGTTGCGTGCTTACCAATTTGAAGAAATAACGGTAAAGATGATCATGGACGCAAGCGGCGTTTCGCGCTCCACCTTTTACCGTTACTACCTCGATAAGTACGACGTCATGAGCTACAACTACAAAAAAAGACTGGACCGCTGGGTTCAGTCGCAAAATTGCAAAAGTTGGCGCGAACTTTATCGGCGTATCTTCTACGCAACG
>DEMY01000076.1:0-1103 GCA_002359425.1 Clostridiales bacterium UBA2658
GATGACTCTGACTTTGTCCATGATACGTTTCCTTTCTTAAAACGGAATTTAAAACTACCAACTATTCAAAGAACCCGGCACGCCGGTCAGTTCATGCCGAATTCCTGTAGTCTCCTGTAAAAGGTGCTGCGCGAAAGACCTAAGTATTCGGCGGCTTTCGTTTTGTTGTTACGGCACTTTTTGAGGGCCAGCTCAAAGCGCTCGCGTTCGTCCATGCCGTATATGTCCGGCTGGGCGGCGGGGTCGGGGAGTGTTTCCATAAAGTAGTCGCCCAAATAGCTTTGAATTTCATGTTCGCCAATGAGCGTTTCCTCGTGCGTGGAGATGATACCCTCAAGAAGATTTTGTAGCTCGCGGATGTTGCCGGGCCACGAATACTTGCCGAGAAAATCCAAAGCGCCCTTCGACAGGCGGATTTCGGGCCGCCCCATGCGCGCGCAGAGTCGCTTGATGAAGTAATCCGCAAAGAGGTAAACATCATCTCCGCGGGCGCGGAGCGGGGGCACGTTCACGCGAATGATGGAAAGGCGGTAAAAGAGGTCCTCGCGGAACTGCTTTTGTTCAATCAACTCCTTGAGGTTCTTGTTGGTCGCGGCGATTACGCGCACGTCCACCTCGATAAGGTTGTTGCCGCCGACCTTGCGAAAGGCTTTCTCTTCCAAAACGCGTAGAAGAATAGATTGCACCTCCAGCGGCATATCCCCGATTTCGTCCAGAAACAGGGTGCCATGGTTTGCAAGCTCGAACTTGCCGATGGAGCCTTCGCGCTTCGCGCCTGTGAATGCGCCGCTTTCATAACCGAATAGCTCCGAGGCGATGAGTTCTTTGGAAAACGCCGCGCAGTTGATGGCGACAAAGGGTTTGTGGCTGCGCTTGCTGCCGTTGTGAATGGCCTGCGCGAAAACGTCCTTGCCGACGCCGCTTTCGCCCTGAATGAGAATGTTGGAGTCCGACTGCGCGGCAATGCGGCTGCGCTTGATTGTTTCCTGCATGAGTGGGTTTTCGCCGATAATATCGTTAAAGGTATAGCGGGCGTTGTTGTCCGTATACTTTGGAGAGAACTTGCCGATCTTGTTGTTCGCGGAAAAGGAAATCGTGATGCC
>DEMY01000076.1:1144-19005 GCA_002359425.1 Clostridiales bacterium UBA2658
CCCGCCCGCTCGCGACTGAAATGGCGATTGCCTTGTCCGAGACCGTTTTTTTGTTGTCGATGATGTTCCAGAACTCGCGGTTGTCCGGCGGGGGGAGGATGATTTCCTCAAGTGCGAGATGATAGGTGTCCGCCTTTTTGATGCCGAGCAGGCGAAAAACCTGATCGTTTATGAGAACGACCTCATTTTTGCCCCTGTTCGGGCGCAGAAAGATGGAGCCGGATTCCTCATCACCCCCGGTGAACTGGTCGATGCACTGAAAAAGGAACACATCGAGCTCAATCGTCCGTGCAACGGTGGTCGCGACCGAGAGCAGATACGGGTTGCTCTTTTCAATCGGCACCGCCACAATGACACTGCCGAAAAATTCGCTTTCGTTGACATTAATGGGCGCAAAATAATAAGAGCCTTCCACCAGCGCGCGGGCGAAGCAGTACAGGCCCGGCAGCTCAACGGCATGCTTTAACTCCATCCCGTAGGACAGGGGATTGGCGGCTATGCTCTCCTCCGACCACTTAGTGCCGGCCTTGATGCCGCAACTTCCGAGCCAGTCCGTTTCGGTGATGATGCCGTAAATGCGGAGTAAAACGCCGTCCCGGCTGAAAAGAAGCACGCGCAGCTCGTCCTCTGTGCTGTTTGCAACTAAGTGATTCACCGCCCAGTCGGAGCATATAAAAAGGCGCTTGTAGACCTTTTTTGAGCGTTCGATCTCGCTCGGCGACAGCTCCTTGGGAAGCGCGCGGGCATAGTCGATGTTTTTCGACTCGCTCCGCTTCCAGCTTGCTTCAAGCGCCTCGCCGGGAAACCCGCCGCGCCCTTCGTGCAGCGCGGCCCAATTTTCAAAGCATTCCTGTCGCCGCATGAAATACGTCCTTTCAGTCTAATGACACAACTTTTGTTTCATATTGTATCACGGCGCGCAAAGTCATTCAAGTGCCATTGTGCCCGATTTGTCACGATTCGAGCGAAATGGCGCAAAGGGGGTTATTAGAAAAAATCCCGCCCGCAGCCCTTGCAGACGTGACAGTCCTTCGCATTGTGCTGTCCGCAGTCGGGGCAATACCAGCTCCCGTCCTCTCTGGGAACGATTTTGATCGAGACTTTTCGCACAGGCTTTTTTTCATATTGTGCAGCGTCCCGCTCGATGTTCATGGCAATCAGGGGAGCTAGCGAGGTGCTTTTTAAGCCGGTGCCGGCGATAAATTTCAGGTTTTCAGCTTTTATGCCGCGCTTTTTCGGATTCAAAGCCGCTCCACAGCCTTGACAAAAGCTTGAACCTTCCGTATTTTCTAAACCACAATGTTTACATTTCATAGCGAAGCCCCCTTTGCTTGAGATAATGCATAAAAATATTTAACGAATGTTATTAGTAATTACTATATCCTTTTATAACTGTTATAATTATACGACGGAATAGCAGATGCGTCTATATTTAAAATACAGGCTGGAAAAAACTACGGGGCGGCTGCATGAAAGAGCAAGCAGCAAGCAGTGAGACGCAAGTATCATCCAATGGCAGGCGTCATTTTGGCTATTTTTTCGCGCCTCCTTGACGCGAAAGGAAAATCGTACTATTCTATATCGGTATGCAAAGATACGGTAATGGAGATTTTTATGGAGATTGTAATTTTGGAGGGCCATGCGGTGAACCCCGGCGACCTTTCCTGGGATGCGCTTTCGCAGTTTGGCCACGTGACCGTTTACGACAACACGGCGCAGGACGAGATGGCGGCACGCATCAAAAACGCGGATGCGGTGCTCGTTAACAAGCTGCGCTTTTCTGCCGCGCTCATGGACGGGTGCGAAACGCTCAAATACATCGGCGAGCTTGCGACGGGGTACAATAACATTGACCTTGAGGCAGCAAAGGCGCGCGGAATTGTTGTGACGAACATTCCGGCCTACAGCACGCCGTCCGTCGTCCAGCACACCTTTGCGCTGCTTTTCGAGTTGTGCGCCCATGTGGGCGAGCATAGCCGGGGCGTTATGGAGGGTAAGTGGTCGCGAGCCAGCTGCTTTTGCTACTGGGATTATCCGCTCACAGAGCTTGCGGGCAAGACGCTTGGCGTCGTCGGCTTCGGCAAGATCGGGCAGGGGGTCGCGGGGGCGGCGGTGCCTTTCGGCATGAAGGTCATGGCCTGTGCCGCGCATCCGAGAGAAGACTCCGGCATCGACGGCGTTTCGATGGCGGACTTTAACGAAATTCTCCAAAAGGCGGACGTTATCAGTCTCCACTGCCCCTTGACGCCGGAAAATGCGGAGCTGATAAACGTCGGGACGCTTGAGAAGATGAAGCCCGGCACGCTTTTAATCAACGCCGCGCGCGGCGATCTTGTAAACGAGTGGGACGTGGCCGAGGCGCTGAAAACCGGGAAGCTCGGCGGCTTCGCGGCGGATGTGCTCTCAAAGGAGCCGCCGGTGGACGGTAGTCCGCTCTTTGACGCGCCGAACTGCGTTATCACCCCGCACATTGCATGGGCGCCGCTCGAAAGCCGGAAACGGCTCATTGACATTGCGGTCGAAAATATCCGTGCATATCAGGAAGGTCATCCTCAAAACAGAGTTTGAAATAAAGAAAAACATTATTGGAGGAGAAAACAATGCCACTTACCAATGAGCGCGAGGCGGAGCTGACGGAGCAGTGCCGGCAGTTTCGCATCGACGTGCTGACAGCCATCCACGGTGCGCAGTCCGGCCATCCGGGCGGCTCGCTTTCGGTGTGCGAAATTCTGACACTGCTGTATCAGGAGGTCATGAATGTTGACGCGAAAAAACCGGACGATCCGAACCGGGACCGTCTTGTTCTCTGCAAGGGCCACGCCGCCCCGATGCTCTACCGCAACCTCATCGAAAAGGGCTTTCTGCCGAAGGACAGCATGGCGACGCTCCGCAAGATTGACAGCCAGCTTCAGGGTCACCCGTCCATGCATACCCCCGGCGTCGAAATGCCGTCCGGCCCTCTCGGCATCGGCCTTTCGGCGGCGCAGGGTATGGCGCTCGGTTTGAAGCTCAATAACAGCCCCGCGCGGGTCTACGCCGTTTTGGGTGACGGCGAGCTGGACGAGGGCACCGCCTGGGAAGCAGCCATGTCCGCGCCGAAGTTTGGACTCGACAAGCTCACCGCCATCGTTGACTGGAACAAGGTCCAGCTTGACGGCACGACGGACGAGATCATGCCCATCCGCGACCTGCCCGCAAAGTGGCGCGCATTCGGTTGGAACGTTATCCGTTGCGACGGGCACGATTTGCAGGCATTCTACAAGGCGATCGAGGACGCGAAGGCTTTCAAGGACGGCCCTAGCGTGATTATTGCCGATACGGTCAAGGGCAAGGGCGTCTCCTTCATGGAGGGTCAGGCCGCGTGGCACGGCAAGGCCATTCCGGATGAGGATTTGGCAAAGGCAATTGCAGAGCTGGGAGGGGACAGATAATGGCGAAGTCTATCAGAGAAGTATACGGCAGCGTTTTGGCCGAGCTAGGCGAAACGAATCATGACATCGTCGTTCTGGACGCCGACCTTTCCGGTTCTACGAAGAGCAAAATGTTTGGCGATGCGCATCCCGACCGTTTCTTCAATATGGGTATTGCGGAGAGCAACATGGTCGCAACGGCGGCGGGCCTTTCCACAACGGGCAAAATCCCGTTTGTCAACACCTTCACAGCGTTTCTGACAACGCTCGGTCTGATCGCGACCCGCGCACAGGTCTGCTACGGAAACCTGAACGTGAAGCTCGGCGGAGCCTACTGCGGTATGTCGGATGCGCTCGACGGCGCGACCCACCACGCGCTGGAGGATATCTCTGCCATGCGCGCGCTGCCGAACATGCGGCTGCTGGTTCCGTCTGACGCGACCAGCACAAAGTGGGCGACGGAGTACGCGGCCAAAACCTACGGCCCTTTCTATCTGCGCCTTTCGCGCGATGTGTATCCCGACCTGTATCCGGCGGATTATCAGTTCGAGTGCGGCAAGGGCGCAATTGTCCGCGACGGCAAGGATGTCACGGTCATCGCCTGCGGCCTTCTCGTTCACAAGGCTATCGAAGCCGCCGAAGTGCTTGAGAAAAAGGGCGTATCGGTGCGCGTCGTCGATATGTACAGCGTAAAGCCCATCGACAAGGAACTTATTTTGAAGTGCGCCGGGGAAACGGGCGCAATCGTTACCGCCGAGGAGCACAACATATATGGCGGCCTCGGCAGCGCGGTTTCCGAAGTCCTCGCGTGGGCAGGTGCGGGCGTTCCAACTGAGTTTGTCGGCATTCAGGATACCTTTACCGAAAGCGGCAAATACGCCGACCTTTTAGCAAAATACGGCGTTGATGCAAACGGCGTTGCAAACGGCATCGAAAAGGTGCTCGCGAGAAAGAAATAAGCATAGTAAAACGAATGGCCTTTGCGGTTTTGCCGCAAAGGCCATTTTTATATGCGTTCAATACGCCGTGCATCACATTTCGCGCCGCGGGTCGTCGGTCGTTTTGCCTTTTTTGTAACGCCAGACGGTGAAAAAGAGCACAGCGGCGACGGCGATGAGATACCAGACAAGCGTTCCGTTCATTTTGAAAACTCATTCGGTTATCAGGTCTGATCGGAGTACACGCCGCTTTCCGAAAAATGCAAGCCGGTTTTATAGAAAATGCTTGAGCAGACGCAGTTTCGCTTCATCGTATGGGGCGTAGCGCATGCAGAGGTCGAGGTGGGTAGTGTTTCTGACAACGCCCTTTTTGTGGCTGAACGTATCGAAGCTGTAACGTCCGTGGTAAGCGCCCATGCCGCTGTTGCCGACCCCGCCGAAGGGCAGATGGTTGTTTGAGATGTGCATCATCGTATCGTTCACGCAGCCGCCGCCAAAGGGCAGTTCGCGGATAACGCGGCGGATGGCGGTGCTGTCTTCCGAGAAGAAATAGCAGGCGAGCGGGCGCGGGTGTTTTTTGAGGTCCGTGAGCGTTTCGCTAAGGTCGTCGTAGGCGATAACGGGCAGCAGCGGCCCAAAAATTTCCTCCTGCATAACCTCGTGGTCAAAGTCCGCATTCGGCAGCAGGGCAGGAGCTATTTTCAAGGCTTCGTCGTTTTTTGCGCCGCCAATAACGGTTTGCTCCGTATCCAAAAGCTTGCAAAGACGGTCGTAATGGTGGCGGCTGATGATGTTCGGGTAAGAGCTGCTCTGTTCGGCATTCGCGTAGCGCTTTTGAATTTCAGCGTTCATATATTTGATAAGCTCATCCTTGATGGATGCCTGCGCGAGCACGTAGTCGATGGAGATGCAGGTCTGACCGGCGTTCAGGAATTTGCCCCAGACGATGCGGCGCGCGGCGATCTCAAGGTTCGCGGTTTCGTCAACGATGCAGGGACTTTTACCGCCAAGCTCTAGGGAGACGGGGATGAGGTTTTCGCTCGCCGTTTTCATGACGGTCTTGCCGACGCGCGGACTGCCCGTGAAGAAAATGTAGTCGTATTTCTGCTTCAGAACTTCGTCGTAATCTGCGTCCGCGTCAAGACAGCAGACGTATTCCTTCTGGAAGGTTTCGCTCAGAATTTTCTGGATGACGGCGGAGGAATGGGCGCTATGGCGTGAACACTTCAAAACGACGCAGTTGCCCGCCGCGATTGCGCCGACGAGCGGCGTCATCGCGAGGTTGAACGGGTAGTTCCATGGCGCAAGGATCAAAACAACCCCGTAAGGCTCGCTGTAAACCATGTTGTGCGACGGGAAAGTCGCCATTGTGCCGCCTGTGCGGCGCGGACGGCTCCAGGTTTCAAGGTTCCAGAGCATCGTTTTAATTTCCTCTGTCACCATTGCAATTTCTGTCATGTAGGCCTCCGCCTTTGACTTGCCGAGATCGGCATACAGCGCATTGCTGATCAGACCTTCATTTTCGTTGATTACGCGCAAAAGCCTGCGAAGCATCGTTTTGCGAAAACCGATGTCCCGCGTCTGGTTGAGATCGAAGAATTTCCGCTGTGCGGAAACGATATTTTCGATATTGTCCATGTAGTTCCCTCCGAATTCCGTGAAATTTCATGTGACACTTGTAACACTTGCTGCTTTGCATTATAATAACGGCGAAATGCAAAGTCAACGCTTTCGACGCAACTGCTACACATTGAGGGGAGTGTCACACTTTTGGATGTAAAATCGCAGAACAAAACGGCCTGTCAATATGAGGAATGGCTCATACAGGCGCTTTTGTCGCTTATGCGGGAGAAAAAATTTGCGGACATCACAATCAATAAGCTTACAGAGCGGGCCGACGTTTCTCGTCAGACCTTCTACCGGCATTTTCAATCCAAGGAGGACATCGTTAAAGCCTATAGTGACCGGCTCTGCGCAGAGATATCGGGGGAGATTTCCGCGCTTTCGGAGAAGTCCCTTTATGAGCTTTGCCTTGTCTATTTTCGCTTCTGGCGCGGGCACGCGACGCTTTTGCAGCTCGTTATGGAAAGCGGCTGCGAGCATCTGCTTGCCGAGCGCTACAACGCCGCTATGATGGAATCGCTGGACGTTCTGCGCGCGACGCTGCCGCAGTATAACGACGCTGCGTTTCTTTTTATTAAGTCCTTTCTCCTTGGCGGTTTTTACAACACAAAGCTTACCTGGATGAATGCCGACTTTCAGCAGTCCCCAGAGGAGCTTGCAAGGCTCATAAGCTCGCTTTTTGAGAAGGCGGAGGAGGAGAGGCGGGCATAAAGAACCGCTTTGTTTTTTTATTATTTTGCGCTGTTCGACGCACAATGCAGGATACTATTTTGCCATCAATTTTTAACATCAAAGATGCCTCAGATACCCCAAATGAGCATTTGAAAAGGTCTGTTTTCCGTTTTGTACAAATCTGCAAAAGTACAAAAAAGGCCGGAAACAACTAAATTATCAGTTGTTTCCGGCCTTTTTAAGNNGGCGGGCTCGAACCGCCGACCTCATGCGTGTGAAGCATGCGCTCTAACCAGCTGAGCTAAGCCTCCATATGCAGTTATAGAAATTCGCCCTTACAGCCGACGCCCACAGCGTCTCGCCATAGGGCGAATTTCTTGAGTAGCGCCCTCAAAAGTGTTTACTCTTTCGGGACCCCCGCAAAATCGAAGCTTTTGTGGGGAAAAGGAGGAGCAACGCCGCGATTCGCAGTTTGCTCCGACGTGGTGGTGACCCGTACGGGATTCGAACCCGNNGAGCTACGCCGCCATATTGTGTTTTTGCCGGTCGAACAGGCAAGGGGTATTATACTAAAGAAATTTCTGTCTGTCAATACCTGAAATTTAGATTTTTTTCGATTTTTCTCTTTTTTCTTTTTGGGACCGCGAAAGCTGTCGAAGAACGTCGTTTAAGGCGAAAGATAAAAAGTGTAACTTGACAATTTCACGTTTTTTTGATAGAAACAATTTAAAGAATTAACATACGAATGTGGAAGATCTATACAGGTATCGGAAAAGGCCGCCCCGGCGGCGAACTGGAAAGGACACCTATGAACCCTGAACTATATGCAAGTGCGCAAAAGCAGCTCTGCATCGACGCGGATAAATTCGACCCGGCCCTTTTTGACGTCTACGGCGTCAAGCGCGGTCTGCGCGACAAAACCGGCGAAGGCGTCATGGCGGGCATCAACACGATCTCCGAAATAACGGCATTTGAAAAAGACAAAAACGGCACCTTCCGAACGGATGCGGACGGCAACAAGATCCCTTGCGACGGTCAGCTCTGGTACAGAGGCTACAATGTAATCGACCTCGTCAAGGGCTTTGCCACCCAGCATTTCGGTTACAATGAATGCGCCTATCTGCTCCTTTTCGGTGATTTGCCAAACGAAGAGCGGCTCAACGAATTTGAGGACACGATGAACGAGAGCCGCTGGCTGCCGAAAAACTTCACGCGGGATGTCATCATGAAAGCGCCAAGCCCGGATATTATGAACTCTATGATGAAAAGCGTCCTGACGCTGTCTGCCTATGATGACCGTGCGCTTGACACCTCTTTGGATAACGTCATTCGGCAGTGCCTGTTTCTCATCAGCGTTTTCCCACAGCTCGGCGTCTATGGCTACCATGCTTACAGCCACTATATGGACGACGAGAGCATGTATATCCATCGCCCGAACCCGCTGCTTTCCCCTGCGGAAAACATTCTCATGATGCTTCNNNNCGGCAACAACTCCACCTTCACGACTCGCGTCGTCAGCTCCTCGGGTTCGGATACTTATTCGACCATGGCAGCGGCGCTCGCGTCCCTAAAAGGTCCGAAGCACGGCGGTGCGAACCTCAAGGTTATGAACATGATGCAGAACATCCGCGAAAACGTCCGCGACACAAAGGACGAGGATGAGGTGCGCTATTATCTCGGCAAGATCGTCGATAAGGAGGCTTTTGACAAAAAGGGTCTCATCTACGGCGTCGGCCACGCGGTATATTCGATTTCCGACCCCCGTGAGCGCGTCTTTAAGGGGTTTGTGGAGCTTCTGGCCATTGAGAAGGGGCAGGAGGACCAGTATGCGCTTTATTCCACAATCGAGCGTCTCGCCCCCGAAATCATTGGCGATAAGCGCCACATCTACAAAGGTGTGAGTACGAACGTTGACTACTACAGCGGTTTTGTTTACAGCATGCTTGGCATCCCCTTGGAGCTTTATACGCCCATCTTCGCGATGGCCCGTATTGTCGGCTGGAGCGCGCACCGCATTGACGAGCTTATCAACGTCGACAAGATCATCCGTCCGGCCTATAAGGAAATCAATGAGAAAAAAGCTTATGTTCCCATAGAGGAACGGTAAGCAGAGCTTTAGCCCGCCGCGCAGTTATGTCGGCGGGCTTTCTGCATCTGCAAAGGAGACTGTCACAAAAGAGGCTTATATATTAGCGGGTTTCCATGCTTGAAGAACAGTAGAAAAGCCCATAGAATGGTGAGTCCATTTTGCCAGTTATGTGCAAATGGGACAGGAAAAACAGTTCGCTTTTGGAATAAACAGCAATAAATATTTTAATCACACTAATCATATTGACATTGTGGGATTAAAGTGCTACAATGCAAGCAATCAAGCGGAAGGATGAGACTGATGGGACGCTTATTTGAACGGCTGCTGCGCATCAACTTTCGATTCGGGCGAATGTGTCGCTGCGTGAAAAAGGACATTTGACCGAAAATGAAAGGATGAAAGGCATGACTGACCACAACTATCACTTTGAAACGCTACAGCTNNCTTATGTATTCCGGGACGCCGCGCAGGCGGCGGACCGCTTTGGACTCACGGAGGGCGGCAACATCTACACCCGCCTCATGAACCCCACCTCGGACGTCTTTGAAAAGCGCGTTGCGGCGCTTGAGGGCGGCGCGGCGGCATTGGCAACGGCCTCCGGCTCTGCCGCCATCACCTATGCAGTGCAGAACATAGCCAGAGCAGGTGACCACATTGTTTCCTCGGTCAATCTCTACGGCGGCACCTACAGCCTGTTTGCCAATACGCTCAAGGATCAGGGAATTGAAACCACCTTTGTCGATCCGCAAAACCCGGAAAATTTTGAAAAGGCCATAAAAGACAATTCAAAGCTTCTCTACACCGAGACGCTCGGAAATCCAAATTCGGATGTTGCAGACATTGAGGCGCTCGCCGCCATCGCACATCGCCACGGGATTCCGCTCATCGTTGACAATACCTTTGCAACGCCTTACCTGCTCCGGCCCATTGAGCATGGAGCGGATATCGTCGTCCATTCGGCAACAAAGTTCATCGGCGGGCACGGTACCGTCATGGGCGGCGTAATCGTTGACTCCGGAAAATTCGACTGGGCGCAGAACGACAGGTTCCCCGGCCTTTCAAAGCCGAATCCGGCTTACCACGACGTGGTTTTTACCGAAGCGTGCGGAAACCTTGCCTATGTTATGAAGATCCGCACAACGCTCATGCGCGATCAAGGTGCGGCCATTTCGCCGTTCAATTCGTTTCTGCTTTTGCAGGGACTCGAAACACTCTCGCTGCGCGTCGAGCGCCACGTTGAAAACGCGTTGCGGGTCGTGGATTTTTTGAAGGAACATCCACAGGTCGAGCGCGTGAACCATCCGTCTCTCGCGACCGGCCATGCGAAAAAGCGCTATGACAGTTACTTCCCGAACGGCGCGGCATCCATCTTTACCTTTGACATCAAAGGCGGCGCGGATAAGGCGCGCAAGTTCACGGAAAGTTTGGAGCTTTTTTCGCTCCTTGCAAACGTTGCGGACGTCAAATCGCTGGTCATCCACCCCGGCTCTACGACGCACTCTCAGCTGNGCGAGGAGCAGCTTCTGGCCTGCGGCATCCGCCCGAATACGGTGCGCCTTTCTGTTGGAACCGAACATATCGACGATATACTTACCGACCTTGAGCATGGCTTTGAGGAGGTCCGCTAAGGAGGCGGTTTCGGTGAATAACAGAAAAAACGGTCCAGAAAGCGGCTTTCGATGTCGCTTTTGCGTATAAATGCAGCAAAGACTGAAAAAACTGTTTTGAATTTGAAAGGAGCGCACATACAATGTCGAATATATACACGTCCGCGGATCAGCTTATCGGAAAAACTCCGCTTTTGGAACTAACCCGCTTTGAAGAGAAAGAAGCACTCTCTGCAAAAATATTTGTAAAGCTTGAGTATTTCAACCCCGCCGGTTCCGTCAAGGATCGCATCGCCAAGGCGATGATCGACGATGCGGAGCAAAAAGGCGAACTGAAACCCGGCTTTGTCATCATTGAGCCAAGCTCCGGCAACACGGGTATTGCGCTTGCGGCCGTCGCGGCGGCAAGGGGCTACCGCATTGTTATCGTCATGCCGGAAACCATGTCCATCGAGCGCAGAAAGCTCATGCAAGCATACGGCGCGGAGCTGGTTTTGACGGACGGCTCCAAAGGTATGAAGGGTGCGATTGCCAAGGCAAACGAGCTGCATGAAGAAACGCCAAACAGCTTTATCCCCGGCCAGTTTGTGAACCCCGCGAACCCCGCTATCCACCGCGTTACGACAGGACCGGAAATCTATGAAGATACCGACGGCAAGGTCGATATCTTTGTCGCTGGCGTTGGTACCGGCGGCACTGTGACCGGCGCCGGCGAATATCTCAAGTCCAAAAACCCGAATATTAAGGTTGTGGCGGTTGAGCCGGAGAGTTCCCCTGTGCTCTCGAAGGGCGTTTCTGGCAGCCACAAAATTCAGGGAATCGGTCCCGGCTTCGTGCCGGACGTTCTGAATACGAAGATCTATGACGAGATCATTACCGTCTCGAACGAGGACGCATTTGAAACGGGCCGCGAAATCGGCAAAACAGAGGGCGTGCTGGTCGGCATTTCCTCCGGCGCGGCGCTCTGGGCGGGCATCCAGCTCGCGAAGCGCCCGGAAAACAAGGGCAAGAACATCGTTGTTGTTCTGCCTGACTCCGGCGACCGCTATCTCTCCACCGCACTTTTTGAAGCGTGATACACCGCCCGGCGGCATCCACGGCGGTTATCAATAATTGTCTCCTCCAATCTTTATCGTATCCTCCATACCAAGTGTCCTTCATCCACACAAAAGGGCCGCTGCAATCCCGATTGCAGCGGCCCAAAATTTTTATTTTGATTTATATCGGTTCATCGGTAGAAGATTCTCTTTTGACCTTTTTGATTACGACGATGTACATAATGACGACAAAAACGATGAAAAGCAGCGTTGAAAGTACGGTTCCAATCATCGCGCAGGCGTCGTAAAAGCCGTGGAGGAAGACCGCCGTGAGGTAGGCGGCAAGCAGATTGCCGATCTTTCCGGCCGTGTCGCCGGTGTCCGCGCAAAGCTTTGCCCGGCCATAGAACGCGCCCATGAAAACGGCGAAAGCCATGTGTCCCGGAACGGCAAGAAACGCGCGCGAAACAGAGACGGAAAGTCCGTAGCCAAACACATACCCGACGTTTTCAAACGCCGCAAAGCCGAGCGAAACAAACACTGCGTAAACGACCCCGTCGAAGCGGTAGTTGAAGTTCGGGTCCTTCCACGTGCGAAGCTTCAAAAACAGGAATTTTGTGCCTTCCTCGACCGCCGCGACACCCAAAAACGCGGAAACGACGCTGTAAGCCGCGCTGCCCTTATCGAGCACCGTCACGAGATAGATGTCGATCAGCTCCTCAACGGCAATCGCCGCGAGCGCCGCGAAAACGCCCATGAGCAGCAGCGACCACAAAAGGGAGACCGGTTCCTTTTCAATGGTGTCCGCCTGATAGATGATGCGCAGGAGAAAAACGGCGGGCAGGTCCGCCGCAAAGATGTAGATCCAGAGGACGGTCACCGTTGGCAAAACGAAAAACATGGCGCGGCTCCTTTCGGAAATGGAATAGCCGTATTATACCACCGCATCCTTCAAAATGCCACAGTAATCGTAAAATAATACTTTACTGTTCTGGAATAATATGCTATATTTGAACCAAAAAGGAGACAGGAGCTTTCAGAAAGGTATAGCCATAAATAATGAAAAATAAATCAATTATTGTGATTATTATAATGCTTATCTGTACTTATTCTTTAGTATGTATTGTAAAAACGAAGCAGATGCAACCAATTGATTGCCTTAAAGAATATACTGCAACCGCAGCCCCTATTGATAAGGTAGACAGAGTCCTCTATAAAGATTATGTTAATGACTGGTATCTTATATTTTATATAAATGAGAGGGAAAACGGAAGTTGTGCAATCTTAAAAAAAGTATTCTCTCCTACAAAGTATCGAAGATTAGTGGGGAAGTTCTATTATTTGATCCAAATCGACAAGGAGACGATTTTTATTCCTCATTCAACAATCACCGTGATTGGATTGCTTGGGGGATTGTTCGTAATAATAAAATAACGCAAGTCTTGGTAAACGGAAAACTGGCTAACCTCATTAATGTTAATGTGTATGATTATAGAATATTCTATTTATTGGGGAAAGGGATGGAAAAAGCATTCCCGAATACCGAGTATAAATAATAATAGTGTAGTTTCCCCGACGTGATAGCGGTATTATGCCACTATCACGTCGGGGAAAATTACATTGGTCTTAAATATTCAGTTGTCTAAATTAATAGGGTATTCCAGTTACAAAGCAAACAATTGACCATTGTTTCGAGCAATTTCCAAGTGTGAAGCCAGCACCGACGCCGCTTGGTCCAGCGTTGACTGTAATACCTCCTGTTGTTGAAGTATACGTATGTATGTATTTACACATAACTTCTGCTGTATTACCATTGCCTTCACGGTAATTCTTAGATAGATCAGTAGAAATAGTTGCATCTTTTACATAGTCAGGAAAGTGGCCCTGATAATTTCGCCACTCATCGAAACTCCAAACACGTCCACTACTAGCACCGCCATCAGCTTGAGTAATGGTTGCAACACTGTCGTCAATATTCCAGCGTGCGTAGGCTTGTGAATTGTTCGCAGTGAATCCGCCCGACCACGTTAACCCGAAGAAATCTTCACCAAGAGCAGGTTCTTGTTCTGGATGAGCTCCAGACGTGCCAGACCATTCGGCCCAGTCCCGAAATAGTCGCCTTTACGCCATTTCCGGGAGTCGAATAGTTGCCATATTCGTGTATTGTTAATTTGTATTTACTATTGGAAGCACCTGCGCACAACTTTGCGCTTGGTTCCTGAGAGGTCGTAGAATCTTTAGATTCAAAATTTTCTTCTCCAATAGCATCAACTTCTGGTTTTGATAGTAATCTGCTAGATGTAACGACTATTTGACCATTTTCATAGTCATAGTCATAGTCTTCCTCCACAAAGACCGTTATCGATACCGGATCAAATTCGTAATTTCCATTGAAATTTCATAATAAAGACATTTATTTAAATTATCAACATAATTTTTATTTTATTCTAAAAAATCATTTTATTTACTAAAAGCAATTGTTGCCCGGCATAAAGGCAAAGTATGACGGAACGAGCGCANNGCGCGCAAGCTTTAGTTGTTCAAATATTCTTCCAGCGCATGCATCCTGCCGCCCGCGTCGCAGTAGCCGAGCTGGTAGAGCGCGCCGAGACGCTCCATGTCGCCCTCAAAGCGCATGATGCGAACGGGGCGGGTGGGGGCGATGACAAAGATGCGGCCTTCCTTTTCGAGGTGGTCAATGTGGTCGCAAAGTGTGTTGTAACGCTCCGTTTCCTCCTCCAGCTCCTGCGCGAGAATGGGGTAGGTGTCGTAGAGCCGCTCGATGAGAGCGCTCATTCTTTGCGGCGGCTTGCGGTAGGCGCGGTCGCGTGTGCGCACGACGACAATCTTTTCAAAGCCCTCATTCAGCGCCCAATCCACCGGAATTTTGACGCTGCACCCGCCATCCAGATATGGGGAGCCGTCAATATAGACCATTTTCGAGGCAATGGGTACGCTCGCGGAGGCCTGAATTGCCTTGGTGATGTCCTCGCATTTGCCCTTTTCAAAATAGCTTGACTCGCCCGTGATGCAGTTCGTGGCCACCGCAACAAAGCGGCGCTCGGGCCTGTCAAAGCTCTCCTGATCGAAGGGCAGAATACTCGGGATGTCGTTGAAGAGAAAGTCAAAGCCTGTGATGCCGCGATTTTGCCACAGAGCCTTGTAGCCAATGTAGCGGCTGTCGTGCCGGTAGGTGAGGTTGATGCGACCCGAGCGGCCGATCTGGCCGGAAACGTAGTTGAAGCCGTTCATCGCCCCGGCGGAGACGCCGATGGTGCATTGCAGATTGATATCCGCCTGCATGAGCCGGTCGAGGACGCCGGAAGTGTAAACGCCGCGAAAGGCCCCGCCCTCAAGGACGATACAGCCCGGCGTCACCTTGTCGGAGGCGTGTCCGATGGGCAGATTTTCAACATTTTTATAAGCTCTCATATAGGGCCGTTCTCCTTAAAATCATCTGGATTTTATGTCTCTGATTATACCACATCCCACCGCGCTGGACCAGCTTTTTTCCGCGCTGCGATTAAAAACGTCACTATTTTGTACGTTCCCGTACGAAAGTGCGGCTGTAAAAATGTCAAATCGCACAAAAAAAGAAACGTCCCTTGACAAAATGCGGCGGGAAGTTTATATTGAAGACAATCTTTCGCGAAGTAAAGCGAAAAGAGAAAAACTGAACAGCACATGAAAAGGCATTGACGGAGACAGTACGTTTCCTCCGAAAGTTTCAGAGAGCCGGGCATTGGTGTGAGCCTGGTACGAGTAGAAGGAAGCCGAACATCCCTCCCGAGCCGCGGACCCAAAGGCGAAAGACGAGTAGGCTCCGACGGTTTCCCGCCGTAACAGGGAAAACGTATGATGGTACGCTTGCATGGGTGGTGTAGCGATAGACTAAGGTCTTCGTCCCTTGCGGAACGAAGGTCTTTTTTTATTTTCCGAATCAAAAATGTTTGGAGGAACGGACGATGGCAACATACGAAATGACGGAGATCCGCTGGCATGGCCGCGGGGGACAGGGCGCAAAGTCCGCCTGTCTAATGCTGGCCGAGGTCGCCGGACGGGAGGGAAAGTACGTGCAGGGCTTCCCGGAATATGGCCCGGAGCGCATGGGCGCGCCCATTACGGCCTACAACCGAATTTGCAGCGAGCGCTGCCCGGTCCACTCCAACATTTATAATCCCGACTATGTGGTCGTTCTGGACGAAACGCTCCTTTCCTCTGTTCCTGTAACGGACGGGCTGAAGCCGAATGGCGCCGTCATCGTGAACACGGCGGAGTCTCCCGAGGAACTGCGCAAAAAGCTGCCGGGCTGGAAGGGCCGCGTCTGTGCGCTGGACGCACGGAAGATTTCCGAAGAAGTCCTGGGCAAAAACTTCCCGAATACCGCGCTTCTGGCAGCGGCGGTCAAGGTCAGCGGCGTTCTTTCGACCGAACAGTTTTTCGCCGACATCGAGGACTCGTTCAAACACAAATTTGCTACCAAGCCGCAGGTCATTGCGGGCAATATGGAAATTCTCAAAAGAGCAGTCAAGGAGGTACGCGAGGGATGATCCACGCAAGAGATATCAATCTTACAACGCCGGTTGAGGGCTTGACCCCCGGCGGTGAGATTTNNTCACCGGCTCATGGCGCACCAACACGCCGGTCTTTCTTGAGGAAAAATGCAAGCACTGCATGCTCTGCGTTCCGTTTTGCCCGGACGCTTCTATCCCTGTAAAGGACGGCAAACGGCTCGATTTTGACTATATACACTGCAAGGGCTGCGGTATCTGCGTGACCGTTTGCCCCTTTGATGCGATCACGATGAAAAATGGAGGTGAAGCGTAATGGAGAGCTGTCTTTCCGGAAATGACCCCGTCGCTTATGCCATGAAGCAGGTCGATCCCGACGTTATCGGTGCGTTTCCGATCACGCCGTCCACCGAAATTCCTGAATACTTCGCCCGCTATGTTGCAAACGGAGAGGTGCACACCGAGTTCGTTGNNGCGAGCATAGCTCCATGTCCGTCTGCATCGGCGCGCAGGCCGCCGGGGCGCGGAGCGTCTGCGCGACGTCCTCCTGCGGCTTGGCGCTCATGTATGAAATGCTCTATGTCGCCGCATCCAGCCGCCTTCCGATTACGCTCGTTTGCGTCAACCGTGCGCTCTCCGGCCCTATCAATATCAATAACGATCATTCTGACTCAATGGGTGCGCGAGACAGCGGCTGGGTGCAGCTCTATGCCGAGAACAATCAGGAAGCCTACGACAATTTCCTTATGGCCCCCCTGATCGGAGAGGCCCAGAATGTCCGCCTGCCGGTTATGACCTGTATGGACGGCTTTATCACCAGCCATGCGGTCGAGAATATTGAGCTTTTGGATACCGACGCGGTGCGCAGATTTGTCGGCCCGTATGAGCCGGAAAATTACCTTTTGAAAAAGGAAAACCCGATCGCCGTCGGCCCCTACGATGTGACCCAGTTCTATATGGAGCATAAGGTCATGGAGGCCGAGGCCATGATGGCGGCAAAAGCCCGCATTTTGGATGTCGCGTCGGCNNGGACTTATGGATTGCAACCGCATGGAGGACGCGGATTTCGCGCTCGTTCTCATCGGCTCCAGCGCCGGAACCGCCCGCGCGGCAGCGGATGAGCTGCGCGAGCAGGGCGTGAAGGCTGGCGTTGTGAAGCTTCGCGTGTTCCGCCCGTTCCCGGCAGATGAGCTTGCTGAAGCGCTTAAAAACACCAAAGCCGTCGCCGTTATGGACAAGTCCGAAAGCTTTTCCGGCAATGGCGGTCCGCTCTTTGCGGAGACGCGCAGCGCGCTCTATGACCTTGAAAAGCGCCCGCAGCTCGTTGACGTTGTTTACGGCCTCGGCGGCCGGGATTTCCGCGTGGAGGATGCAAAATCAGTTTACATAAGACTTCAAAAAATCGCAGAGACCGGCGAGACCGGCCCCGTTTACAGCCATCTCGGCGTCAGGAGAGAGGGGGAGACAAAATGACAGCAGCACCTTATGATCTCAAGCGCGAGGTTGAAAAGCCCACCAGACTTACGGGCGGACACCGCCTTTGTGCCGGCTGCGGCGCGGGCATCGTCGTATCAAACGTCCTGCGCGCGCTCAACGAAGAGGATCGGGCCGTCGTCACAAACGCGACGAGCTGCCTTGAGGTTTCAACCTTCATGTACCCCTACACTNNCCGCCGCGACCTGCTCCGGCGTCGAAGCGGCTTACAATGCGCTCAAGCGTCGCGGTAAGGTGGACGAGAACTATAAGTTCATCACCTTTGGCGGCGACGGCGGCTCCTATGACATCGGCTTCCAGTCCCTCTCCGGTGCGATGGAGCGCGGCCACGACATGGTCTACGTCTGCTACGACAACGAAGCCTATATGAACACCGGCATCCAGCGCAGCAGCTCCACCCCGCGCTTTGCCCGCACAACGACCACTGCCGTTGGCTCCGAGCGGCAGGGAAAGCAGCAGAACAAAAAGAATTTGACCGAG